>CALBTC010000074.1 GCA_937967805.1 uncultured Anaerolineaceae bacterium
CCGTCACCACCGAGGATTTTATGACGGCCGATTGGGCCAGATTGCCCACCGATTTGCTGGCCAAAGTGAGCCGCCGCATTGTTAACGAGGTGGCCGGTGTGAATCGCGTGGTGTTGGACATCACCTCCAAGCCGCCGGGGACGATTGAGTGGGAGTAGCTGCAACGGAACGGCCGTCATATGCGTAAGGAAACACGTACAATTTTGGCGATTTTCAGTTCAATTTTTTATGATTGAACCTACCTTTTAGGAGGCATTTCAATGGATTACGGACAGCTTTTCCGGCGTGGCTGGGAGATCGTTTGGCAAAACAAGTTTCTTTTTGTTTTAGGCTTTTTGGCTGCTCTTGGCGGTGGTGGTGGCGGCAGTTCCGGCGGTAACTTCAACTTCAGGACGCCAGCACCAACAGGCGGCGATCCTTTCCCAACGGATATGTTTGCCGAAATGGCTGACTTTTGGGCAGAATATGGCGGCCTCATTTTAGGTCTGATCTGCTTTCTGTTCATTTTGGGCATTGTCTTCTGGCTCATCCGGCTGGCGGCTCAGGGTGGCATGATTGAAGCTGTGGATCGCATCGAGGCCGGTGAGAAAATGACGTTTCGTACCGCTTTCTCCGCTGGCGTAGAGCGACTTGGCGGTCTGGTTGGCTTGAATTTACTGCTCAACGCCCCTTTCATCATTTTTGGCTTGATTTTTGCCGGGCTGGGCATTTCCTTCTTTGCTGCCGCTATCCAGGGTAATGGCGCTGCCGACGCACCGGAGCGATTTTTGGCGCTTG
This sequence comes from uncultured Anaerolineaceae bacterium, assembly GCA_937967805.1. The sequence continues at coordinate 778 of CALBTC010000074.1, forward strand.
TTGGCGTGTGCGGCGGGATCATTGCCTGTTTGCTGGTGCCGCTAGGCCTGCTGGTTTTGGTTATTTATCCATTTGCCCAGCGTGGCCTGCTGCTTAAACAGCTTGGTGTTGTGGCCAGCATCCGGCATGGTTGGCAGGTGGTGCGAGACAACGTGGGCGACGTCATTTTGCTGATCGTTGCTTTTTTGGTGATTGGCTTTTTGTTTGGCCTGGTGACGCTCGTTTTCACGATTCCATTCGCATTTCTGGCGGCTGGCCCGTTTATTTTGGATGCGATTCAAGGCAACGAAATCAGCTTTGGCCTCGTGGAGGCAGTTACATTGGCCTTTGGTGTGGTTTGCCTGGGGCTTGTGGCCGCAGCGGTTAACTCAGTGCTGACGGCATACCGTTCTGCCACGGTGACGCTGGCTTACCAGCAGTTTGTCCAAAAAGATGGGTTGCAAAAAGCAGCATAATCTGACTGATGGCACCAGACCTGCTCTCTAATTCCCTGCGGCTGCTGCGGCAGCACCAGTTTCTTATCTGGCTGGGGTTGGGAATGAGCCTGAGCAGTCTGTTTGGCACCGGCCGGCGCGTCTGGCTGGGCCAGGTAATTGCCCTCGATTTTACACAGCTTACCAATTTGCAATCGGTAGAATCCTTGCTTTTTAGCAGTGAATTGGCCCAAATACAGCAGCTCTTTTTACGAGGGCTGCTGCTTGCGTTTGGGCAGTTTGTACTGGTTTGGCTGGTGGCTTTATTGGCGGAGGCGGGGTTGATTACGGCCGTTTCCCACCACGCAACCGAATCCATTTCACTGCGCCGGGCAGTTGGCTGGGGTCGGCAGTGGCTGGGCCGGTTCCTGGCCATCGATTTGCTGGTATTTTTTCCCTGGTTCCTCATCGCGCTGGCCATGATGATGGTGGTGCTCATCCTATCCCTGGTGTTGGCCGGCTTTGCCACCCGCGAAGTGAGCGCCGGCACCGTCTTTGCCACGACCGGGCTTGGCCTGGCCTGCGTGATCGGGCTGGCTGGCCTGCTGCTGCCGGTGGGAATGGTGTCGCTTTGGTACCGGCTGCTGGCATTTCGCGAGGCAGTGCTGCACAACGTATCGCCGCGTACGGCCGTGCGCCAGACATGGCAGCGCATCCGGCAAAACTTCGGCGACATTTTTGTGCTCATTGTGGTGCTGTGGGGTGGGCAAACGCTGCTGCTGGGCGTGCTGAACCTTGTCACCTCGCCGCTGCTCACCTGGCTGACGCCGCTGACTAACTCGGATACAATGGCGCTGCAAGCCGTGGCCTGGCTGGCCCTGATTGCCCTTACGCTGCTGGTCTGGCTGGTGCGCGGCATCATCACCACCGTAGTCGCCATTGCCTGGACCCTGGCGTACCAAAACCTAAGCAAAAGGAAAAACTAACCGCAGACGGCGCAATTTGCGCTTGCAGATTTACACAAATTTTGCAGTTACAGTTTTAAAAATCTGCGCTAATCTGCGTAATCTGTGGATATGGAGATATGATGACGCAGCGATTGGGTGTCGATACGGGGGGCACTTTTACTGATTTTGTCTGGCTGGGGGAAAACGGCCGCTACCAAATTCACAAGCAGCTAAGCACCCCCCAGGATCCATCCGAAGCAATTTTAATGGGGATGGGCACGATGGCGGTGCCGGAAACGGCCGCCGTTGTTCACGGCAGTACGGTAGCCACCAATGCCCTTCTGGAGCGTAAGGGGGCGCGTACGGCGCTCATAACCACCAAGGGGTTTGCCGACGTGCTGGCTATTGGGCGGCAAAATCGGCCGGACATCTATGCCCTGGTACCGCAAAAGCCGCCGCCGCTGGTGCCGGCTAACTGGCGCCTGGAGGTAGATGAGCGTGTTACGGCCAGTGGTGAACTATTACGGCCGTTAAACCTTGCTGAACTACCCGCCATCTGGCAGCAGCTTCAAGAGGAACAGATTGAATCGGTGGCCGTTTGCCTGCTCTTCTCCTTTTTGCATCCGGCCCATGAGCGCCAGATTCGCCAATTTTTGCAGGAACAGGCAGGCGAAGACAATCTGCACATTTCCCTCTCTTCTGATATTTTGCCCGAGTACCGTGAATACGAACGCACGGCGACAACCGTGATCAATGCTTATGTTGCTCCGCTGATGACCCGCTACCTGCATCGTTTGGCGGCCGGGGTGCAGCCGCGCCGCCTTTCGGTGATGCAGAGTAACGGCGGCATCATCTCTGCCGGCACAGCGGGGGAGGAAGCGGCGCGGACGGTGCTGTCTGGTCCGGCGGGGGGCGTGGTGGGGGCCCGCTTTGTGGCCGAGCAGGCAGGGTTTCCGGAGATTATCACCTTCGACATGGGCGGCACCAGCACCGACGTGGCGCTCTGTCCTGGCCGCCTGCCCACCACGGCCAGCGGCGAGATTGCCGGCGTGCCGCTGCGCCTACCAGTCATAGACATTCACACGGTGGGGGCCGGTGGCGGCAGCATTGCCGGCGTGGATGCGGGCGGCGCTTTGCTGGTGGGGCCAGAAAGCGCGGGGGCGAATCCAGGACCGGCTTGTTACGGCCGGTCGCAATCTCTTAATCTACTGGCCACCGTCACCGATGCCAATCTGGTGCTGGGGCGTTTGGACGCAGACCGCTTTTTAGGTGGCGAAATGCGGCTGGATGAAACGGCCGCACGCCAGGCCCTCACCGATTTGGCCGCGCAAATGAACGTAGCCGATGCAGAAACGGCCGCCTGGGGTGTGATTCAGGTGGCCAACGCCAACATGGAGCGGGCCATCCGCCGCATTTCGGTGGAACGGGGCTATGATCCGCGCCGCTTTACGTTGATGCCGTTTGGTGGGGCCGGGCCGCTGCACGCCTGCGATCTGGCCGAAAATTTGCAAATTCCCCGCGTGCTGGTGCCGCCGGTGCCCGGCGTGCTGTCGGCGCTGGGCATGTTGGTGGCTGCGCCTACCAAAGATTATTCGCAAACGGTGATGCGGGCGATGGCAGTTTGGACTGAAGAAGATGAAAATTGGCTCGTACAAGAAGCGGCTCCGCTGGCAGCGCGCGCTTTAGCGGAGATGGCAGCAGAAGGGCATGAGGAATCGTCTGTCATGCTGAGTTACCGGCTGGATATGCGCTACCAGGGACAGTCGCATGAGCTGACGGTGCCCTGGGTGAGCGGTGAGACGGCCGTCACCGAACGGTTTCATTCAGCCCACCAATTGCGTTACGGCTACCGTTTGCCAGAGGGTGAGATGATGGAAATTGTGACGCTGCGGGTAACGGCCGTAGCTCCCGTCGAGCCGCCGCAAATTGTGCCAGAGGCAAGTGGGTCGCCAGATGCCGCCGCAGCAATGATAGGGCAAAAACAGGTCTGGTTCCGGCAGCGGCCGCTGCCCACCACGCTGTACGATCGGGAAAAACTGCATCCGGGCCATCAATTTCAAGGTCCGGCGATTGTCTTTCAGTACGATACGACGCTGGTGATTTCGCCTGGCTGGGAAACGGCCGTGGACAGCTATCAAAACCTGATTCTTACCATTGCCGCCTAATAAAAAAGGACGAACCATTTCGGGTTCGCCCTGTTGATGTTTGTTGTAGAGTCAAGGCATGCCTTGACTCTACAAGACGTGCCATCAACCCCATGAATTTCGAAAGAACCTGAAGAAATGGGATTGCTTAGCTTTCTTCCTCGGCGGCTTTGGCTTTGGCGATGACATCGGATTGCAGGTGGGAGGGCACACGGCCGTAACGCAGGAACTGCATACCAAAGACGCCGCGTCCCTGGGTCATAGAGCGCAAATCGGCCGTGTAGGTGAGCATTTCGGCCAGCGGCACCTCGGCGCGTACAATGCTTTTGGTGCCTTCCTGGTCCATCCCCAATACGCGGGCGCGGCGGGTATTCATGTCGCCCAAAATGTCACCCATGTTGTCGGAAGGCACGGTTACGGAGACTTCGTAGATCGGCTCCAGCAGCACCGGGCCTGCGCCCAGCATTGCCTGCTTAAACCCTTCGCGACCGGCTGTCTGGAAGGCGATTTCCTTGGAGTCTACCGGATGTTCCTTGCCGTCGTACACAACTGCTCTGACGCCAACCACCGGGTAGCCGGCCACCGGGCCGGATTCCAGCGCCTGGCGACACCCTTTTTCTGTTGCTGCCACAAATGGAGCAGAGATGGCCCCACCAAAAATCTCGGAATCAAATTCAAATTCGGCATCGTCATCTAATGATTCAACCCGTAGGAAAACGCGTGCGTATTGACCAGCACCACCTGACTGCTTTTTGTGGGTGTATTCGGCGGAGTTGGTTTTGGTGATGGTTTCCCGGTAAGGAACTTTGGGAATGGTGGTGGTGAAATGAGCGCCAAATTTGGAGCCGGCTTTTTGCACGGCAATGTCCAAATGGGTTGGCCCCATGCCGGACAAAATGGTCTCGCGGGTGGCCACTTCAGTGTGCCATTCCAGCGTGGGGTCTTCCGCCACCAGCCGGTTAAGCGCCTGGCTGAGCTTGGCTACGTCTGATTGGGAAACGGGGTGCACGGCGACCTGGGCGATGGGATTAGGCTGGGCAATGGGTGGCAGTTGCAGTTGATTGCCCCGGTCACACAGGGTGTCGTTTGTGCGCGCATCACCCAATTTTACAACGGCACCGATGTCGCCGCTGTGTAGCTTGGGTACGGCCGTTTGCTCCTTGCCCGTCAAAATTTGTAAAGTGCCAACTCTTACTTCACTGTCCAGATTGGCATCCCAAATGCGGCTGTCTGATACCAGCGTGCCGCCATAAACACGAATATAGCTCATCTTGCCGTAGGGGTCTTCCCGCGTTTTGAAGATAAATGCCGCTAATGGCGAGCTGTCATCAACTTTGTAAGTAACTTCCTCACCCTCGGCATTGGTCGCCGTGAAACCGTCCGTTTCATTGGGCGCGGGGAAGAGGCGTACCATCGCATTCATCAGCGGCACCACGGCGATGCCAGCTTGCGGGGCGCTGTACAGCACGGGAATGGCGGATCCTTGCTGCATGGCCAGCTTCAGACCGCGGACAATGTCCTCGTCTGACAGGCCATCGTTCTCGAAATATTTCTCCATCAAAGCGTCATCGCCTTCGGCGGCGGCTTCTACCACGGCCAGGCGGGCTTCTTCGGCAGCGTCGGCCAAATCATCGGGAATGGGGCTGCGCTCATCTTTGTCGCCCAGGCGCGCTTCCATCGAGAGCAGGTCGACGACGCCTTTGAAGCTGGGGCCTTCACCGATAGGCAGTTGCAGGGGGATAAAATTGCCGCTCAGGTTATCTTCCACGCTTTTAAAGGCACGCGCTGCCCGCACGTTTTCGCGATCCATCTTATTGATGACCACAACTCGGGGCAGGTTGCGCTGTTCGGCCGCCTGCCACACAATTTCTGTGCCGACTTCCACGCCAGCCACGGCCTCTACCAGCACGACGGCGCCTTCGGCCACGGCCAGGGCGGCATTCACTTCCCCAATAAAGTCGGCGTAGCCGGGTGTGTCCAGCACGTTGATTTTGCAATCTTTCCATTGAATAGGGGCCAGGGCGGTGGCGATGGAACTGTTGCGGCTGATTTCTTCTTCTTCAAAATCCATAGCGGCCGTTCCGCTTTGCACGTCGCCCATGCGGGTGGTGATGCCGGTGTTGAACAGCAAACGTTCAACCAGGGTGGTTTTTCCGGCGCCATTGTGCGAAACGAGAGCTATGTTACGAATTTGACCAGTTTTATACTCTTTCATTCGTTAAAACCTCTTGGAAATTGGTATTATTTATAGATATTTTAGGGCAGGAGACGAGATCATTGGGTGAATGCATTGTGGGGGGATTGTTGGTATGCTTCAAACGTATCAATGATTTTCTTGGTGACCGTCACCTGATCGGGGAAATCAAATGAGTGGTTCTTTCTCTTATTTTGGGCTTGCCCGTTTTCTTTAGACTATGGTTAACGGGCAAGCCTTGCGGATGCGTTCTTTAAAAACAGGTCATTTGTAAACGCATCCTTAGGTTCTTGGGAACGGCGGTGATTTTATTGGAAAAGGGGGGAGTTGTCAAAAC
>CALBTC010000075.1 GCA_937967805.1 uncultured Anaerolineaceae bacterium
GGGCGGAGATGCGCAGGCCATCGTAGCTGGTGAAGGGGTAATCTTCGCCGGGGGACAACCATTCTTGCGGCAGGCCCAGGATGCGTTCGTTAGTATGCCGCCGACACTGGTCCCGGTTTTTGCCGCCGATGGTGTAGAGTTGCGTGGGGGAAACGGCCGTTGAAAACGACAGCGCATACTCATCTTGTTCTTTATTGTACTTAATTGATTCCAAGACGCCGCCGGCCAGTTCACCCTTGCCACACAGCAGGTGCGTGGCCTGCATTTTCAGGTTGGCTTCGTCCAGCTCGGCTTCATACGCCCAGGAGCTGCCGTCGATGTTGTAGATGAGCAGGTAAGACTGCCCCGTAAGGTGGCGAACGTCTTCCATCTCGCCTACACCCTCGTGCTGCGTACCGGAGATGGGCACCTGCTTCAGGTCTGTCGGATTGTCAAAGCTGAGGTAGGCCAGACCGTAGGTATCTTCAAACTCAGAAGTGGCCAGCAAAATGCCGCTGTCGTTACGAATGAAAAAAGTCGGGCCGATGTTGTATTTGCGCGGCTCGCTCTCTGGCGTGCGCTCGGCCATCGGCGTGCCCAACAGGGTGGTGGGTTTTTCGTCGCCCAGATTGTAGCGGAACAGCACACCATCCCCCGCACCGTAGCCTTCGGCCAGGACAAATTTACTTTTGTCCTCATTGCTGCCGCTGGGCATACCGCCAAAGCGGCTTTCGTTAAGTTTGGTCAACTCGCCTGTTTCCAGATTACCCAGATAGGAGCGGAACAGAGATTCGGTTTGGGCTCCGGCGACAAAGATGAGGTTGTTCCGTTCCAGATCAGGGTCGTCGATGCTGACGCGGTGTTCGGCGAAGGTCTCGGCAAAGATGGGTTCTGGATAGCCGCCTTCCAGCGGAATGCTCATGGGCAGGTAGTTTTCGTCGCCATCCTGGTCGATCATGACCACGATCTGATTCAGCTTGGGGAAGACGACGAAGGAACGGCCGTTCATAAGATGGGGATTTTGCAGGGCGATGTCGGGCGGCAGCAGCGGTTCGGGCACGCTGCCGCCGCGATCCATGACGTAGAGGCTGTTACGGCCGTTCAAATTGCTAATAAAGTAGATGCGGTCACCTACAAGCTGCGGCACCAAAAAGAGCCGCGCGGACAAAAAAGATTCAATGCGTTTCATGTTTTTCTCCTTGAAATAAACCACCCGCAGGTTTCACAATCGGATATTATTTTTCGGGGAACCTGCGGGAGGTTGCGATTCCTGAATTACTTGCGCAGCTGCATGGCAAATAGTTTGCGGGTGGGCGCGGTGTCGATGTGGGGTAGATGGGTTTCTACCAGTTCGATGGTTTCTTCGATGAGCTGTTTGAGCTGGGTTACGGCCGTTTGTCCATCTACCTCGAATATATTGGGCAAACGGCTGGCCACATTGGGCGGGGCGAGCTGCATTTGGGCCACGGTGTAGTTGAGTCCCTTGATTTTGCCGGGATGGTACAGCTTGTTCAGCCCGCACAAAACGCCAAAGATATTTTGCACGGCGTGCAGCAGTTCTTCCTGTAAAAAGATAATTTCATTGCGATCCACACCCATCTTTTGCAGCACCCAATGGGGCCGGAAGCGCAGATGTTTTTGCACCAGCATATCGCCGAGTTGGGGCGGGTAGCTGGCCAACTGCTCTTTCCAACCTTGCGTGATCTCAGCTCCTTTGAGCGGCACGCCTGTGAGGACACCATCGAGCATGATTTGCTTGTTTGTTTCTTCCAAATCGGGCTCGGTCAAAAATTCGGTGATGAGCGTTTCGGTTTCGCTGAGCAGCGCGTGGGCAAAGTCGTGGCGAATGCCGTCAATATATTGGAAGAGGGCAAACCCTTCCTCAGCATTGCCGCCATAAAAACCGCCGCCGGAATCAAAGGCGGCCTGGCGATAGGCTGCAAAGGCTGCTTCACCAGGCAGCTCATCGTAATACATAATGATGTCGATGTCGGAGTTGTCGTCGGCCAGCCCTTTGGCCACGGAGCCGGTGACCAGGATCGCTTTGATGTGGGGGTTTTGGTGGAAGACGGCCGTATTCTGCCGGGCCAATTCAAGTCGTTCCTGGGAAAGCTGGTTCATTTTTTGTCCTCATCTGGCGAAATAACGGGGTAATAAGCCACAGTCAGACCGTAAAGATCGCTGCCGGCATCAGCTTGCTCTTCTTGTAGCGCCTGCATTTCATCGAGGATGGCTTGGAGACGGCCGTAAAACTCTTTGTACTGCTCCGGCGTCAGCCGTAAATTGGACCGCCACAAAATCCCGCCTGATTCTTCATCCTTAAACGGATTTTGCCTGGTATGCTGCATCGTGCGCTGAATTTCGGATCGGGTCACGTCAAAAATGGCGCTTAACATTCGCTCCCACTCTTTTGAGGCGGTTGATTGGTCGGCCAACAGCCGGTCATCAATGCGGTAGTTGCGGGCCACTACTTGATATTTCTTCTCCACAATACCGGAGACCAGGTTGGTTTCCACCACCTGAATCAGGCCATGTTTTTCCATTAAGTTGACGTGATAATATAGTTTGGTGGCGGGCAATTTGAGCTGTTCGGCAATCTCCTTGACCGTTTTAGGCAGCTTAAGCCGCTGCAAAATATCTAGCCGGGTGCCGTGGGCAATCGCTTTCAGCAGTTCCAGGTCATCAACAATAAATTCGACGGCCAATTCATCAGGTGTGGGCATATGCTTTTTACTTTAGATAAACATTTGAAAATTTTTAAATGGTTGAGAGGATTTTATTTTAGATAGCAATTAGTGTCAAGCAGCAATTTTTGGGCGGTTTGCCTGTAAGCTCCCTTGTAAGATGACTCACCCATAATTTGCACCATGAGCAGGTGGACTGATATGTACCATTGTGAGCCAACACCTGCCACGATTCAGCAAAGTTAACGTTTTCCCAAACATCAAACAGTGACCCCAACCTTTCGATTTTTACCAATTACAACAAATAATCGCTGTGTCAAAAATACTTGGAACTCTTCAACTTTATTTAAGCCGCCAGGCCACCGGACTGGGGCGTTACATTTTAGAACAACTGCTGTTTTTTATGGTTGGCTGGGTGCCGACGATTGTGGGCATTGGTCTGCGCGGTTTTGCCTATCGTCTTATTCTCAACATGGACGGCATGGCGGCCATTGAAAGCAATGTGCGCCTCCGTTTTGCCGACAACATCACCCTGAAAAATGGCGTCTATCTGGACCAGGGCACCTATTTACATGCCTGTCCCAACGGCATTGAAATTGGTGAGGATTCCCTTGTGATGCACGGTGCTGTTTTGCATGTTTACAATTTTCGTAATTTGCCTAACGCCGGCATCAAAATTGGGCGCGATAGTTTGATCGGCGAGTATAGCATCATTCGCGGCCAGGGTGGGGTGACGATTGGGGACCGGGTGTTCACGTCACCGTTTACCCAAATTATTGCCGTGAACCATATTTTTGATGATCCGAAACGGCCGTTCATCGATCAAGGCATCACCGCTGAAGGCATTGTCATTGAAGATGACTGCTGGCTGGGGGCCGGCGCCGTCATCACCGATGGCGTGCGTGTGGGCAAAGGCTCGGTGGTGGCTGCCGGTGCCGTGGTCACCAAAGACGTACCGCCTCACTCCGTTGTGGCCGGGGTGCCTGCCAAAGTGATTAAAACTATTGACGGGCAAACACCAGCCCGAGAAAAAAGGATCTATTTTTAGATTTTGCAAAAGTCTACAGGTAGAGCTTAAGAAAACATCCTTATAGTGTTGCGTATACGAATCTTTATTGAATGCATACGCAAATTAAATTGGTGCGACTAAATTATGACCACACTTTCCGTTGTTATACCCGCCTATAATGAAGAAGATGGCATTGCCGAAATTGCCCATCGTGTACTGGCCGTGCGCGATTCTCTGCGCGAAGTTGGCGTAGACGGTTTGGAACTGCTCGTCGTTGATGACGGTTCCAAAGACAAAACCGTAGAGATTGCCGGCAGTATCGAGGGCGTCACGCTGATCAAGCATCCCCAAAATAAGGGGTACGGTGGCGCGCTCAAAACTGGCTTTAGCCAGGCCAAGGGTGAACTCATCGGCTTTTTGGATGCCGATGGCACCTATCCCCCGGAATATTTTCCTAAACTGTGCGTGGAAGCGATGAACGGCTCGGAAATTGTGGTTGGCTCGCGCATGGCCGGCGCCGACAGCCAGATGCCGCTGACGCGCCGCATAGGTAACTTCTTTTTTGCCAACCTGCTCAGTATTTTAGGCCGGCAGCGCATTACAGACAGCGCCAGCGGTATGCGCGTTTTTAAGCGCGAGGTGCTGCAAAAGATTTACCCGCTGCCGGATGGCCTGAACTTAACCCCGGTGATGAGTACGCGGGCGCTGCACGAGCAAATCAAAATGACAGAAATTCCGATTCCATACAGCGAGCGGCTGGGTCGTTCCAAACTGAGCGTGGTGCACGACGGCCGTTTATTCCTGGAATCCATGATCTGGACCGCCATGACCTACAATCCGGTTCGTATTTTGGGGTTGGTGGGTCTGGCCGGTATTTTGCTGGCCGGCTTGGTGCTGCTCGGTTTGGTGATTGCCCGCATCGGTGATACGACGACTTTGGGTGCCTGGGGGGTAACGGCCGTATTTACAGCGCTCATTAGCTCAGTGGGCGGCATCAGCATTTTTGCCCTGGGCGTTACCTTCAATTACATGGTTTCTATCTTCCATAAACAGCCAATCCGCCAGGGATTGTTCAGTAAGCCTATTTTCAAGACCCCGATTAATCACCACTTTGGCTGGCTGGGCATTCTGGCCGTGCTGCTGGGTCTGGCTTTGGGTGGGGGCAGCCTGGCTTTGGCCATTGGTCAAAATTGGCCGATTCAGCGCGTCTGGCTCTACCTTTTGGGCAGCGCCATGTCTACACTGGTGGGCATCCAATTGATTATTTACTGGGTGCTGCTCCGCGTATTGGAAGAGCTGAGCCAGCGCGAAATTTTAGCCAAGCGCGACCTGGCCGGATACGGTGGCTGATCAGCTACCAACTCGCTAATTTATCTACGAAAGACACGCATCAGATGAATAGTTCCGCCTTAAATCAGAAAAGAAAACGGGCGTATCAGGAGAAAGATAATGAGTCAAGTTAAGCTTGAAGATGTAGACGTGAAAGACAACAAAAAGTCTCGCAAGGATGATCCGCTGCGGGAGAATTTAGGGACCCGGCGTGTGCCTAAACTGCGCATGGCCAACTTCCCCGATGCCGATGACATTGTGCGCCAAGGCTTGCTGGAAGAAGATCGTGGCCCCAACGCGGTGGATATTGTGTTGGTCAATCCCCCAACCCCCGATGGTGGTTTGTGGATTCGCACGCAGCACCGTGTGGGTCGCCGCACGCGTGAAAATATGGTTTGGCCCCAGGTTTCTCTGGCCCAGATGGCGGCCATGCTTTATCCGGAGCACTCTGTGGCCGTTATTGACGCCAATGCGGAGCGGATGGGCTGGCCGGCCTTTGCCAAGAAGCTGGACGAGCTAAGGCCCAAATATTACATGACGCAGGTGACGGCGCCCACGCTGGAAAATGATATGTATGGCTGCTTTTTAGCCAAAGCGCGTGGCGCCCAGACGATTGCCTTTGGCACGCACGTCACACCGATTCCGCGTGAAACGATGCGGCCGTATCCCGCCCTGGATTACATTTTACTGGGTGAGCCGGACCTCACCATTCGCGATTTGCTGGATTTGCTGGAAGGCAAAGTGGATCAACGCCCGCCGAACATTCAGAAAATGTTTGATACGCACGATCCTACCTACGAACCGGCCCTGAATGAAGACGGCACAGTGGATATGCACAAAATCAAGGGTCTGGTGTGGCGCAAGGGTGAAGAGATTGTGGTGAATTTGACACGGCCGTTTATCCCCAATTTGGATGATATGCCGCTGCCGATGCACGAACTGCTGCCCTGGCAAGATTACCGGATGCCGCTGATCAAGGGGCCGTTTACCTTTATCGTTACCAGCCGGGGCTGCCCCGCCGGCTGCACCTACTGCATCAAACACGTCAGCTACCAGTTTTCCGTGCGGCTGCGCTCCGCTGAAAATATCATGGAAGAGTTGTGGAAGCTCAAAAATATGGGCCTCAACAACATCCACATGTATGCTGATCTGTTCACCGTCAACCGGGACCAGGTGATGGAGCTGTGCCAGCGCATGATTGATGAGAAAATCAATCTGAAATGGACCTGCAACAGCCGGGTTGATTACGTTGACGAAGAGATGTTGACGATGATGGGCAAAGCCGGTAACTGGCTCATCTCCTGGGGCATCGAGAGCGGCAGCGAGCAAATCTTGCGCCATGCGCGTAAGGGCGCCTACCCCGATAAAGCGGCGCGTGCGCTGCAATGGGCGCGCAATGCGGGCATCAAAAACTGGGGTTACTTCATTATCGGGTTGCCCGGTGAAACAGAAGAAACCATTCGCCAGACAATTGATTTCTCCAAAGGGTTACCGCTGGATATTGCCCTATTCCATGTGGCGGCACCGTACCCCGGCACGCCATTCTTCTTTGAGGTGGTAAAAAATGGCTGGTTCCGCCCCGGCACCCGCTGGGAGCAGGTGGATATGGACAAGGGCACCGTGCTGGATTACGAAGGTTTGTCCGCCGAACGGCTGCTCTATTGGCAGCGACGGGCCTTCCGTGAATGGGCCTTCCGCCCCGGACCGATCCTCACCTACCTCAAGATGGTCGCTTCTGACATTTCCACGGTTAAATCTGCTTTGAGCGTGGGGCTGCAAACCTTAAGCTGGCAGGCAAACCGCGACTAAACCACAATTCTGGCGGTCTGCATCTTCACCCAAGGTGCAGACCGCTCCGTTATTCTCTAATGTGCAGTATTCCTCAAAATTCTATATGCTTGTTGTCCATGACAAATCGGCAGCAGGCACATACCGTCTTTTGGCAAAGAAATTTGCTCATTCAATTTGGTTTGGGCAGTGAAGATGAAGTTGAAGTACGATGATTGAATTGGCAAATGATCGTTGGTTCCCGATTGTCAATCTGGCATTGGCAATGGGGGCGGCCACGCTGTGGTACTTATCGTCTGGCCGCGTTGGTTGGCCGCTTTTGGTGGTTATTTTGGTACCCTGGGCATTACGGATTGCCGCCGGGCATTTTCCCTTCCGGCGCTCCCGTTTGGATGGTTGGCTGGTTATTTTTGGCATGACGGCCGTCATCGGCACATTTACAGCTTATAACCGTGAAGCCGCTGCCGGTAAGTTCTGGATTTTGCTGGGGGCAATAGCACTCTATTTTGCCATAGTTACCGTGTCGCGGCGGGATACCTGGCTGCTGGCCGGGGCAACAGGTCCGGTTGGGATGATGCTGGCCGGCTACTTTGTGCTGAGCAACAATTGGCAGCAGTGGCCGGCAGACATTGGGCTGTTTAACCGGATTGGGACGTTTTGGATGTCGATACGGCCGTCTCTCCCCCTTCCCGTTCTTCATCCCAACACTTTGGGCGGCATGATGGCCCTGCTGCTGCCGTTTACCCTCGCCTTTGGCATTTATGCCTGGCGTAAACGCCAAATTCGCTGGGTGCAGTTGGCCATCGTGACGGGTGCAATTACCGCAGGGGGGCTGCTTTTTACCAGCTCCATCGGTGCCTGGCTGGCTCTGGCCATAGGTTTGGGCTGCTGGTTTACCTGGGAAGCCAGCGGCAAGCTAAACAAAAAGCTGCCTTTTTCACAAAAAGCGGTCTTCGGTGGTGCGATGGCCATGCTTTTGCTTTTAGGATTGGTGCTGCTGCGCTTTGTTTTAGGGGCCGGTGTGGGGCAGGCGGATAGTGCTACCCGTTTGGGCCTGGCGCAGCAAACATTATTTTTAATTGAGGATTTTGCTCTGACAGGCAGCGGTTTGGCCACCTTCCCGGCGCTGTATTCTCAGTATATTCGCGTGACGCCTACATTTTTTGTGGCATACAGCAATCTCTATTTGGATGTCTGGCTGGAGCAGGGATTATTTGCTGTTGTGACAATTTTGGTATTGTTAGGCGTCTGTTTCTGGCTACTTTTGCGCAGTTCTGCTCTTAAAGCTGAAAAGCGACCAGACAAGGATATTCCGGCGAATGGCGGAATGATAGAAACGCGGCGTAAACGTAAAAAGCTGTTGCCGCAAGAGTTGGTTTTATTCCAGTGGGCAGCATTTGTCAGTCTGGTGGTCATGGCCCTACATGGCTTGATCGATGATGCGCTTTATGGCAATCTGGCTTCCCCCTTGCTCTTTTTTGCCCCGGCCATGGTAATTTTGGTGACGCGGCGACGCCAATCGGCGGCGGTGGTGCCGGCAGCCGTGCGGCTGCGGCGTTGGGGGCTTGGTGTAGGGGTTACGGCCGCCTTGCTTATCGGCCTCTTTTTTGGCTTCCGCCAAAGAGCGCAGGCGCAATGGTACGCCAATTTAGGTGCTTTGGAGATGGCTCGGGCAGAGCTGGGTGGTTGGCCGACGAACCAATGGGATACCGGCGAAGATTTGGAGCGATTCGAAAGGGCCGAGCATCTGTTTGAATGGGCCCTGACCGTGGACGCGCAAAATCGGACGGCCAATCAGCGTTTGGGGATGATTGCCATGGTAAAGCGAGATTATGAAACGGCCGTTGCCCAGCTAGAACAGGCAGAAGCGGTCCAACCCACCCATCGCGGCGTGGCCAAATCATTGGGCTACAGCTACGTTTGGCGCGGCCA
>CALBTC010000076.1 GCA_937967805.1 uncultured Anaerolineaceae bacterium
GCGTGGCCTGGGACGGCGAACATTTGTGGACCGCGTCGCAGCAGCACGGCAAGCTTTTCAAGGTAGACCGGGAAAGCGGCGACGTGCTGGAAACGATTCCCGTACCGGTGGCCAGTGGCGGCTTGGGCTTTTATGATGGTTCTCTGTGGCTGGGCATCGCCTACCCCATGAGCTTCGATGCCCGCTACGAGCAGTTCAACTGGGAAAGTGACGAACAACATTACGCCATTGTTCGCCTGGACCCATCAAACGGCGCAGAGCTGGCCCGCTACGAAATCGCCTTTTTGCCAATGGGCCTGGCCTGGATTGGCGACGATCTCTGGATCAGCCATGTCGCCGAACGCCAACTGCACCGTGTTCAACTCACCTGAAAAACAAACCGCGAAGAACGCGGGGATCGCGGAGTTGATAAATTCTCTAATCAGTAAACCTGAAAACTAACCTGCTGCTTACTAACAACTGCTCAAAGTCGCCCCAGCAAACGCAGCGCCTGATCCGGAAAGTCTGAAATCAACCCGTCTACGCCAATGTCGATGAGGCGCTGCATGTCGCTGGGCAGGTTTATCGTCCACACATGTACGGCAATGTTGTTGCGGTGTGCCGAGCGGACCGAACGCGGCGTTACTAGCTGCACTCCGGAGCCGGGATCGATTGGCGGGATTTGCAGCACTTTTCCCTGCCCCCAATACAATCGTTCCAGGCGCAGCCTATCCAGCACCAGCCAACGCAGCACCTCGGCATGGGAGGCGACGTGGGTCACTTCCGGGCAAGCTAGGCGAAACTCGGCTACGGTTTTGTTGCTAAATGAACCGACACACAATCGATGAGAAACATTGTGTTGTCGGATGAGCTCGGCAAACGGCCGTACCAGACTCGGCCTCTCCTGCTTCATGTCGATGTTGATCCACAGGTTGGGGAACGTTTCAAACACCTCAGCCAGCGTGGGGATGGTGATCCCCTGCCCGCGAAAGGGGAAGGTGTGCCCGCCGTCAGGGGTGAAGCGATAGCCGGCATCCAGTTGTTGCAGCTCAGCGAAGGTGTGGTTTTGGATACGGCCGTTGCCATCCGTTGTCCTGTCCACGGTTTCATCATGACACACCACCAGCACGCCATCGGCCGTTTGGTGAATGTCAAGCTCCAGCCCGTCAATCGGCAGCTCCGCCGCCTTTTTAAAGGCCAACATCGTGTTTTCCGGGTACAGCCCACGCCAGCCGCGATGGGCCAGCACGACGACGCCACCCTGGTGGGCGAACGGTTTACTGGGTAGGCGCATGATAATGGTTAATTGTTAATGGTAAATGGTTAATGGTTATTTTCACCTTGTCACCCCTTCACCTTGTCACCTTATCAATTCCAAGAGCAAATCCGGCCGGTCGGTGATAATCCCATCCACTCCCAAGCCAATCAGTCGCTCCATTTCGGCGGGGTCGTTGATGGTCCAGGCATGCACTTGAATGTTGTGGCTGTGCGCCGCGTGGATGAAGCGTTCGGTCACCACGTCTACCTCGCCAATGAGGGGCAGCGATGAGGTGAGCGGCACCTGGAAAGCGGTGCCCGGAGCCTGGAAGAGTGCGCCGAGAAAGATGGTGTTCAGGCCAAAAAAGCGCTGGATTTCCGGCTCCACCATCGAAGTAAGCACATGAGGACATACTTCACGAAACTCTTCCATCGTCACCTGGTGGAAGGTGGCAACCAAAAGCTTTTCTTCCATATTATAATCGCGGATGAGCTGGCAGAACGGCCGTACCATGCTCGGCGTTTCTTGCTTAATCTCAATGTTCATCCGCATGTCCGGGTAGCGCTGGAACATCTCTTCCAGCGTCGGCACCTGGATGCCCTGGCCGCGGTAGGGAAAGGTTTCATCACCATCGTCGCTCCAGTAATAGCCCGCGTCCAGCTCGCGGATTTCGGCAAAGCTCATCTCTTTGATGGCGCCGCTACCGTCGGTGGTGCGGTCTACGGTGGCGTCGTGCATGAGGATGATGACGCCATCTTTGGTTTGGTGAATGTCCATCTCCAGTACATCCACGCCCAGCTCCACCGCGTGGTCAAAGGCCACCAGCGTGTTGCTGGGGCGCAGCCATTCGCCGCCCTGGTGGGCAATCACCATCACGCCGTCCTGCTGCGTAAAAAATGGATATTCCGGCACCGGCTGCGCCCGCCACGCCAGCGTGACGTACAGCACGGCCAACAAAATAATCACCCCCAAACCAATCCGTATCTTTCGGCTCCTCATCTAATCTCTCCGTCCCAAAAGTGTCAAAAATCTGCCGGATTGTACCAGCAAACGGTCACTGAATCATGGATTTTTAGAAGATTAAAAGATGCTGGATTGACAGAATAGAGATTTTGCTTCACACTCACTATTGGATTGATAACGGTACACGAGAGGAGCTGATATTTCCCCAACACTTAAGGGTGACGCTCATATAAACATGAGCCGTGGGTGAAACGGCCGTTGCGATCAAAATCCCATGCAGTATAATCCCCAAGCCAGTAATCGGTAGACCATAATCCGTAAACCGTTTACCGATTACCGACCACCGATTACCGAATACTGGAGATAAAAATGGCACGTCGAGCAGTCTTTCCCTTCACAGCAATCGTCGGACAGGAACGTATGAAACGGGCGTTGATCCTCAACGCCGTCAGCCCCCAGATTGGTGGCGTCCTCATCCGGGGCGAACGCGGTACCGCTAAATCCACCGCCTCCCGCGCCCTGGCCGCCCTCCTGCCGGACATCGAAACCGTTGCCGACTGCCGCTTTGGCTGCGACCCCAACCGTCCCGGCCAATGGTGCGACGAGTGCCGCGTACGCCATGCCGATGGCGCGCTACAAGTGTCCACCCGCCGCACCCCCTTTGTCGATCTGCCCGTCAGCGCCACCGAAGACCGCGTGGTGGGCACGCTGGACATCGAAAAAGCTATCCAGAAAGGTGAAAAACATTTTGAAGCAGGTGTGCTCGCCGCTGCCAACCGGGGTTTGCTCTACGTCGATGAGGTCAACTTGCTGGATGATCACGTCGTCGATCTGCTGCTCGATTCGGCGGCGATGGGCGTGAACGTTGTCGAGCGTGAGGGGATCAGCTTTACCCATCCTGCCAAATTTATCCTCGTCGGCACGATGAATCCCGAAGAAGGCGATTTACGACCGCAGCTCCTGGACCGCTTCGCCTTTTCTGTGCACATCTCCGGCCTCAGCAACGCCCACCAGCGTGTTTCCATCATGGAGCGGCGCATCAATTTTGAAGTCAACCCCGACGGCTTCCGCGAAGAGTGGGAAGCATCAGAAAAGCAGATGGCCGACCAGATTTGCGCTGCCCGCGAAATGGTTAATACAGTGAAATATTCGCGGCGCGACCTGCACTCTATCGCCGGGCTGACCAGCGCCATGAACGTCGATGGCCACCGCGCTGACCTGGTAATTTTGCGCGGGGCGCAGGCCCACGCCGCCTTCCAGGGGCGCGCCCACATCACCGATGAAGATATCGTCCTGGCGGCCGAACTGGCCTTACCGCACCGCATTAAGGGACGGCCGTTCCAGGACACCGCCATCTCCGCCGCCGACCTCGAAGAAAAGCTGGAAGACGCACAGGCCGAAATGGGCATGGGCGAACCCAGCGACGACCCCATGGATGACACCGTTGACCAGCAGGACGTAAAAAAAAAGCCTTAGACTCGGATGAAGCCAGCGACGGCGCCGAAACCAGCCAGCAGGCAGAGGCCGGCCCTCAAACCGTGCCCCAATCTGCCCAGGAAGGCCAATGGTGGGAAGGTGGCCAAAAGGTACAATCCAAACAAGAGTTTATGGCCCGCCGCCTGGACACCCAGCTAGACCGCCTCACCCGCAAATCGGCCGGACGCCGCTCCCAGACCAAGACCGAACGCAAACGCGGCCGTTACGTGCAATCCCGCGTCCCCAAAGGCAAAGTCACCGACCTCGCCTTCGACGCCACCTTCCGCGCGGCGGCCCCCTACCAGAAAGAGCGCGACCGTTCCGAACTGGCCCTGGCCCTGGAAAAAAGCGACCTGCGCGAAAAGGTGCGCGTGCGCCGCGCCGCCAACCTCATCCTCTTTGCCGTGGATGCCAGTTGGAGCATGGCCGTTGCCGAACGCATGGAAGCGACCAAAGGGGCCATCATGTCCCTGCTCACCGACGCTTACCAGCGGCGCGACCGCGTCGGGCTGATTGTCTTCAACAAAAACGATTCCAACCTGGTGTTGCCCCCCACCAATTCGGTACAGCTCGCTAAAAAAGCGCTGGCCGACATCGCCGTGGGCGGCAAGACACCACTCTCTGCCGGACTAATGATGGCCTATGACGTCTTCCGCCAGGAATCATTCACCCATCCAGACGTAATGCCCATGCTCATTCTGCTGACCGACGGCGCGGGCAACGTCAGCCTGAGCGACCTGCCGCCGCAGGAAGAGGCCCACCGCATTGCCGAACTCATCAAGGAAGCAGGTGTGCGCTCCGTCGTCATCAACATGGAGCACGCCGCCTTCGACCAGGGTCTGGCCAAGCTGCTGGCCGAAAAGCTGGAAGCCCCCTGCCACACCTTGGAAGACCTCCGTGCCGACACGCTCTACCAGACCGTCTTAGGCGAGCTCGACAACAAAAAATAAATCACGAATGAAACGAATAGACGAATGAACACGAATAATAAATAGCAAAATTCGTCTCATTCGTTCGTTCGTCCAATTCGTGATTTGCTTTTCTGTGCAACCATATTGCAACTGTCTTGTTGTAAAAATAAGCCATCTTACCCGATAAAGATCCATAAAAGGAGAATTGCTTCCCATGTCCACTGTTCCGACTTTACCCGGCATTACGTCCCAAATAGTGCAAACCGATCGTTTAAATGTTCATGTCCTCTCTTGCGGTCCCGAGGAAGGCACCCCGGTTATTTTTGTTCACGGCAACGTTTCTTCCGCCACCTACTGGGAAGAAACCATGCTAGCCCTGCCAGAAGGCTATCGTGGCATTGCTGTAGACTTGCGCGGCTATGGCGACACGGAACCGCTGCCCATCAGCGGCGCTACCGGCATGGCCGACTTTGCTACCGACGTGCGCTCCGTTGTAGAGACGCTGGGGCTGGGCAAACACCACATCGTGGGGCACAGCATGGGTGGCGGTGTGGTGATGCTGTATGCCATCAACCATGCGTCCGATTTGCTTTCCATCACTTTAGCCGACCCCATTTCACCCTATGGCTACGGTGGCTCCAAGGGCGCGGATGGCAAGATGGTATACGATGACGGTGCACCCAGCGGCATCAATCCGGAATTTGTGGAGCTGCTGGCCAACGGCGAGCGCGGCCTTGAAAACCCCATGTCGCCCCGCAACGTGCTGCGCGGTTTTTACGTGAAGCCGCCATTCATCCCAGCCCGTGAAGAGGCGCTGCTAAGCTCCATGCTCACTACCAAAGTCGGGGATGACTGGTATCCGGGCAACGCGGTGCCTTCGAATAACTGGCCCGGCGCGGCTCCCGGTGACAAAGGGGTGTTGCCCGCCTTCAATCGCAAAAACTTTGATGCCAGCGGGCTGGCCAATATCGATCCCAAACCACCTATTTTGTGGGTGCGCGGCGCGGACGATTTGATTGTTTCTGATTACGCCATGTTTGATTTGGCGGCGCTAGGACATATGGGGGCGGTCCCCGGCTGGCCCGGCAATGAGGAATGTCCTCCCCAGCCGATGCTGGCTCAAACCCGTGCCGTGCTGGACAGCTATGCAGCCAATGGCGGCAGCTATCGAGAAGAAGTGATTGAGGATGCCGGGCACTCGCCTTATCTGGAGAAACCGGAGGAATTTAACGCGCTGTTTCATGCACATTTGGCTGGGTAACGGCCGTTCTCCACTCATCGCATAAAAAAAGACCCGGCGAAAAAAAATCGTCGGGTCTTTTTAACGTTATAGCGGCAAATCATTAAGCATTGTAAGCCAAAAAGTAATTGCTGGCCTCATCGTGAACCAGCAGCGCCCAAATTGTATAAACACCTACCAGCGTGCCCAACGGGAAATTCATCAAGCTCAAAAAGCCGATAACCAGCGCCAAAATACGCGCCCATGACTTACGTTTGAGCAATCCCCATCCGGCGAGGATGCCAGGAATAGAAATCACCACCAATATCCCCATGACAAACGTGCCCACAACGGCCAAGATGCTCATGGCTTCAC
>CALBTC010000077.1 GCA_937967805.1 uncultured Anaerolineaceae bacterium
GCACGTCATTACTGACAAGATTATTGAGAACCTGTACCAATCTTTGCCTGTCGATCTGTAGTTGTGGGATGCTCTCCGTTTATAAATATTGAATGGCGATCTCTTTTTGGGCGGCCAACACTCGGTTCAAAGTCGCTACCTGCCCCACCAGACGATTAAGATCGGTTGGCTCCTGAATTAAACGCAGCTTGCCCGATTCAATCGTTGCGATATCCAACAGATCGTTTACTAACCCCAACATAAATTGACTGGAATCACGGATGGAGGACACCATCTCTTCTTTGTCCGGGCTGAGCGACTCTTTTGTATCTTCCAGCAGAAATTGGCTGTAGGACAAAATGACCCCCAGAGGATTGCGTAAATCATGGGCAGCCATTCCCAGGAACTGGTTCTTTAGCTGGTTGAGCCGCTCAAGCTCCAAGTTCTTCTTGGTCAGTTTTCGTTGGATGACGCCCAGTTCGTTGTTGAGACGGCTGATTTCGTCGTAGAGGGAAGTATCGCGTTCCTGAACCCGGCGGACCTCATGGGCTTGCGCCTCCAGGACAGCAAAATGCGAATAGGCCTGTTCGTTGTCGTTGTGCATCATTTCTTCGTACATGGCCAACATCTGGCTGCCGTTGACGGCAGCGAAGAGAAGAAAGGATTTGTCCACACGCTTGCCGCCGAAGTGCAGGGTTTGTATTGTGTTTGCGATCGGAAGGTTAAGTTCCCAGCCCAAGACCACCTCCTGCTCCCGGATATGAGCAAGAAAGTTAAGCGCTTTTGTTATGCTGCCTTCGTCCACAATGTGCGTAAACGGCCGTCCCACCAGTCGCTCACCTCCCACGCCCAACTCGTCGCGGATCGTGCGCACGACTATACCGTCGTGATCGCAAAGAAAAGCCAGCCCCCGATTTTCCGTGTTTGTTTCTTTCGTCATGGTCGTGCTGCCGGAATCGTTGCTGAGTCTGGTGGATAATTATGACTGCGCCGACATGAGGCGGCGCTGATAATCGATCATCCACTGCACGTAAGCATTGACCTCGTGCGCTTGCTCGGCCGGAAGTTGTGCAGTAACGGCGTCGCGATAAAGTTGAAGCCGATGGAGTACATGATGCGGCGTAACTCCGTGATGCTGCAATCGATCCAGCCCCCAACGCAGCTGATCAGCCAGGAGATCGAAAGTGTGGAAAGCGAGCGCGGTTTCCAGGCCTTTGGTGACAAAAAGAAGGCCTTGGTAAAGGAGATCGGGTGCGTCCTCGCCGTGCTGAGCCACTTCCTCAGGGTAGGTGAGCGCCCGCTCCACGGCGTTCCGCGTAATCGCCTCAGCCGCTGCGCGGAAGGCAGAAACGGTTTCCTGGCTAACTGGGGGTGGTTTTTGCGGTTGTTCCATGAATTTCTCACTTTTTCGGGACAAGCTCGTCGGCACGGGCGATGGCGGCGCTCGCATCAGGCGCGTAACCATCGGCGCCTACTTTCCTCCACAGTTCAGGATCTATATTAAAAGGCCGACCGCCGACGAGGACTGTTACCGGCCGTTCAAAACCGGCACTGTGCAGTTCTTCTATCACGTTCGCTACCAGGGGAATCTTGTCAGGCAGCGCGACTGACAAGCCTAGCAAATTGGCGCCGCTCGCCCTGACTTCGCTCAGGATGCTTTCAGCCGGCACGTTGGCTCCCAGATAGTAAGTATCCCAGCCGGCCATTTCAAAAAAGTCGGCCACCATACGGGCCCCCAACTCGTGTAATTCGGCGCTGGCACAGGCCATCACCATTTTGCGGTCGCCGGGCGTTGCGGCAAAGATATACGGGTAGAGTTGAGACATGATCTGCTGGGTGGCCGCCGTACAGTAATGCTCCTGGGCAACGGTGACCTGATTAGTTTGCCATAGGCGACCGATCTCCCTTTGAGATTCCTGGAATATCCTGAGGTAAATATTACGCAAATCTTCTTGCTTCTCAACCAGCTCATGAATAAGTCGGGCAGCCTGCTGCCGTTCCCGATTCAACAAAAGGTAAAGATATTTGTCAGCCAGCTCAGACCATTCGTCTTTTGCGCCTTGGCTTGAAGTTTGCAATCGTGGTGGTGTACGCGCTTTCATGTTATCTCGCTGTCTAAAGTTAACCTTACTTTTTTAGCCAATTGTTCGATAGTGAAAGGTTTTGTGATCCAGGAGACGGCCGTTTCCTGCAAAGCTTGAAGACGCTCCTCTTCCAACGTATGGCCGGTCATCACTAAAAACTTCACATTGGGACGCATCTGACACACCTTTTTTATGAGCTGCACTCCGTCTATGCCAGGCATGACCAGATCAGTGAGCATCAGGTCTACAGATTCATCCTCACGCTCAAAAACAGCTTGCGCCTCACTGCCTTCACTGGCCGACAGGACCTCATAACCGATAGAAGTCAAAGCCTCCATCACTGAATGTCTCATCGCCGAATTATCTTCTACTAATAGGATCGTTTCCGTTCCTTTTTTGGGGGAATCGGCCGTTGATTCCGAGTTCCACCGTGCAGCCGATTCAGCAATCAAGGGGAGATAAATGTGGAATGTTGTGCCTTCGCCCAATTGGCTCTGTACATCAATAAAGCCGCCATGCTGCTTAACAATGCCATAAACCTGTGCCAACCCTAAACCTGTCCCTTTACCCACCCCCTTGGTCGTAAAGAAGGGATCAAAAATATGGGAAAGATGTTTCGGCGCGATACCGCTGCCGGTATCTGAAACGGCCAGATGCACCCATTGACCTGTTTCCATATCCGGCAAAGGGGCTGATTCTGGGGCAGTAAAAGCAAGAACGGAAAACGAATACCGTAAATTGCCGCCATGCGGCATGGCGTCGCGGGCATTAAGGGCCAAATTCATAAACGCCTGCTGCAATCGCGTGGGATCAGCCAGTACAACGTACGTTTTTTGATCATTGCATACACTCAACGAAATATTCTCCGGTAACGTACGTTTCAGCAGCTTAACAAATTCCTTCATCAAGGCGAGCAGATCTACGGGCTGCTGGGCCATGTCAGAACGCCGGCTGAAGTCCAAAATCTGGCTGATGAGTTTCGCAGCATGATGCGCTTGATCGCTAATTAGGGTTAAATGCTGCTGGTGCTTAGCAGAAAGATCGGGGATACGCTGCAGCAGTTGCGTATATAGGATGATAACGCTCATCACGTTATTAAAATCGTGGGCAATGCCGGCTGCTAACTGACCTACCGTTGCCAGCTTTTCCTGGGCCTGTTGATAATGTTGGGTGACCCTTAATTCTGTTACATCGTCAATGACTAATACCCAACTGCCCGAAGCCTGGTTGTTTTCCATGGGGCGGGCGATAATGTTAAAAATCCGTCCAGCCGCCGTTAATTCTTGCCATTCGCCGACCACCAGCAGTTCCGCCAGAGGCCGGCTGCCCAGATGCGTAATCGCCTGGTTTTTCTTTTCTCCGGTCAAAATGGATAGGTCTCTTTCAGCAACGGGGTTCGCCATGGATATACGGCCGTCATCATTCAACAATACAATACCCATGGGCACCGTATCCATGATCTGCTCGATGCGTTGGGCCTGTTCGCGCACCTGTGACAAAAGGCGAACGCGATCGCTCTCTGCCTGCTTCCGCTCAATCGCGTAGCGCAGCACGCGCGACAATAGAGCAGCATCCACCTGCCCCTTTACCAGATAATCTTGGGCGCCCAGGCTGACAGCTTGTGCGCCAACATCTTCATCGTCTAACCCGGTGAGGACCACCACCGGCAGCATTGGCACAACTTCAAGTAGCTGTATCAATGCCTCAAGCCCCGAGGCATCGGGCAGCCCCAGATCAAGCAAAATTACGCGGGGCATTTCAGATTCGAAATATTGAAAAGCAGCCGCTAGCCGGTCAACATGGTCCAGCTTGAATTGTACCCCGCTGCTTTCTTCTAACAGCTCACGAATGAGGTAGGCATCGCCGGGATTATCTTCAATAAGTAAAGCCTGGATTATCGGCACAATTGTTTTCCTCACCGGCGCATACAGCAGATATTGCCGGTTTTTTCCTAGGCCATTACTCTGTGGCCCCGTTGAACGGCAGCTTCACAATGGTGAACCAGAAATCTTCGACTGATTTAACCACCTCGATGAACTGATCCAAATCAACCGGCTTTGTGATGTAGCAGTTGGCGTGCAAATCGTACGATTTGAGAATATCTTCATCGGCCGACGACGTGGTGAGAATAACGACCGGTATCCGTTTAAGATCGGGATCGGCCTTGATTTCAGCCAAAACCTCGCGCCCATCCATCCTGGGTAAATTCAGATCTAAAAGAATGACATCGGGGCGGGGCATGTCCTCGTATTTTCCTTCACGTCGCAAAAAAGCAATGGCTTCCATGCCGTCTTCGGCAACGTACAGGTCGTTGCACACTTTGCCTTCTTGGAGTGCTTCCTCGGTTAGAAGTACATCGCCAGGGTTATCTTCTACCAGCAATATTATCACGGGTCTACCTCGTTTTTTGATTTTCTGACTGGCCATTTCACATAATCTCCTAATTCAGCCTTTATTCAGCCTTTGGCTCTCGCTGTTTGAACGGCGGGCAAGCTAAACATAAAGGTGCTGCCTTCGCCCGGCCGGCTGCTGATATTTACTTCGCCACCCAGCTTGCCGACAATGCGGTGCACAATGGACAAGCCCAGACCGTGCCCCTCAATTTTGGCCTGATCCAGACGGGTGAATGGGGTGAATAACTCAGATTGGTCCTGAAGCGGTATGCCGGCGCCGTTATCACGAATCCAGAAGCAAACGGTGCCGCTGTCGCCGGGCATAGTACCCAGGCTGATGCGGGGCGGCGCACCGCCATATTTGAGGGCATTGCTGAGATAGTTGACCCACACTTCTTCGATCCAGGGAGCGTAGCCGAGTGCAGCCGGCCACCGCTCTGGGACCCGAATTTCGGCTTCTTTCTCTTCGATCATCGGCAGCAGCCGCTGTAATACCTGGTCGATGATTTGAGCCATGTCTAATTCAGCTGCCTGAACATCCTGGCGGCGCACGCTGGCCAGCAAAAGCAACTCATCGACGATGGTTTTCATCTTGCGGCCGGTGCTGGCCACCGTATGGCTGCACAGCTTAATTTGCTGGGGCGTTAATCTGTCGTAATTATCCACCAACATTTCACCGGCCAGCACAAGGGGACCCAAAGGCGATTTTAAATCGTGAGCCACGGTATGGGCAAATGACTCTAGATCGACAACCAACTGCTGCCGTTCCTGCTCAATTTGGAACCGTTCGATGGCGTAATGAATGGCGCGGACCAGGAGACGGCCGCTTACCTCTCCTTTCACCAGATAATCCTGTGCGCCGTGCTGTACGGCCGTTATCCCTAACTGTTGGTCATCGAGGCCGGTAAGCACCATAACGGGCACGGCCGTTTGCTGCAATACGCGGTGCACCGTCTCTAACCCCTCACTGTCCGGCAGCGAAAGGTCCAGCAAAACCAGGTCAATTCCTCCCTCTGCCAGCCGCGCCAATCCGGTCGCCAACCGGTCACAGGTTTCGGTTACAAACCTGGCCGTTGTGGCGACTTCAACCAACATCTCCTGAATCAGGAAGGCGTCGCCAGGATTATCTTCAATTAATAACAAGTGAATCGTTTTCTTCATCATGATTGTTTGTGGGAATGGTAAAGTGGAACGCGGCGCCGGAATCCGGTTGGGATTCAACCCAAATCTGGCCACCATGCCGCTCCACAATCTTTTTACAAATGGCCAATCCTATACCGGTGCCGCCGTAATGAGTCCGCGTATGCAGCCGCTGGAAAATAACAAAAATCCGTTCCGCGAAGCGCGGGTCAATGCCGATGCCGTTGTCTTGCACGCAGAAATGCCACATATCGTCTTGCTTTTCTACACCGATGTGAACCTGCGGCTGTGTTTCTCCCCGGAACTTAATAGCATTGCCGATTAGGTTTTGCAACAATTGCCTCAGTTGATTGTCGTCGGCCATAATGGTGGGCAGCGGATCGTGGCTGATGCTGGCGTTCGTTTCCTGGATACTGAGCTGCAAATCATCCAGCACCTGCTGCAGGACCAACGCCACGCTCACCGGTTCAAATGGTTTACCCCGCGTGCCTACTCGCGAAAAGGTAAGCAGATCGTCGATCAACACCTTCATCCGGCTGGCGCCGTCCACGGCAAAGTCGATATACTTCTCCGCTTTTTCATCCAGTTGATCCTCGTAGCGGCGCTGCAGCAGCTGCATATAGTTGGTGACCATGCGCAGCGGTTCCTGCAGATCGTGGGAGGCGACGTAGGCGAACTGCTCCAATTCTTTGTTCGAACGCTCTAAATCGACAGCCTTTTCTTTCAGGGCAAGCTCTGCTTCTTTCAGTGATGTGATGTCCCGCGAAATGCCCAAAACGGCCGTTACCCCATGCCCGTTCAAGGCAATAGGTACCAGACGAGTGTGCAGCCAGACTTCCCCACGGGGAAACTTAACTTTGCTCTCGGCCTGAATCATTTCGCCGCTGGTGAGGACGTGCTGCAAAGCCTGCTGCTGCCGCGCGGCAATTTCCGGGGGGAACAAGGCAGCGTGCGGCTGCCCGATGACTGCCGCCGCCTCTGTGCCAAACTGGCCGGCAGCCACCCGGTTAACGTAGTCGACGGTCATATCGGGGTTGATGAGGAAGATCATGTCCGGCGATGATTCGGTCAGCGTGCGATAGCGGGCTTCGCTCTGCTGTAATTCGGCCGTGCGCTCCGCTACCAGCTCTTCCAGCTTTTCGCGATAGCGCTCCAGTTCTTGTTCTGCCCGTTTACGCTCGGTAATAGAGAGGGAAGTGCCGACGATGCGGTAAATGTGGCCGTTTCCATCTTTGAGCGGGCTTAGCCGGGTCAGCCACCAGGTGTCCTGGCCGCCCATGGGGATCATCTCCTCGTAGGAGATCGCCTTTCCGGCTGCCAGACAGCGAGCATAGTTGGCATAAACGGCGTCGGCCGCTTCCGGTGGAATGTAAGGTACCAGGTCGTGTGGGGTTTTGCCTTGTACCTCGTCTGACTTCATCCCTGTCAGACGCTCGTGGGCCGGATTTAATCCGCCAAAGCGGAACTCATTTTCGGCCGTCACGTCTACCACAAAGATAGCCAGATCTGCGCCCTCATAAATGCTTTTCAGGAAAGCGCGCTGTTTGGCGTGCGCCTGCTGAATCTGCTTTTGCTTGGTGATATCGTGCACCATGCCTACGGCGAACAGCGGTTCGCCGCTCATATCCCGCACCAGCGATACCGTCAGCCGTGCCCACACCAGATCGCCATCTTTATGCACGTACCGTTTCTCAATTTCATAGACGTCGCGCTCACCAGCGATGAGGGATTGGTACAGCGTCATATCGATGGCGGCATCTTCAGGATAGGTAAATTCGGTAAAGGGCATACCTCGCAGTTCTTCTGCGCTGTAGCCCAGTATCGTTTGCAGGGCCGGGTTGCTTTCCAGCGGTTTTCCTTCCATGTCCACGCGGGCAATGCCCATGCCGGCATGTTCAAAGATAGCGCGAAAGCGAGCCTCGCTCCGCTGTAGTTGGTCGATCGATTGTGCGTTTTGCAACGCGATGGCCGTCTGGCTGGCAAAGGTGGAAACGGCCGTCACATCGGCCTCGCTTAGAGAATCACCGGTCACAGTGAGGACGCCCAACGGCACATCATCCACGATTAAAGGCGCGATGATACCCTGCTCCATCCCCAACATTGCCGCCACCCGGTTGGCCAGGACGTGAAGCCTTTTCGGCAGGGCCTCGGCAACAAAATTCCCCATGGGAGAGATGAATATCGTTTTTCCTCCCTTTACGACCTGCTCAAAATAGCCGCCGGGAGGCACAGGGAACTCAAAGGTGCTGGCAGAAAGACCGGTCAATTTCTCGGCAGTACGCACCACGGCGAGGTCATAGCTCAAATGCGCCACGCGCACGTGTTCTTTATCTTCCGTCAACAACAGCACCGAGGAATCAAAACCAAGCTTGGCCATCTCGGCACTCATCGTTGCGTACACTTCATCTGCTGTGCGTGCCTGCTGCACCGCCTGGGCCGCCTGGCTTAAGGTGAGCAGCAGCTTTTGGCCATGTAGATTTTTACCGACGGAATGATGCAAATTACTGGACATCTGGTTGAAAGCGGCCGTTAACCGGCCAATGTCATCTCCCCCGTGCACAGGAATCTGATAGTCGAGTTTGCCCCGGCCGATCCGTTCCACGCCATTGATCAGCCGGTAGAGCGGTCTGGTAATAGAGCGGGTGAAAAACAAACCCGACGTGACGACGCCTAATGCTACCAGCATGCCTACAGCGGAGAGAGAGCGGCGCAGCGTGTTGACGGGGCCCATCGCTTCCATCTGGTCAATCTCTGTAATCACGCATAGCTCTCGCTGCGGCAGCCACTGGTAGGCACCAAGAACGACTTTACCCCGATAATCCTCATAAACGGCGTGCCCGCTTTCCTGCTGCAGACAGCGGGTTACCCCCTCCGTCTGGACCGTCTCATGCAGTGCGTAGTTTTCGCCAAAGCGGGGATCGGTAACAAAGAAGTTAAAGCTGTTTACCAGGTAGGTATCTTCCGTGTTCATCAGATCGTTTGTTTGTTCAGCAATCCTCGACAGCATGGCCAGGTCCAGATGGCCGGCCAAGACAGCCACCACCACACCCTGCTCATTGCGCACCGGCGTGCCGATGGTCATAATCGGCTGTCCCAGTGACACTTTGTAATAGACGTTTTGCACGTAGGCGGCATTTTTGCCTTCGATGAAGTAAGCCTCGCTGTTGCGGTACTTACCCACGTCGCCTTCATCGGTAGAGGCCAGGATCTGGCCACTGTCGACGTCCAGCAGGAACAGTTTCCAAAAACCGCCTTCACCCGTTAACGTAGGCAGCAGGTGATTAGCCAGCAAATTGTTGCGGGTGCTTTGGGCAGCGGTTGTGTTCAACGCCACTTGTGACAGCGTGTCGGCAAATCCACCTACCAACGGCCGTTGCGCCAGGGCATTCAGCTGCAGGACGTGGCTCTCCGTCCAGCGGTTAATCTCATCCGCTTTCAGCAGGGTGACGGCATCTAGATGATTAAACTGCTGCTTTTCCAGGGTTCGTTGACTGCTGTTCAGGGCAACCACCCCCAGAATAACCAGGGGAAAGACAGACAGTAGCAAAATGAGTATAGTCAGGCGCAAGTCTAGCCTGTTCCAAATACGATTTAGCAATGTCATCATTGCTCTCCATAAATCTCATGCAGAAAAGCCATTGTGAACACCTTATCTACATCTAGTGGACGGGACAACACATTTTGCTGCCGCAGTGTCTCTTCCATCATCTGCCACCGCTCCCTCTGCATCCAGCCGATATGATGACGACCTGTGTGGATGAGCGGAATGGTGGCCCTCATTTTGGCGCTCTCCAATGCCGCATCGGCCGCTTCATCATATTGAACCACCATGGCTCCTACCGCTTCCGGCTCGCCAATGGCAGAACGCAATCCGCTCAGGGTGGCGCGCAAAAAACGGGTGACCAGATCAGGATTATTCTCAATCAGCGTGTCGGTGGTAAAGATTACGTCACCGTAAAAGTGAACGCCATACTCCTCCGGAAAGATAAAATTCAGATCGTAGCCTGCTTCCTGAATAGCAACAGCAAAGGAGTTGTAATAAACGGCCCATACCGGCACTTCGCCCGACACAAACAGGTCTAACTCCGAAGGCAGTATCACTTCAGTGTACCCATCCGGCGGAATTGCGACGCGGGACATCATGGCTTGGAAACTGGGGGCTATTTGGGTCGTCATGCGCACTTCTTGGCCAACGATATCTTCGGGGCGGGTGATGCCGGTTTCGCGCAGCGTTATCAGCACGACCGGGCTGTGGCGCAGGACAGTGGCAATAGCGCGCACCGGCTTGCCCTGGGCGCGGGCCAGCAGCAGCGTGTCGGCGCTGGCCACACCAAACTCGGCTTCACCGGCCAGC
Organism: uncultured Anaerolineaceae bacterium; assembly: GCA_937967805.1. The sequence goes on from CALBTC010000077.1 coordinate 9,951, forward strand.
ACGGCGTCTATGGGGTCAAAAGCGGGGCCGCCTTCCAGGAAGGAAACGGCAATCTTTTCATCGCGATACAAACCATTTTGGTCGGCGGCATAAAACCCGCCAAAGGCACCGTAATGCAGCCAGCTCAACTGCACGGTTACCGGTTCGATTGGCTGCTGGCTCAGCGGCTCATCACAGGCTGCCAGGATGCATATCAGCAGTATGGTGAAAACCCAAAATACTTTCTTAGGTAAGCAGAAGGAGGGAATCATCATCTCTTCCATTGCGACAACTTTTATTACCAATGACCTGGCACGTCGCACTTAGCTCTTCCGGGGCGAGTCTTGACTCGCATAAAATAATTATAAAATTTTTTGTGCCGGAATCCATAATATGAATGTACTACCCTCGCCGGCGCTGCTTTGCAACTCGAATTTGCCCTTGTGCCAGGCGGCAATCTCGGAAGCGATTGCCAGCCCCAGGCCGGTGCCGGCGCTATGCCTGGCTATCCCGATCTTTCCCCGGTAAAAGCGTTCGAATATTTTTGTCTGCTCCTCAGGCGCAATGCCCGGCCCTGTGTCAGAAACAGCGATGCCGCACCAATCAATGCCAGCCTGGGAACGGAGCAGCGTTTTGATGCAAACACGACCGCCGGACGGCGTGTAGTCGAGAGCGTTGGTCAGCAGAATGCTGATAACCTGTTCTATTAAACCGACATCCACCTGGAGCAGCGGCAGTTGCGCCAGCTCGCCGGTTTCTAAACTGATTTGCCGGAACGCGGCGATTGATTGCCGATCTGTAACGAGATCTGACACAATTTGGTTCAAATTGGTAGAGACATGGTTTAAAGACGCGCGGCTTTGATCCAGGCGGGAGATGCAAAGCAGATCTTCAACGATGTGGCCCAGGCGTTTAGTTTCTCGTTCGAGTATCGGTAGGTAGGTGGACAGCATATCGGGTTTGACCTGAAGCAGTTGATGGTACAGGGTGATGCTGGTGATGGGCGTCCTCAGTTCGTGGCAAACGTTAGACACAAAGGCATCTTTGATCCGGGCCGCATCTTTGAAGTGGGTGGTGTTGCGCATGGTACAAACAATGCCGGAGATTTTACCGTTGGCTATGGGCGTCAGTCTGATTTCCAGGTCGATTTCCCTGTCATCCGGCAGCATGGCGACAGCTTCTACGGTGGTGCCGGTGCGGGTATTCATCGCTTGCTGCAAACGGTTGTCCAGGGCCGTTGTTTCTTTAATGGGCAGCACGGCCGTTAACAATTGACCGATCACGCCATCGGATGAGAGACCAAAGGTGTCGTAAAATTTGGGGTTGGCCAGGGTGATACGGCCGTCTGTATCCACCAGCAAAATTTTGTCGGCGCTGTTGTAAATCACCGCCTCCAGCTTCTCCTTTTGATGCTGAAGCTGTTCTGTGCGCGCCGCTACCTGCGCTTCCAGTTGCGTATTGAACGCGGCTACTGCGGTAAAGAGGCGGGCGTTCTTGATGGCGATGGCGGCCTGGTTGGCAAATGCTTGCAGATGAACGGCGTCTTTATCCTTGAATGCATTTTCTTGCCGGCTGGAAAGATTGATAAAGCCGAGCAGTTCGCCTTTGGTAATAAGGGGTGCGCCGAGATACGCGCCGCTCTTTTGTCGGCCGTCCAACTGCACCCACCCGCTAAATGTCTTAACGTCTGGCACAAGCAACGGCCGTTGATTTTCCAGCATGTAGGTAAGGGTGGGAAAATTGGCAATGGTGATACGCTCACTCTGTTCAACTTTCAGTTCGTTTCCGCCATCGGTTAAGTTGACTAAGGTGGCAAAACGGCCGTCACGCAAGAAGATAGTTGCCTGTTCATGCGGCACCACCCGGCCCACGTTGGTCAGCACTCGCTGCAAAATCTGGTCCAGATCGAGGGAACTGTTGATAGTAGCGGCCGTATCGACCAGCGCCTCCGCCAGTTTGCGCGATTTCCTCTCGGCTCGAATCGTTTCTTTACGTCCCGAAATGTCGCGGGCAATGTGCAGAATGGCCGGACGCTCATCGTAGTCGAAGTAGCGCACGTTCATTTCTGTGGGAACCACCTTGCCGGTCTTGCTTACGTGTATCGTTTCAAAAAGAGCAGTCCCATCCAGAGCCAGCGGCGCCAATCGTTTCGGCTGCAGCTGACCATATTCAATAGGGTCGATGTCGGACATTTTCAACTGCCTGAATTCTGCCAGATCATAGCCCAGCCGGCGGCAGGCGACCTGATTGGCCTCGAGAATACGGCCGTCCAAATCACAGACAAAGATGGCGTCGCTGGCCTTGTCAAATAACGTTTGGTACCTGAACTGGGATTTTGCCATCCTCTCTTCCGCCATTTTGCGCGCCGTAATATTTTCGTGGGCCACGATAGCTCGGACTGCCCCCGTTCCTTCCGGAAAGTGTGTAATACGACCCACAAACCAGCGCTCCTCCTGGGGGGAGTGGCACGGGTACTCTAGCTGAAAGAACGACCGGTTGCCGGCGAGGACGTCGCGCAGTCCGGCAGCAAACTCGGTGGCCGTGTCTACATCCAGCTCGGCGGCCGCGTCGCAGACCGCCAGGTAATTGGCCCCCACCATCTCCTTGTTCGCGTCTAACGCATTGTCCAGCCCGAACTGACGCCACGCTTCATTAACGGCGAGAATAGTGCCGTCTGTGTCCACAACAGCAACGTGCGCCGACAAGCCGTCGAGTATATTTTGGGCGAATTGCATACCTTTTTGTGACAAATGGTTGTGATTCATACGTTTTTTTCCGACGGTAAATTTTCCCCCGGACCGTAAATTCGTTTTCCAGGATTGGGTAACTGATTCAAACTGGTTCATTCTCTATCTCTCACTTCACGGGTGGCATGGCAGGCCCAGCCAGCAGACCGGCCACCGTCTTCAGGAGCAGGTGCGGTAACACCGGCTTGGTCAGAACATCGGTTCCACATGCCTTTTTGGTTGCTTCTTTAAGGGCGTCATGGTCATACGGCAGCAGTAAAACTGTTTTTATTGCGGCGATGGTCGCATTGAGTTTGAGCTGACGGCACAGCCGAACCGCACACAGCTTATCGGCCTGATCGTCTATAATGATGAGAGACGGCCGTTCCGCAACAATTGTTTCCTCAGCCCGATACGCTTCACGAAGCAGGCAAACGCTGTAGCCTTCTCGCTCCAAAAGCATTCGCATATAGGTCAGGCCGCTCGATTCCGTGCCGATAAGCATGATATTTTTTTGCACAGTGATTCCCCTTATTGCGCAGCCATCTTTCTAGGCGGCCTAGGCGGCGCATGAAGCATTTAACGAGTATGGCATCATGGGG
>CALBTC010000078.1 GCA_937967805.1 uncultured Anaerolineaceae bacterium
CTTCGGCCGATGCCGGCACGCTCAACGGCTGGAGCATCACCGTTTGTTCGCCGTAATAGTTTTAGCCACAGAGAGCACAGAGGAAAAAGAGAAAGAACCTCTTAAAACTCTGTGGCTTCCGTAGTTTTTGAGAGAGTCTCGCGTTTGTGAGGCTCTCTTTTTTGGTCAAATCCCTTTGCCTTTTGCCCTGTTCCTCGCTATGCTTACAAACTGCAAAAACGCTGATTTCGTAACAGACAAAAACCGTTTCCGCAGATTGCGCCGGTGGCTGTAAACACCTCTCAGCGCCTCCGCGCCTCTGCGTTAAGTTTGTAGGAGCAGGCATGGCCAAAAGCAAAGTCACCCCCAGCCGTCAGCAATATTTAGACATCAAAGCGCAGCACCAGGATGCGATTGTCTTCTTTCGCCTGGGTGACTTTTACGAGACGTTTGACGACGACGCCAAACTGGCGGCTGAAGAACTGGATTTGGTATTGACCAGCCGGCCCCAAGGTAAAAACCAGCGCACGCCGATGGCCGGCGTACCCTACCATGCCGCCGAAGGCTACATCGCCCGGCTCATTGCCAAGGGGTACAAGGTGGCCCTCTGCGAACAGATTGGCGATTCCTCGCAAATTAAGGGGCTGATGCCGCGCGAGGTGGTGCGCGTTTTTACCGCCGGCACCGTCATCGAGCCGGGGATGCTGGACGCGGGGCGGAACAATTATTTGACGGCCGTTCTCCTTGAAGGCGACCGCGTGGGATTGGCCTATGCCGACGTCACGACCGGCGAATTTGCCACGACACAGTTCAACGGCCGTCGCCGCCTTACCGAAGAGCTGGCCCGACTGGCCCCCGCCGAACTGCTGCTGCCCGATAGCGAACTGGCCTATCAGAGCGATGGCGAAGCCAAAGCGATCAGCCGCCTGCCCGACTGGCGCTTTGAAGAAGGCAACGCCCGCCAAACCTTGCTGCGCCACTTTGGCGTCGATTCGCTCTCCGCCTTTGGCTGCGAGGGCAAATCGCTGGCGACACGGGTGGCCGGCGCCATTTTGTATTATCTGCAAGAAACGCAAAAAGGAGCCGTGGGCCAGATTCAGCGGCTGGCCACCTACAGCGTGGAAGGGTTTATGGCGCTGGATACGGCCACGCGGCGCAACCTGGAGCTAACGGAATCGCTGGGCGGCGAGCGCAGCGGCTCGCTGCTGAAAGTGCTCAACAAAACGGTCACGCCGATGGGTGCCCGCCTGCTGCGCGACCGGATTTCGCGCCCGTTGCTGGATGTGGCTGATTTAAACGGCCGTCTCGACCAGGTAGACACATTCTTCAACGATGCCCTGCTGCGCGCCGACCTGCGGGCCACGCTCAAAGGGCTGCCCGACCTGGAGCGGCTGACGAACCGCGTGTTGAGCGGCAAAGCCACCCCGCGTGATTTGGAATATATTGGGCTGGCGCTGGCGGCCGTACCGGAGATCGGTAGTCAGTTATCAGTGGACAGTAATCAGTTAGCGGTAAACGGTAATCAGTCTTCACTCTCCAATCTCCAATCTCTAGTCTCTAGTTTAGATGCGTGCGCCGAAGCCGCCAGCATTATCGAGCAGGCCATCGCCCAAGAAGCACCGACCAATTTGAACAAGATGGGCGTGATCCGGCCGGGCTTTTCGGCGGAGCTGGACGGGGTGATGAATTCATCGGCCCATGCGCGGCAGTGGGTGGCGGAGCTGGAGCCGCGCGAGCGGGAGCGTACAGGCATCGGCTCGCTGAAGGTTGGTTTTAACAAGGTGTTTGGCTACTACATTGAAGTCACCCGCACCCACAGCGACAGCGTGCCGGACGATTACATCCGCAAGCAAACCCTCACCAACGCCGAGCGGTACATCACGCCGGAGCTAAAGGAGTATGAAACGCTTATCCTCAATGCCGAAGAACGCATCTTGGAGATTGAGCGGCGCGTTTTTAGCGAGGTATGCCAGCAGGTGGCGCAATACGCCCAGCGATTGCTCAAGACAGCCAATGTGCTGGCTCAACTGGATGTGGCCTCGGCTCTGGCGGAAGCGGCGGCAATGCAGGGGTATGTCCGCCCCACCCTGACCAACGAGAACTGCCTTGAGATTGTGAACGGCCGTCACCCCGTCGTCGAACAAACGCTGCACATGGAACGCTTTGTACCTAACGATGCCAAGATGGATCATACGGAGCGCATCCAAATCATCACCGGACCCAACATGTCTGGCAAAAGTACCTTCTTGCGCCAGGTGGCGCTCATCGTGCTGATGGCCCAGATTGGCAGCTTTGTGCCCGCCGACAGCGCCAAAATTGGGCTGGTGGACCGCATCTTCACCCGCATCGGCGCGCACGACGAGCTGCACGCCGGGCGCAGCACCTTCATGGTAGAAATGGTGGAAACGGCCGAAATCCTCAACCATGCCACCCACCGCTCCCTGCTCATCCTGGATGAAATTGGCAGGGGCACCAGCACCTACGACGGTCTGGCCATCGCCTGGGCCATCATCGAATATCTGCACAACCACCCCCGCCTGAAGCCGCGCACCCTCTTCGCCACCCACTACCACGAGCTGGTCGGCCTGGCCGATTTGCTGCCGCTGGTGAACAACTACAACGTCGCCGTCGCCGAGGAGGGAGACAAGGTGATCTTTTTGCACCAGATTGTGCCCGGCGGGGCGGACCAGAGCTACGGTATCCATGTCGGCCAACTGGCCGGACTCCCCCGCGACGTGATCAACCGGGCCAATGAGATTTTGCACGAACTGGAGGAACACGCCCCGACAACGGCCGTCGAACCCAGCCGCCTCGACAATGTGCAGCAAATGGCCCTTTTCCCCGAATCCAGCCCGCTGCTGGACGAACTGGAAGCGCTGGACGTCAACAGCATGTCCCCGCTGGAAGCGATCAACAAGCTGTACGAATGGAAACGCCGCTACGCCGCGAAAAAAGATGATTAATATTTACGTCGGTCCAAAAGTGACTGTCACATCTGGGTCTGGAATCAGGTATCGGCCGTCATCTGATGGAGCTGAATGAGATTGCCGCAGGTGTCGTCGCACATGGCAACTATAGTCGTGCCCATATTGGTTGGTTCCATTGTGAATTTTACCCCCAACTTCTTCAACCGTTCATACTCCTGGTGAATGTCGTCTACCTCGAAGGTGGTGAAGGGGATGTTGTCGGCCACCAGGCTCTCTTTCAAAGCTTTCATGGCCGGATATTCGGCGTTGGGTTCGAGGAGGAGTTCAACGCCGTCGGGATTATCGGCCGAGACGACCGTAATCCAGCGAGCGCCTTCGCCTAAGTCAATATCGCGCTTCTTCACGAAGCCTAAGACGTCTGTATAGAAGTGCAGGGCTTTGTCGTAATCGTCAATGGATACACTTGTTAGGGTAATTTTTATACTCATTTATCTTCTCCGTTCGATCTTGCGTTCTTGATGATTTGGGTTGCCTGGTGGCAGGCGAGTTCGCGAAACTCACTGGGGCTGAAACCAAACTGCTGTTTGAAGGCTTTGCCGAAGGCGGCATGACTTTCATATCCGGCCGCCAGGGCGACTTCGGTGATGTCTACCGCGCCCATGCGCAGCTTCCAACCGGCCCGTTCGAGACGGATGCGGCGGACGTAAGCAGCGACGTTTTCGCCTTTATGGGCGGTGAAGATGCGGTGGAAGTGGGGGACGGAGAAGCCGGCTACGGCCGCTAATACGTCCCGGTTTAAGGGTTGGTTGATGTTGTCGTGGATGTATTGGTCAACATCGTTGATGCACGCTTCATACACTTGATTGTCTGATGTTTCAGTCACCATGCTCACTATTATAAGGTATTAGAACGGCCGTTCGCTAGTCGAAACGTATCATTTTTGTGCCTAAACAAATCTGGACACAGTAGAAAATTTGTTCTATAATACACGGTGTCTTGCCCAAAACTCGCTAATTTTCACACCTTCTCTACAACATCAGGGCAACAACACGATAAACTTGAAAACCTAATTCATTTCTCCTTTTAATGGAGCTTGCGACATGGCTGACCAACTAGTTTGGCCCAAAGGCGTGGGCCCCAAGGCGCTCCGGCATCTGGCAGAAGCGTTGGCTGAACAGGGTCTCGCCTTTGCCCCCAACACAACAAACCTGTCAGCACCCTGATTGTTCTCTGTGTAACTCTGTGACTTCTCTGTGTAGCTCTGTGTTCCGCTCTTTAATTCTTAAAAGGTCAGTTATTTATGCCAAACAAAATTGATAGCGATTTGTTCAAAAAAGCCCTTTACTTGCTTCTGGAGGAAACGTTTGACAACGTTCAAGGCATCTATCTGGACAAGGGCACCTCGTTTTTTGAAACGCTGGCCACCATTTCCGCCGAGGAAGCATCGATTCCGGTAGGGGACAAATGCGCCACACTGGCGGCGCAGGTCAAACACACGGCGTTTTATCTGGATGTGTTGGAGCAGAATGTACGCACCCAGAAATTTGAACCGGTCGATTGGGGACAGATTTGGCGGGAGGTAACGGCCGTTTCCCCCCAAGAGTGGCAAGCTATCCAAGACGAACTGCGCCAAAGCTGCAACCGCACCAAGCAGCTCATCGCCGATCAGGCCGAATGGCAAAACGAGCGCGAAGTTGGCGGGGCAATCGGCATGATTGTGCATACCGCCTACCACCTGGGTGAGATTCGGCAAGCTTTGTGCACACTAAAAAGCGAGTAGAGAAACATGCACTCCCCTTACTACCTTTGTTACACAAGTTTTCTTCACTTGTCATTCCCGCGAAGGCGGGAATCCAAAAGATGGATGCCTGCCTTCGCAGGCATGACACAAGCGAAATATTTGCGTTACGCTGTACTTAATTAAGGGAAATTGAAAGTAAAATGTGAAAGTAATCTTTCAAAGGAGAAAAAATGAGCAACGTAAGAGTTTTAGTAGGTACGGTTAAAGGCGCGTTTATTTTGACGTCAGATGAGAAGCGTCAGGATTGGGATATCAGTGGCCCGCATTTTGCCGGCTGGGAGATTTACCATCTCAAGGGTTCCCCCGTCAATCCCAATCGAATTTATGCCTCCCAGTCCACCGGCTGGTTCGGGCAGATCATCCAGCGCTCCGATGACGGCGGCAAAACCTGGGAACAGCCCGGCAGTGAGCCAGACGAACCAACCACGACGCCAGAAGGATTCCCCATGGGCGAAAGCAACAAGTTTGTCTATGACACATCAGATGAAACCGGCCAACCACTCACTACACACCAATGGTACGATGGCAGCCAGCACCCCTGGGAGTTCAAGCGCGTCTGGTATCTTGAGCCTTCGCTAACCGACCCGGATACCGTCTATGCCGGGGTTGAAGATGCGGCGCTGTTCCGCACCAGCGACGGCGGCAAAACGTGGCACGAACTGCCCGCCCTGC
>CALBTC010000079.1 GCA_937967805.1 uncultured Anaerolineaceae bacterium
CGTCTCTGCCCTGGCCGATGATCTGGGGATGCCGCAGCCGACCGTTTCCCGCCACCTGCAGGTGCTGCGCCAGCGCTCGCTGGTGCAAACGGAGCGAGACGGCCAGACGGTCGTTTACAGCCTCACCGATTCGCGCATCATCGAGGTGCTAAACACAATGCGCCAAATTTTGCGCGATGCCCTGGAACGCCAGGCGAATGTTTTAGCCTAATGCCACTGTGAAAAAGAGAGTATAGAACCCATGAAAACGTTCAAATATATTTGGATTGTTGGATTAGCCGCTACCCTGCTCATTATCGTTATTCCCATCATTATCTGGATTCCCAATGAGCCGGTGAAGGCGGATGATCCGTGGGCTAATGTGGATGATCCGATTCCTCACACGGACCACACGGATTTGATTGAGGGACCATTGGCGACGGGGCCGGAGGTGACGGCCGTTTGCCTCGACTGCCACGAAACCGCCGGACACGAAATGATCCAGACCGTGCACTGGACCTGGGAAAGTGAACCGGTGCTGCTGCCCGGCCGGGACGAACCCGTCACCATCGGCAAGGCGAACCAGATCAACAACTACTGCATCGGCATTCGCGGCAACGAGCCGGGCTGCACCCGCTGCCACGCCGGCTACGGCTGGGAAGATGAAACCTTCGACTTCAGCGAAGAGGTGAATGTCGACTGCCTCGTTTGCCACGCCGACACCGGACTCTATAGCAAAAGCACCGCCGGACGTCCCGCTGAGGGCGTCGATTTGGTGGCCGCCGCCCAAAGCGTTGGTTCACCGACGCGGCAAAACTGCGGCAGTTGCCACTTTAATGGCGGCGGCGGCAACGCCGTCAAGCACGGCGATCTGGACGAAAGCCTTTACTTCCCCTCAGAAAATATCGACGTACACATGGGTCGCTACGACTTTCAATGCGTCACCTGTCACAAAACGGAAGACCATCTGATTCAAGGTCGGGCCATGTCTGTGAGCGTGGACAATGAAAATCAGGTATTTTGCACCGACTGCCACAACGCCACGCTGCACGAAGATGATCGCATCAACGATCACGTCGATACGATTGCCTGCCAGACTTGCCACATCCCCGAAGGTGCTGTGCGTGAACCCACCAAAATGGATTGGGACTGGTCCACAGCCGGGAATGAAGCCATTCCCGAAGACCCGCACGTTTACCTGCGCATCAAGGGCAGCTTTGTTTACGAACGCAACTTTTTGCCCGACTACATCTGGTACAACGGCACGGCCGATCGCTACCTGCTGGGTGACACGATTGACCCCACCCAGCCCACGCTCATCAACGAGCCACTGGGCGGCATTGATGACCCCAACGCGCTCATCTGGCCGTTTAAGGTGCACAGCGGTAACCAGATTTACGACACGGAAAACAACTATCTGATCCAGCCCAAAACAGTGGGCGAAGGTGGCTACTGGACCGAATTTGACTGGGGTCTGGCCGCTGAGCTGGGCGCACAAGAAACCGGCATGTTGTTTAGCGGTTCCTACGGTTTTGCTCCAACCCTGATGTACTGGAATTTGTCGCACATGGTGCAGCCCAAAGAAGACGCGCTGCAATGCACCGACTGCCACGGGGAAAACGGCCGTATGAACTGGGAAGCGCTCGGCTACTTTGGCGACCCGATGGAATGGGGCGGCCGCGACCAGTTCACCAATGCGCTTAACGACCAATAAATTGAACGCGGATAAACGCGGATGAACGCTGATTCTTTATCTGCGTTATCCCCGTCATCTGCATCCCATTATGGATTTTCGATGAACGATCTAAGAAAATTTCAACTTCCTTCTGCAAAATTTTGGTTGATAGCCGTGCTGGGGCTGGCAGCGCTGCTGCTGGTTGCCCAACAAACATTGGCCCAGGACGAAACAGTAACAGAACCCACATCCACGGGCCCGCCGCTGCACCCCAACTTTGAACTGCTCGATGCAGACGGCCGTAACGTCCTGGAAAGCAACGAACCTGTCTCCACCATGAACACCTGCGGCACCTGCCACGATACTGAGTTCATTGCCGAACACAGCTTTCATGTGGACGCCGGTCTAAGTGAAATGAGTGCGCCGGGGGAAACGGGCAACGGCCGTTCTTGGGACATCAGCACCGGCACGTTTGGCAAATGGAACCCGCTTGTCTACCATTACCTTACTCCGGAAGGCGACCGAATGGTGGACCTGACCACCCCTGGCTGGCTGATGCTGTTTAGCCAGCGGCACGTGGGTGGTGGTCCAGCCGTCACCAGCCGCGATGGTCAGCCGCTGCTCAGTTTAGCTCCCGATGCCAACAGCCTGGACGCCAGCGTCATCGATCCAGCCACGGGCGAACAGGTGGCCTGGGATTGGCAGGCGTCCGGCGTGGCGGAGATGGACTGCTTCCTCTGCCATCTGCCCGAGGCCGACAATGCAGCCCGCATTGCCACGATGCAGGCGGGGGATTTTAAGTGGGCCAGTACGGCAACGTTGTCGGGCAGCGAAGTGGTGGCAATGGTGAACGGCCGTTTCCAATACAATCCTGCCGCCTTCGACGAAGATGGCCTGCTGGTGGACGGCTTTGTCAACGTGCAGGACCCTACCAACGCCAACTGCGGCAATTGCCATGGCGTGGTTCATACTGACCTCAACACGCCGCTCACGCTGGACAATCTGCAAATTGGCGATTGGAGTACGCTCACTACCGGGCAGATCATGTCGCCGCAGCGGCTGCTCAACTCCGGGCTCAACCTTGCCGACAAAGAGACACTCTCCCGCTCCTGGGATATCCACATGGAGCGGGTGGTCAATTGCGTAGATTGCCATTATTCATTGAACAACCCGGTCTATTACCAGGAGTCCGATGAAGACCGGCTTGATCACCTTCTGTTTGATCCGCGCCGCCTGGACTTTGGCGAATATCTCTACCGGCCGCTGCACGAGTTTGCCAAGGGTGCCAGCGCCCAGGGTACGCTGGCGCCGCAATACGACAACAGCCTGCGTCGCTGCGACGACTGCCACAGCACCGAAGTGACCCACAACTGGCTGCCCTACAAGGATCGCCACATGGATGCGGTGAACTGTGAATCGTGCCACATCGGTGAAATTTATGCTCCGGCTTTGCAATCAATCGACTGGACGGCGCTGCAGGCGGACGGCACGCCGCTCAGCCAGTATCGCGGTATCGAGGGTGATCTGGGCCAGTCCGGCAGTTTGATTTCGGGTTACGAACCGGTGCTGCTCCCGCGCGAAAACGGCGACGGCAGCACGACGCTGGCCCCGCACAACCTCATCTCCACCTGGTTTTGGGTGTATGGCGAGCCGGAGCGCCCGGTGCGCCGGCAGGAGCTGCAGGCGGCCTGGGTTGGCGGGGAAGAGCATGCAGGCGAGATTTGTGGGCTATTTGATGGGGATGGAAACGGCCGTCTCACCATCAGCGAACTCATCCTAAACAGCGACGCCAAAGTAGCCCTCATCACCAACCGGCTGGCGGCGCAAGGGCTGGACAACCCGCGCATCAGCGGCGAAATCCAGCCGTACAGCATCAACCACAATGTAGGCGGGGCCGATTGGGCGGTGCGCGACTGCGCCACCTGTCACGGCGAGGAATCCCGTGTTAGCCAGCCGCTGCAACTGGCCGGTTACCTGCCCGGCGGCGTTCAGCCCACCTTTGTCAATGACAGTGGCAGCAGTTTCAATGGCACCTTGTCCGTCACGGACGACGGCACGCTGCAATATGCGCTGGTTACCAGCGAGGCGGGCCTCTACATTTTGGGACACGACGCCGTGAATGTGATTGACTGGATTGGCATTGTGCTGTTCCTGGGCGTGTTTGCCGGGGTGATCGTGCACGGTGGTCTGCGCTACGCTGCGCTGCGCCGCCGTCCGCCCAGCCAGCCCCAGCTGCGCGAAATGTACATGTATGGCGTTTATGAGCGGCTGTGGCACTGGCTGCAAACCGTGGCCATCCTGCTGCTCATTGTGACGGGGTTGATTATTCACAAGCCAGACATGTTTGGCGCGTTTAGCTTTGCCTACATGGTGCAGGTGCACAACATTCTGGCCGCCATTCTGGTCATCAACGCCTTCCTGTCGCTCTTTTACCATCTGGTCAGCGGCGAAATTAAGCAATATCTGCCCCGGCCGCGCGGCTTTTTTGACCAGGCGATTGAGCAAAGCCTGTATTACGTACGCGGCATTTTCCGTAATGAGCCGCATCCCTTTGAAAAGGTGCCGGAGCGCAAGCTGAATCCGCTGCAGCAGGTGACTTACTTTGGCATTCTCAACGTGCTGCTGCCGCTGCAAATCCTCACCGGCATTTTGATGTGGGGTGCGCAGCGCTGGCCTGAGATTGCAGCCCGTTTGGGCGGCCTGCTGTTCCTGGCGCCGTTCCATACGCTCATTGCGTGGCTGTTCGCCACCTTTATTGTGATGCACGTTTATCTGACCACCACCGGCCACACGCCGCTGGCGGGTATCAAGTCGATGATGCTGGGCTGGGACGAGGTGGAGGTGCATGACCCCGCCGCGGCTCATGATTAGAAAAGGAATCCGCAGATTTCGCAGATTAACGCAGATTTTTATCTGTAGGTTTATATGAAACTGTCATTCCCGCGAAGGCGGGAATCCATAGACCTGGACTCCCGCCTTCGCGGGAGTGACAAACGAGGAGATCACGATTATGACGACGTTGAGTTCACCAAAATCGGGAACGCGCAAAGGGCTGCGAGTATTTAGCCAGCGTGCAGTCAAGGATTATGTCAATCCATATTGGGCGGGGATATTACTGGGTGTGGTGCTTTTTGGCGCGTTTTTCCTGACGGGCAATGGTCTGGGCGCGTCTGGCGGCCTAAACCGGCTGCTTGTTGTGGTGGAAGACGCCATTGCCCCGGAGCACGTGGATCGCACCGCTTACCTGCTGACGATGGCCGGTGGCGAGCGTAATCCGCTGGATAACTGGGTGGTGTTTATGACGATTGGCACGGTTGCCGGTGGGTTTGTAGCGGGGTGGCGGAACGGCCGTATCAAGCTAGAAACCAATAAAGGCCCGCAAATCTCCAAGCGGCAGCGCTGGCTCATGGCCTTCATCGGCGGCACGCTGATGGGCTATGGGGCACGCTTTGCTCGCGGCTGCACCTCCGGGCAGGCGCTGTCTGGCGGGGCGGTGCTTTCGGTAGGCAGCTGGGCGTTTATGTTTGCCGTCTTTGGCGGCGGCTATGCCCTGGCTTACTTCGTCCGCAAACTCTGGAATTAAGAATAGGACACAGATTAACACAGATGAACGCAGATTTTTTCTTTTTCTCTCTGCGCCTCGGTGCCTCTGCGTTAATATTTTGAGGTGAATGATGGCTACTTTTCCTTTACCGCTCACGGAACTTTTGGGACATTGGGGTTCTTACGTTGTTTATTTGATTATCGGCTTTGCCTTTGGCTATGTGCTGGAGATTGCCGGGTTTGGCAATTCCAAAAAGCTGGCGGCGCAGTTTTACTTTAAAGAAATGACCGTGCTTAAGGTGATGTTTGGCGCCATTGTGGTGGCGATGATCCTCATTTTCCTGGCTTCTGGCGTTGGGCTGCTGGATTATAATCTGGTTTATGTCAACACAACTTACCTGTGGCCGGGCATCGTAGGCGGGTTGATCATGGGCGTTGGTTTTATCATCGGCGGCTTTTGTCCCGGCACCTCACTGGTGGCCGCCGCAACGCTGAAGCTGGACGGCATCTTCTTTGTCCTGGGCGTTTTCTTCGGCATCTTCCTCTTTGGGGAGACCGTTGGCGGCTTTGATACGTTCTGGAACTCCTCCTACATGGGTCGCTTCACCCTCCAGGATTGGCTCGGTTTGCCCACCGGGGTTGTGGTGCTGCTGGTGGTGCTGATGGCCCTTTTCATGTTTTGGGGGTCGGAGAAGCTGGAGCAATATTTTGGCAACAAAGAAGCTGGCAAAGAGCCCAAATGGCGTTTAGGCGCAGGCGGCGGGCTGGCTTTGGCCGCCGTTGGCCTGATCATTATCGGCCAGCCGACGACATTGGATCGTTGGAACCGCATCGCTGATGAGAAAACCGTGGCGCTGGAAGAACGGGCGGTGCAGGTGCATCCGGCCGAGGTGCTGGAAAAGATTCATGATGCCAGCCTCAAGGTGGTGATGCTAGACGTGCGCAGCGAGGCAGATTACAACCAGTTCCACATTTTGGACGCGCAGCACGTACCGACGGCAGAAATACCCGACATTGTGCCCGCGCTGCATATGGAACCGGCCAACACCGTCTTCTTTGTGATGAGCAATGATGAAACGGCCGCAACCGAAGCGTGGAAAACATTGCAAGCCGAAAGTGTGCCCAACGTGTACATTTTGGAGGGCGGCATCAACAACTGGCTCACCCTCTTTGCCAACGAAGAATTCCTGGCGGCTCATCCGCGCCGGCCACAGGCCGATGACCAACTGGCCTTTGCCTTTCCGGCGGCCCTGGGTGCACGCCAGTTCCCGGCGGAACCCGATCCGCACCAGTATGAGTTTATCTACACACCTAAAGTGATTATGGAACTAAAACGGGCGCCCACCAGCGGCGGCTGTGGCTAACTTCAATAATCTTCTGTGATTTCTCCTTTTGGCAGACGGCCGTTTCTTTGCGAGGAACGGCCGTTTTGCTTTCTCTCACTCCTGTGCTGAGCGCAGCCGAAGTATGCGAACAGCCGTTTGAATGGCAACGATGCGTATTGATAACTCGTGTGCCGGTTAGTTATACTTATCGTCAAATGTTTGAGGATGAATGGTAATGGAGCAGCGGTACATTTGCTTACTGAGCCGAGAGATGTTGATTATTAAATCTGCCAATTCACGTCTGGCCGGATTTTTTTGCCTGGCAAATTGTCGTACGTCACGTTCAAATCAAAGCAGAGCGTTTGTAAATCGCCTGGACTGAAGCGGTCGGCCAGAACCTGGCGCAGGTGGACGAGGAGGTTGTGTGGGACCTGGGGTAGTGACTATTCGTCAGCCAAGCCGGATATTTTGGTAATTGGCTGGGGATTTTAGTAAGTGAACGGTTTCAAGCAAGCTGTAAAGGAGTTCAATAATATGAAAATTGGCATAATCGGTACGGGTAATGTGGGGAGCGCTTTGGGCAAGGGCTGGGCCGGCAAAGGGCACACCATTTTCTTTGGCACCCGCCAGCCAGAGAGCGAGAAAGTGCAAAAGCTGCTGGCGGATGTTGGGGAGGGGGGAACGGCCGTATCCATCCCCAACGCCATCCAACAGGCCGATATTATTGTTTTGGCAACGCCCTGGAACGTTGTTTCTCAGGTCACAGAGACCGTTACGGATTGGCAGGGCAAAATCGTCATCGACGCTACCAATCCGATTGCCCCCGGTTTGCAGTTGGCTGTGGGGCACACCACTTCCGCCGCAGAACAGTTAGCCACGCATCTGCCCGGCGCACACGTCGTCAAAGCGTTCAACACCACTGGCGCAGAAAACATGCTCGATCCGCTGTACGACGGCGAACCGATCACCATGTTCATCTGCGGTGATGACGAAGACGCCAAAACCACCGTCACCGAGCTGGCCGAAGCGCTGGGCTTTGAGGTAGCCGACGTCGGCGGTTTGGAAACCGCCCGCCTCATAGAGCCAATGGCGCTGGTCTGGATCAATCTGGCCGTCAGGCAAGGCTTGGGGCGCAACATCGCCTTCAAGCTCGTCCAGCGCTAATGATCGATTTCTGATCGTTCCCTCCTTACACTGTTGTTATTTAACAAAGCTACATCTTAAGGAGGCAGCAAATGCAAAAACGAAAATTTATCGTTGGTGGTTTAATTCTTTTCTTTTTTATCCTCACAGGCGGGCTCACAAGCTGTGCCCTGTTTGAAAATGCTTCCGGATCGGATTTGACCAATGCCGTGGGCATGAGCGAAGAAAACGGCCCCGGCTCCGGCAGCTGGGTCCCTCCCATTCCCCAAAACCGTAACCAATGTTTGCAGCTCCATTCTATCGGCGTCACCCTTAAAGAAAATCTGGACAACAACGCCATTGAGATGGAAAGAATCCGCAACCAGTGCGTCGATGCCAAAGGCGCCTTCTTACCAGGCGTGGACGAAGAGGAATGCACCAAGCGGTATAACCAGTTTTTTGATCCGGCAGAGCTTATCCTGGCCGATCTCCAAGTGGGAAGCGTTCGCTACAGTGAAAGCTGCACCTCGGCTGAAGGCGGCAGCAATCTGCCCGACTGGCCCCTGGCGGACGGAGAAAAAGACGAAGAGGAACCCAAGGCTACCGTCCAGCCTGAGGCGACCAAGCCACCGGCAGATACCCAACCTTCCTGCTGCTGGTGCCTGACCTGCACGCAGCGTCTCGACACGGGCTACGTGTTTCGGCCGCTAATCATTACCCCCAATGGTTAATCAACCATGAAACGTATTTTTTTACTCATTCCCTTGCTGCTTTTGGCCGCCTGCGGCCTGGACACAATCCCTGAAGACGGGCTGACAAACGCCGTTATTTTTAATGAAGGGGTTGCCGCGGTCTTTGAAAACTATGAGCTAACGGAAGTGACCGTCAATAAAGTTTGGACCGACATGCGCCCTCTGGCGAACAGTAACCAGGCCAGTGTCACCTACCGGCTGGAGCTGGCAGAGGATCTGCTTAAGCTTGGCGGGGACGGCCCTTTTTATCTTTACGGCAGCGGCTTGTTACAGGTGAAGGATGAAGCTTTTACCTTTGCCGGGGAAACGGCCGTTCAAGGCCAAAGCGAAACAGCAGGCCAGATGCGCATCTGGCTGCCAAATGAGGATGCTAACGCCCCCAGTCACGGCTTGCCATTAGAATTAACCGCGCAAATCGATGGATTTGCTGACAATACCGCAGATGTGATCATTACCGGTTTGGCCGTCTGGCCCGGGCAGGAACCAGCCATATTGACTAACAACGAAAACATCGCCGAACTCGAAGCATTTCAATGCCAGGGAGTCATGGTTCCCGGCAGCAGCCAGGCCACCATTAGCTTCACCGCCGAAACGGCCGATGGCTTGAAATTTGCCGGCGGTGGCATTCTGGAGACGGGTGTGCAAACAACGGCTAGCGGCAGCCCGCAGGGATTTGAATGCAGCATGGAGGGAGAAGGGCAAATTGTCCGGCTGGACGCAATGGCGCTTGACGCGGCAAACCCGGTGACTTACGGCATCATGTTTGAGACGTTCAAATCTGGGCCAACAGATGATTCAACACCGCTGCTGGAGATCACCATTCCAACGCTGCGTCTGCGCAGCAACGGCGACCAGGGGCAACAAATCATGTTTGAAACGTTCATGACGGCCGTTGCCAGCACAAAATAATCACGCACAGCTTTCGACAACAACATATTTATACAAGGAGATAAAATGAACCACCCTATACCCACAATTGTACAGCCTGATGGCGGCAAAAAACTGGAAGCTTTTGGCATTGAGCTAACTGTTTTGATTAGCGGTGAGCAAAGCGGCGGCAAACTTGCCGTGATGTCTGAACTGATTCCGCCGGGCGGGGGTCCGCCTCCCCATGTCCATCACAATGAAGATGAACTATTCCTCGTGATTGAGGGGCCCATTAGCTACTTCCTGGACGGTGAATGGACAGAAGTGGCCGCAGGTGGCGCGATTTACCTGCCAAAAGATACGCCGCATACCTACCGCAATACCAGTTCGTCATTTAGTCGTCACTGGGTGCTGACAACGCCATCCGGTTTCGAGAATTTCTTTGAGAAAAGTGCCGTTGAATTTGCCAAACCAACCGGCCCCGATATGGGCCGCATCGTGGAGATTGCGCTGGAAAACGGTATTGAGTTTTTGCAACCAGCGGATAACGGCTAAGCTGTTTGCGGGTTCGGCCGTTTTTTGCTGCGCAAGATTGGTCCAATCTTGAAGATTGGACCAATCTAACATTATCAACTTTATGTTAAATTCCCTTGGAGATTTTACGCACCTCAAGAGAATCGCCTTTCAGAATTTAACCCCAAATGACAAACCGTTAAAGCGCTGAACAGCTGCTATTGCTTCTGGAATCCAGTCACCAAGTTCAGCGGCCAAGACGCCTGCCTTCTGGTCACTCAATTCCCCGGCCAGGCCGTGCAGCGTGCCGCCCAGTCGGGCGGCGTCGTAGGGGGCCAGCCCCTGCCCCAGCAGCGCGGTGATGGCGCCGCTAAGGACGTCGCCGCTGCCGCCCACGGCCAGGACCGGGTTGGCAAAAGGCAGCAGCGTGGCCCGGCCGTCGGGCGCGGCCACTACGGTGTAAGCTCCTTTGAGCAAAACAACCTGATCCCACTTTTGCGCCTGGGCCAAAGCAGTCTCAATCCGGTCCAACTTCTTCAACTCAGTCAAAGAGATGCCCATCAGTCGGGCCATCTCCCCCGGATGGGGCGTGAGGACGCAGTTGGTCGGCAGCCGCTGCCACCACTTTTCCAGCCGCGCCAAACCATTCAGCCCGTCGGCATCGATCACCATCGGCAGGCCCGGTGCAGCGCCGTCGGCGGGGAAGAGGGTGGTGATGAACTCCTCGGCGTCGCCCAGGCCGGGGCCAACAAGCAGGGCGTCGTAATCACCGGCTGTTTGCTGGATATGTTGGACGGAAACGGCCGTTAACCGTCCATTATCCTCAACCTCGGCATACGTCGCCTCCGGCAGGGCAATCGAAATGCCCAAGCGCAGCGTGGTGGGCACCGCCAGGGCCACCAGCCCGGCTCCGGCGCGGAACGCCCCTCGTGCCGCCAGCAGCGGCGCGCCGCGATACTGCTCACAGCCGGCAGCGATGAGCAATTTGCCAAAAGTGCCTTTGTGCCCATCTTTGGGGCGCGGCGGCAGCAGGTCGCGCGCCATTTCCAGCGTTGCCACCTCCACCGGCACATCACCAATCATTTCTGGCGTGATGCCGATGTCTGCTACGACCAGCTCGCCAACGGCCGTTGCCCCTGGAAAAACAAAGTGTCCCCGCTTCGGTCCGGCAAATGTCACCGTCAGGTCAGCCGGCAGCGCCACCGGATCAAGCTCGCCCGTATCGCAGTTGAGGCCGCTGGGGCAGTCTACGGCTACCGTGACTGGGTGACGGGGTGAGGGGGTGACAAGGTGACCGGGTGACAAGGTAACTGGGGATAAAGAATTCACCTTGTCCCCTTGTCCCCTTGTCCCCTTGTCAGAAAAATTAGTCAGGTTTGTCAATGTAGAACGACCGGTCTCGGCCAGATCAGCACGCCTTTCTTCCAGGCCGGCGGCGGCTTGCTGCATCAGTTTGGCCAGGTCGCCTTCGATGGGGCGGGTGACGCCGGTGCCCAGCAGCGCATCAATGAGGATGTCGGTGATGTTGAGCCGGGTGCGCAAAACGCGGAAGCGCTGGTCAAAGCCGGCCTCCACGGCAAAGAGGCCCATCTGCTGAATTTTGGCGTAGTTTTCATCTTCAGCAGGGTCGCGCGGCTTGAAGAGGTAGAAGGCAACATCGGCGCCGGCTTCGGCCAGGTAGCGCCCGGCTACCAGGCCATCGCCGCCGTTGTTGCCGGGGCCAACCAGCACCAGGACGCTGGCGTTTTCTATTGGATAACGTTCAATGATGGCTTCGGCCAGGCTGCGACCGGCTGTTTCCATCATCTGGGCGTAGCTGTTGCCCTGGGAATCGGCCGTTTTTTCGGCGGCCACCATTTGTTCAACGGTAAACAGTTTCATAATCTAGCGCATAATTCGTGAAAAAACAGCCCCTTCAGTTGGGGCAATTAAGGTCAACACGGCAATGACCAGGATCGCCAGAATGACAAAATAAAGGGCAAAAAGCCAAACTTTTCGCCAAAATTTACTTCTACTTTTCATAGGTAACTGCCTCTCTTGACGCTGCTTTTTTAGATTGGCGCAGTAATCCTTGCTGCCAGTACCATTCTAACGTTTGCTTTGCTCCTTCGGCAAATGGCGTGGGCTGGAAGCCCAGCTCCTCGGCCGCTTTTTGGTAGGAGACGTGCCAATCCTGGAAGACGTAGGGGGCCATGTTGATGGGGTAAAACGGTTCGCGTCCGGTGACTTTGGAAAGGGCGGTCCAGGCGCGGGCCAGCAGCAGCACCATCCAGGTGGGGAAGTTGAGCCGCCAATGGCCAATGCCCGCCAGCTCATTGACGATGGCGTTGACGCTGTTGTGGTCCAGCGACTCGCCACAGATGTTATAGATTTCACCAAAACGGCCGTTCTTTAAAGCCAGCTTCACCCCCTGCACCACATCGGGCACAAACACGGGGAAGGTGATGTGACGGCCGTTGTCTACCTTGATGCGCCACCCTTTAAGCGGCTCTTCAAAAAAGAGGCGGTTGAAGGCATAGCGGCCCCACGGCCCGTAAAAGGCGCCGGGGCGCAGCACGATGGCGGGCAGACCGTCTTGTTCATACGCTGCCAGAACGCGCTTTTCTGCCTCCAGCTTGCTGCGCTGGTATGGCTCCAGCGGATTGCAGCGCGTGGTTTCGTCGATGGGTCGATTGGTTGGCGGTTTGCCCACCACAGCAATGGTGGAGATGTGAATGAACCGTTTGATGGGATAATTGCTAACCGCGCGGAGAACGGCCGTTGTCCCCTCAACGTTCGTCTGCCAAAACGCTTCACGCTCGCCCCAAAAGCGAAACAGCCCGGCGGCATGGATGACCTGGTCGCAGCCGGCACACGCTTTCTCGATGGCCGCCATATCGGTAATGTCCTCGGCATAGGCCAGCTCAACACCATGTTTTTGCAGGAACTGCGTGTCGCTGCCAGGACGCACGACGGCACGCAAGCGGTAACCGTCCTGCACCAGGGCAGGCACCAGATGATGGCCTAAAAAGCCGGTGGCACCGGTAACTAAAATCATTAAAAGTTTACAGGTTTACAAGTCGGCAGGTTTGCAAGTGTAGTGACACTTGCCTGCTTGCAAACTTGCAAACTTGCCGACTTCTTTGCTGGAGAAAAATGAGGTACCCCAGGAGGGAATCGAACCCCCAACCTACAGATTAGAAGTCTGTTGCTCTATC
>CALBTC010000080.1 GCA_937967805.1 uncultured Anaerolineaceae bacterium
GAACACCAGGCGGCTGCCTTCCCGCCAGGAGGAACGGCGCCGGTGCCCTAACAGTCAGGCCAAAATCATCCCGATGCCCACAAAACCTGGAATCAGCGTCCAGACGTAGGCCCAGCTTTCCCAGGTGTCGGTAAGATTTTGCACATACAAAATGCCGCCAATACCGGAGACGATGCTGCCCGGAATGGCCAGCGACGGGCTGCAAAACAGCGCGCTGAGAATCAATAAAACGCCCACTGAAACGATGATCAGCGGCCACTGACGGTCAATATCCAGGTTAAATGCTAGGCCGGGGAAAAGTTGAACCGCCAAAAAAAGGAGACCAACGACAATCAAAATTGTGCCTACAATAATTGAACTGCGCTTGTGCATGATATTACCTCCAACTTGTATTCAGTATACCCGAACGGCCGTTTGTGTTAAACTCATTCGCGGAATTTTGTGGATGTCTCTGCCCTGAGCAGCAGGGCAGGGCACGCCAATAATTAGGAGTAAAGATATGAGACATTTGTTAATTACAGCTCCTTTCCCCTCGCATCTGGTTGATAAGATTCGGGCCGTTTCGCCAAATTTGAATATTGAACAGCGCACTTTGCCAAACGGCCGTTGGCCAGACGATTGGACCACCGAAGCAGAAATTTATTACGCGCTGGGAACCGTGCCGACACTGAGGCAAGCGCCCAATTTGCAATGGGTGCAGGCCCATTACGCCGGCGTAGACAACCTGAAAGGCAGCGAGCTTTGGCAAAGCGATGTGCTCATCACCACCGCCAGCGGCGTTCACGCTGCCAACATGGCCCAATATATTTTGACCCAAATCCTGGCCTGGGCGCACCGGGTACCCAATTGGTTTAAGTATAAGCAAACCAAAAGATGGGACACAAATCGGTGGGAAACCTTTGTGCCGCAGGAGCTGCACGGCAAAACGGTGGGCATCTTGGGTTATGGCAGCATTGGGCGTGAGCTGGCTCGTTTGTTGAAGCCATTTAGCTGCAAGATTTTGGTCACCAAGCGAGACGCACGCCAGCTTGTTGACCCAGGGTATACCGAGCTCGGCTCCGGCGATCCAGATGGTGATCTACCAGATCGTGTATATCCTAGTGAAGCCACCCGCTCTGTTGTAGCTGAATGTGACTTTGTTATTATCACGCTGCCTTTGACGGAGCGAACCCATCACCTGTTTGATGAAGAGATGTTGAAAGCGATGAAGCCTTCTGCCTTTTTGGTGAACGTCGGCCGCGGAGCTATTGTAATACAAGAGGATTTAGTGCGCGGCTTAAAAAAAGGCTGGCTGGCCGGGGTCGGTTTGGATGTGTATGAAGAAGAACCATTGCCGGACGACAGCCCGCTGTGGGAGATGGAAAATGTGATTTTGACGCCCCACATCAGCGGCTTTACGCCCCATTACGATGAGCGAGCCACCGACATTTTTGCCGAGAATCTGAGGCGTTATTTAGCAGGAGAACCGCTGCTTAATCTTGTTGACCGTGAAGAAGGGTATTGATCCATATGCTCAGAACCGCCCCTTACTTTTCAGGTATATAGATTTCCGCCTTTGTGGGAATGACACCTGGACTTTTGAAAGTTACAAAAGAGCTCCGGTTTTGGCCGGAGCTCTTTTTTGATCTAGCTGTTATTGTTTACTGTAACGGTTCGGCTTGTTTAATTGGGGTATTTCAGCCAAAGTTCGCCAGCAGGAATGAGTGGGGTGCCACCGCTTTGGATGGGCGTGCCATCAACGCTGAGGGCATCCCAGGCATCACGTTCGGTGCTGCCCCGGTAGGCTGCTTTACAGGCCGTTTGACCACAATTATTCAGCGGGAACTGCTCGAACCGTGCCGGTACACAATCCAGGCCGGGGCCGGTGCAGCCTTCAACGATGTCGCCATACCGGTTGGTGTAGCCGTGGAAGGTAAACGCACCGTTGCGTTCGCCGTCTTCATCATACTGGCTGCCGTCCATCACACTGGGCACGGCAATCCAGGCGCGGAACAGGGCTTGGGCCGTGTTGTCGTTGCCGCCAGGGTTTGTTTGCGGATTACAGTTGAACAACTGCGTTTCCGGATCAACGCACCAGAGGTGTGTTTGGCGATCGTGTGCCGGGATGCTGGCGTTGGCCGGGTTTGTCATGCCAGAGGATTCACCTTGCAGGATGTGCAGGCCGTAGCCAACCATAATCCGCTGTTCACAGTTCGGGTCGCCGTTCAAACAGTTGAAGACGTTGCCTTCAGACTGCCAGGAGTCCAGACTGTTGGGGCTGCCATTTGGGTGGATACGGTAAGGTGCTGCCTCCGGCGGGCCAAATTGGGAAAAGTTGGCAAATTGCTCGTTGTCAGACGGCAGAGGCTGCAAGATGCCCCGTTCCGGCCAGTTGAGACGGCCGAAATCCAACCAACCGCCACCGCTGCCAAAACCACAACCGGCAAACTCTTCTGGGAACTGATTGATGCTGTCCCGAGTGAGCGGGTAGAACTGGCCGTTGATGTTACGGCCGTATGCATTTGCATTACTATTAAACTGCATCTTGGCTGCGCCTTCTGGCGTACAGGCAATACCTTCTGTGTACACACTGTGGAATCGAGTCAGCGCCCCCATCTCGCCACCAATCTGGTGCGTTTGCACGCGGAAAGAGTCAAAACATTGGCTGCCCAAAATGAGCGATTGGTCGCAGATTTCCAGGCCGTTGGTAAAGTAATGCCAGGCATACCCTTCATGTTTGGCACTGTTTTCTGTAGCGGTCCCTTCCACGTACGATTCAAATCCTTCGCTGGAACCGGCATACGTTTGCCAGGGGTAAGATAGTTCGCCACCGGCCAGTGCAAAATATTCGGTGCCAAAAATATGATCCACTTCGTGCGGGTTTCGCTTATGTTCATGGTCCCAATGACAGCCAAATTCGTAGTTCCAGATGCCGTGCCAGGCCCGATTGTCGTGGGCGATGCCAATTTCTTCACAGGCCGGCGCGCCGGCAAATGGCTCGATGTGGCCACCAGGAGGCGGGGGAGGTGATGTCGGTGATGGCGGTGGGGTGGTTGCTGTGGGCTGCGGAACAGGCCGGGTTGGTGCTTGCGGCGGGTTTGTCGGCTCGGGAGCCGGGTTGGTTGCCGTTGGCTGTGGCGGACTTGTCGGTTCCGCCGTGGGCTCTGGGTTGTCGCTGGGGCCACTGCATATGATGTTTACGGCCGTTCGCGACAAACGCTGTACCTGAACACCACGACCATCACAGGCAATCTCGGCATTGTCGCCGCCAACTAGGCGCAGGTTAAACGTTTGCGCCAGGGCGGAAACGGCCGCAATCAGCACAACAATGAAAA
>CALBTC010000081.1 GCA_937967805.1 uncultured Anaerolineaceae bacterium
TTCTTTTCGCCCCACACGCCGTACGTTTCGGCCACTTCATGATCGGGATCGGCCAGTAAGTTGTAGGGGAAGCCCATCTTGGCCCGCCATTTGGCCAGGTCTTCCGGCGTGTCTGGACTAATGCCCAGCACCGTCGCGCCGGCCGCCTCAATGGTGGGCCAGTTGTCGCGGAAGCCACACGCCTGGGTGGTGCAGCCGGGCGTATCCGCCTTGGGATAGAAAAAGAGCACCACCTTCTGCCCGCGCAAATCGGACAATTTTACCGGGGTGCCTTCGTCAGAAATCAGTTCAAAATCGGGGGCCAATTCGCCAACAGTCATATTTTTCTCCTTTTGAATTAACGCAAAGGTGTAGAGCAATCTCTTCGCGTTGGTTTTTCTCCAAATAGTATTTTTATCAAGCTTCAAAAGCAGCAACTGTCATGCCTGCCCCCGCCTCCGCGGGGATAAACTCCGGCAGGCATCCATATGATCTAAACTTAATGGATTCCCGCCTTCGCGGGAATGACAAGCTGTGACTTAATACGATATTTATCACATAAATTGATGAAGGCCTATAAGTATTCAAATTGGATTTTACCGAGATTGCAGGTTGGTTCCCACTCGATTTAAGGATTTGCTCAATTTGGATGGAACTTTTCGCGGATTGGGATCGTTTTAGGGGTACAGCGTCAGGAAGCCGTTAGACGGCCGTTTTCCAACCATTGAGCAACATCACCCCGGAAACGAGTACGCTGTAAACAGTTAGAGAAACCGATTGACAATTTATTTTGGAGGTTCACGATGCCGACACTCTACATGATTATCTGGTCTTTTATCATCGTCGCTGCTTTTTCTGCCTGGCGGCTGCAAACCTGGAGTCAACGTATTGTGGTAACGGCCGTTACCCTCATCGTCTTGCTCGTGAGCCAATCCCTGTTTATTTCCCTGGCGACCAGCGCCGGACTTAACCCCGGCGATGCCCTGCTGGCCCCCGAACAATTTCTACAAAGCGGTCCGTTTGGCTGGCTGGCATTGCTGGTGATGCCCTGTGGCTGGCTGGGTCCGTTTGTGGGCTTTAATTTGATTCAGCGGTTTCAAGGGGAAAGCTACCAGTAATCGGTAAACGGTAAACCGTTATCGGTAATCAGAAAACCGATTACCGATAACCGATGACGGATTACTGTCCACCGAGCAGGCGGTTGGCGAAGCGCAGCAGCCATTTAAAAATTCGTTGAGGTAAAGAGAGCCGGGGGCGGGCTTGCAAGCTCTCTTGCATCCGCATGATGGCGGCCAACCATTGGCCCCGGCGGAGCTCCATCAGGCTCAGGGCGCGTAGCACCTGGGCCTGATTTTCTTTTTCGTTGCTTTGGGCAAATTGGGCCGCGGCGTTGCTGTAATGGCGAGCCGCTTCGGTGTATTTTTTTTGCTGGGCGTAAAGATCGCCCAGGTTGCCCAGCGTTTGGGCGTGGCGCGTGCCGTCGCCAATTTGGGCAAAAAGTTCGGCGGCTTTGTTGAGGGTGGTTACGGCCGTATCCATTTCCCCCCGTACCCGCAAAACAACCCCCATATTGTTCAGCATTTCTGCCTGGTTCCCCACATCTTCCTGCGCGGCAAACGCAGCTGCCGCCTGTTCAAACGCCGCCAGGGCGTCTTTGTGCCTGCCCTGCTGAAATAGGCGCATTCCTTCATCTTTTAATTCTTGGGGGGAAGGGGTATTACTCATTTTGAGCAATTACCCAATTGCTTAATTACTCAATTACAGAATAGAAACCTGTAATTGTGTAACTGAGTAATTGAGTAATTAGTAGGTGATTTCCAGCAAGCTCTCGGCCACCTGCCGCAGCTGATCGACGTCCATTTCGCTGAGCTTTTTGGCAGTGTCCAGGTAGCTTACGTTGACCGGATTGATCAAAAAAGCCTGCATGTCGGGCGACATCCGGTTGAACTGCCGCTCCAGCTTTTGCTTGGCTTCGTGCCGTCCTAATGGGCCATGCAAATCATCCAGGAAGTAGCTAACAGAAACGTCCAGATGGCGGCAGATTTGTTCCAGATGCAAATAGGGAATCGGTTCCTCACCCATTTCATATGATTTGAGCAGGTCCTCTTTCATCTCTAACGCTTCGGCCATGTCGGCCAGAGATTCACGCTTGCGCAGCCGTTGCTGGCTCAGCAAGACGCCAATCACACGGTGGCGTAGGGCAATGAGGTTGGCAAAATCGATTTCGGCTTCTGCCTTGAGCGGCTCGCTGCCCCAAAAGTAGCCCATGGGGATGTTGAGATAAAGAGCAATGGCTTCCAGTTGGGGCAGGGAAATGGGATATTCGCCGGATTCAATGGCGCGATACTCCGCTGGCTTCAGGCCGAGAACGGCCGCACACTCTTTCTTGGTGCGTCCGAAATGTTCTCTGGCTTTTTCCACCAATCCTCCCAGCATTTTGGCGCGTTCGGTATTCAGTTCACTCATTGCTTTGTTCTCTCATAGATGGCATCTTACACTGGGCCAGATATTAACATAATTCAGTTTGCGGTACAACTGATGACGCGTGTCCCTCTTTCTGTTACAATGCCATTCCAGTCCAGACAGGGTAGAAATCTGATGATGCAGTATGAACCGTGGCCTTTTTTGCCGGCAAATGCCTTCACCCCCACTCAAGCAGACCGTTGGTGGCAAGCATGTTTTTTACGCACCGAGGCGATTCGGGATTTTACGGCCGTTTCCGGGTCCGCCATTTTGGTGGGGGAAGCTGGCTCAGGCAAGTCGGTTGCGCTGCAAGCTTTGCTGCATGAAACGGCCGATTCTCTTTTACATGTGCCCTATCCCGTGCAAAACTGGCCTAAAGGACAGCGCCCCTGGCTGCCCGGCCGCCGCCACGTCAGCCAGCTAATGGCCGCCACGGCCAACGAAATTGTGAAGCTGCTCAACCAGGAGCCGGCGCGCATCCAGCAGTGCCACGAGCTACTGCAAGAGTTCCTTATCTGGCTGGTGCAGAAGCATTTGGGGCGGCGTGCGCTGGTGCGGCTGCTGCAGCAAATTAATCGTGCCACCAAGGCCAACATTGCCATTCCTGAGAAAGACGATGTCGAAGATATCTATCCTAGCGATGAACAGACCGCCGACGTGCGCGGCCAGATCGACGAACTGGCAGAGCTGGTGCAGGCGCTGGGATTCGATGGTGTGATGATCACCATCGACCTGAACGAGCAGGAAGCCTCTTTGAGCGGCCAGGATTTGAGCGAGCTGTTTCGGCTGGACCTGCTGGAGAATCCCGGCGTGATGCTGCGGGCGGTGCTGCCCAAAAGCGTGGTGCTGCAAGCCCAAATTGAAAACCGGGTGGGCGGGCATCTGCGCATCATTCCGGTTTATCTTTCAGAGGAAGACATTACTGAATTGGTGCGGCGCT
The DNA here is from genome assembly GCA_937967805.1 of uncultured Anaerolineaceae bacterium. The sequence continues at coordinate 3,383 of CALBTC010000081.1, forward strand.
ATTTGCAGGCGGCAACGGGCGGAGAGGTCTCAACGTTAGCGGAGTTGGCGGGTACGGCCGTTCTCAACCGCGCCCAAAAAGAACTCAATACCCTCTACAGTGCTCCTACCGCGGCGGGCTGGCTGCACTGGACGGAAACCATCCTTACCCAGTACATGGCCCAGGCCAAACCCGTCCCCCTCACCGATGCCAAAGCCACGGCGCTGGCTTACTATCAGCGGCACGTCCCTTTGCGCTTGGTGCCGGAGCAGATGGCCGTCCGGCGCGGCCCGCAACTGCTGTCGCTGGACCGGCAGCCGTTTGAGCTGCTGCGCACCCTGTTTGAGCTGCAAGGCCAGCCCGCCCCGGACGCACTGCTGCAAATTGCCGGCACGCAGGCCAACCTGAACACGCTGATCGGCCGTATTCGCAAAATCATCGAACCCATCGCCAAGACCAACATCTACATTCACAACAGGCGGGATTTGGGCTACTGGTTAGAGAACTTCGTGTAGAGCGGTGAGACCCGCTGTCAGACAGTTGTCAGATTCATGAGCCAGCGGGCTGATAAGCTGGGGGCAGGCGCAGTAAGTGGCTAATCTGTGGCTGCGCCTATTGTACAGCACGTTCCGTATAACCTGGAACATATTTCGGCAAAGCTGTACTTAGAGAACTTTTCATGAGTGGCGATTTCGATAAAAATCCAGAAGTTTCACCACAGGCTGCCCCCGAAGCGGACGAATTTGCCTCCCGCCGTGCCCGCTATTTGCTGGGCACGCTGCGCCTGGAACATGATCCCTTTTGCGCACCCACGGCCGAATTAGAGCTGCAAATCAATCCCGAAGATTCCCCTTTCTTTTCCTACTTTATTGATCCCCCGTATCGGTTGACCGGAATGCGCGTGCGTCAGCCATTGCTGGATCAGCTGAAAGCACCACAGCCGGCCTGTGTTTACGGGCAGCCAGGAACGGGGAAGACGGCCGTAAAAACCATGCTAGAAGCCGAATGCCGCGCTCTGCCGGAGCAAACTTTGGTTGTGTCATTGAGTTTGGGCAAAGGAGAGCCGGTGCAATTGGACGAAACCTTGCTGTGGCAGCGACTCACCGAAGCGCTGGCGGTTGATCTGTTTGTGCAGGTGATTGAGCAGCTCGACAGCCTGCAAAAAGTGCTTAAACCTGCGCTGGTGGCCGAACTGAGCCGCTTCTGGCAGGCGCACATTCCTCAATTTCGCCGCACGGTTAAGCGGGAACTTGTCCGCACGGAAAGCGAGACCGGCGACATTTCTACCTGGTGGCGTGTCTGGGACCGGCCGGTGATCCGCTACACCCCGCTGACGACGGGGCGCAAGCAGTTTGTTGAGGCGGTGCTGGGACAGGCGGGCAGTACGCCACAGAAGAGAGAGGAAAACGGCCGTTCCCAGTTCCGGCAGGGCTTACAGCTTGCTAAAAAATGCGGCTATGAACGCCTTTACCTACTTATTGACGTGCCTGGCGGCACCCAACCCAATGAATTAGATGTTGCCGAACTGCTCCGCTTCTTGTTTGACCTCACCGACCTTTCTCTGCCAATTTACACCAAGCTATTTTTCCCCCAATCATTTCAGCCGGACGCAGAATACCTGTTTGTGGAAGAAAATATGACGTTGGAGCTGTTTACGGCCGTTCTCAACTGGAATCAGCCCCGCGCTTTCCAAAAACTACTTGAACAACGCTTTCGCACCGCCGGGAGCTGGATTCGTAATTTGAACACAATCATTGAGCAGCCTGTCGTTGCTGAAATCAACAAATTGTTGCAGCAGGAGGCTAACCAGTCGCCCCGCTTTTTGCTGCAAACCATCAGCCGCCTCATCGACAGTCACGCCAACCACACGCCAGACATTTTTCTCATTACCCTGGAGGATTGGCAGCGGATGGTGGCAAGATGGGGTGAGATGTATGAGAGCAGGTGACAGTCACTTTGCCAAAAGTATTTCTGGAAATGAGCAGTATTGAAGTGACTGTCACCTCAATAGTCTAGAAGTTTGCAGGACACAACCATGCAGTTAATTCGCAAGCGCAAAATCTATAACCCGGAGCAGTTTGTTGGCCGTGAGGCGGAGCAAGCGTACCTGCGCGGCTGGGTAGCGGGAGAGAAGCAGCTCCTCACCATTACCGGACCGCCCGGTATTGGCAAAACGTGGTTTGTCAACAACAGCTTCCAGCGGCTCAAGGCCGAGGGGCAGATTGCCTACATGGTTGAGCTGCCCATCACCGATCCGCGCAGCGACCAGAATGATTTGCCGCCTGATGTGCTGCAACGTTGGGGCAGCCGGCTGCTCATCGAGCTAAACCAGGATTGCCCGCAAGCGTACAGTTTCGATTTAGGTCAGGAATTCAGCAGCCTGTTGGCGCGCATCGCCCACGATATTTGCCAGCACTGCTGGCCCAGCCAGCCCATTTTCTTTTTTATCGATGGGGGTGATTTGCTGTCGCAGGTGGCATGGCGGCAGTTTGAGCGGCAGGCGATTGAGCCGCTGGCCCGCCAGCCGGCCATCCGCTTCATCATCACGCTGAAAACAAGCCAGCCGATTAAATCGTTTATGCTTAAGCGGCGCGAGCAGCGGTTGGAGCTGGGGACGCTGCAAGATCGCGAGCAGGGCTTGCGCCAGATGCAGAAGCTGAACCCGGAGCTGGACCTGGCCCACTGCGAATACATCCTGGCCGACTACACCTGGGATCATCCGGGGCTGAACATGCTGCTGGCCGAGCACCTGCACGGCGACGGTGCGATTTTGCCGCCCGATTTGGTAACGACGGTGCTGTCTGAGTTGGAAGCATTACCGGAAAATGGCCCGGAGACGATTAACCTGCTGGCCTGCCTGGCCCATCATGATAGTGATACCTGGTCGGCCGACACGATTGGGCAGTTGATGAATATTTCATTGGCGCAGGCATGGGACTGGATCAATTTGCTCAGCCATCACTGGTTTATCACCAACGTGGGTGGTCCCAATTACAAAATCACCGACGGCCTGCGCCAATTTTTACGCGCCGCCCTGGGCCAAAAGCTCATCGAACCAAAATGTTAGGAATTTATCCGCAGATTTTCTTTTTATTGCTGCTCTTTTTGAAGAATGGGACACAGATGAACACAGATTTACACAGATTTTTTTCTCTGCGTCGGCAATCTAGGATTGCACGCGCCTTTGCGTTAAGTTTTTAAGGAGATGCCGATGCGTGAAGAAGCATTGTTGGCAGCCACCAACCAACCAAGAGAATTAGTCAGCCGCAACAACGAGATGCGCCGGATTCGGGAGGCGATCTACCAGACGAGCAGCGACTGCCACATTGTGCTGATTGCCGGTCCGGGCGGCCTGGGCAAAACGCGCATGATTGAGGAAGCTTTGCGGCGCATGGGGCATGGACCGACGCGGCAATTGTACGGCCGTCCCGCCGACGATTGGCAGCAGCAGTTTGGCCATAAAGCGATTGTCTGCAATTTACTGGATTTTAGCGACATCCGCCTGCACTCGCGCGATTTTTTCCTGGAAACGATTGGCAGCAGCCAGACTTGGAACGGTGCGGTGGAATTTAGCCGTCACGAGATGGCCCGGGCCCGCCAGCGGCGGCTAATGGATGCTGGGGCGGCGTATTCGCTGGTGGAAAAAGCCACCGAAGCGGCCGAAATTGATTTTCGGCGCGATTACCACAAAGCGGCTGGACTGCACCGGCTGGTGGTTCCGCTGGACACGACGGAGCAGCTTTCAATTATCAGCTCCGGCTGGCTGTTGGAGCGGGAACTGCTAGAGCCGAGCGAGATTGCCTTTAGCACGCAGCAGTGGCTGGTGGACCAGATTGAACACGGCCGTTTCCCCAACAGCACCCTGCTCATTGCCGGACGTGAAGAAGAGGGCGAGCACTATTTTGCCATACTGAGTGAGGCGGTAGAGAAAGCGCGTAAACCAACGAAGCTCACCGTACTCAACCTGGAGCCGTTTAGCGAAGCCGAAACCCGCAGCTTTTTTGTTTCTTTGCGCGACGATTGGCAGAAACGGCCGCAAAACAATCTGGCCCAAGATGTATCCGACACCCTCGACGTGCTTATCGACGATGAGGAACAGTTGCGCCTTTTGCACCTGTACACCGGCGGGCAGCCGATTCGCCTCTCGCTGTACACTGACATTTTGATTGAAGGCCGCACCATTCCCGAACCGCTGCAAGATTCGCTGCTGCAAGCGTACGATCGTGTGGGCGATGGCCCTGAATCAGATGAGATGCTGAAGGCGCGGCAGGAGATTGAGGGGGAGTTTGTGCGGCTGCTGTTTAGCCAGCCGGGGCTGCGCTCCCAGATTTTGCAGGCGCTGGTGCGGGCCACGCGCGGCCTCAAGGCCGAACAGCTCCATTATGTGCTGGACAGCAAGCCCGGCGACACGCCAGAAATGTGGCAGCCGGACCGTTTGCGCCTGGCCGAAATCGAAGCGGAGCTGGCGGCGATGCAGTCGATGTCGCTCATCAAGCAAAAATCGGGCGGGCGCACCGGCTTGCAAGACGAGGTGTACCGCATCTACGCCGAGCACATGAACAGCACGGCGGCCAATCGCCAGGCAGAAATGGCGGCGCGGCAGCAGCTTTACCAGCGGCTGCGCGACTGGGCTAACAGCAATCGGCAGCGGGTGCAGGCGGAGCGCACGGCTTACATTCGTCACGATTTAAGCCGCATTCGGCAAGAGCGGCCGTCGACCATCCTCAACACCCACATGCCCAAACCGACCGCCGAAGAGGAGCTGCGCCGCAACCAGCTTTTGAGCGAACTGCAAGATTTGGATTTGGAATATCTGCATTACAATTTGCTGCTCAACCCGGACACCCATTTCAACGACACCTACTACAGCCTGGCGAACAAGCAAAACCGGGCGCTTAACGTCGCTTCCGGCGCGGTGGTGCAGTCGGAAGTGTGGCGGCTGCTGCAAGATAAGTTTGCCTTTGCCTTTGTGGCGATGGAGCCGCGTGCGTCGGCCAGCGACCGCGGGGAACATCCGGCGATGGTGCTGCACCGCGCCGCCCAGCAGGATGACGCCGCCACCTGGATTTTGCGTTTCTGGATGACCAAGCAGTATCAGCGGGCAATTGAATTTGCCGATGCGGTGGATACGGCCGTTTCCCAATTAACCAACGAACACGAACGGCACAGCTGGCAGCACACCTTCGCCCGCGGCCAACGCCACTGCTGGCGCGAACTGGCCCGCATCTATCTGGGCGAAGGCATCCCCGATGCGGTGACCCACCTGCAAACCATCGTCCACGATCTCACCCGGCTGGCCCAGGCCGACGTCCACACCGAGGTGTTCCCCGGTGAAAATGGCTTTGTCGGGCATCCCGCCTATCCGCGGCTCATTTTCACCATTGCCAACTGCTACACCGTGCTGGGCAACGGGCTGACCATTTTGGGCGATTATCGGGATGCGGTGGAAGCGTACGGCGCGGCCCTCAAATATCTGCGCCAACTGCCGCCCACCGACCAGCAGGCTTCCACGCTGAACAATCTGGCCCAGGCGCTGGTGGAAATGGGCAAAAAGCGGGCGATTCGCGTCTGCAACGAGGGGTTGCAGCTAAGGATTAGCTCCGGTGAACTGCTGCCGATTGCCGGATCGTACAATACGCTGGCGCAGATCATGAACGAGCTGCACCGCTCGCGTGAAGCGCTGCAAGCCAGCGCCACCGCCTTTGCCATCGCCGCCGAAATAGGGGATTCGCGGGCCACCGGCCTGAGCATGATGCACATTGCCGAAGGGCTGCGCCGCCTGGTGCGCGAGGACCAGACGTTGAGCGACACCGACGTAAACGAAATTTACCGCACGGCCGAACAGGCGATCGGGCAGGCGCAGGAAATCTTTATGGCCAGCAACGCCCGCCATGAGGCGATCCGCATGATTGAGATCAACATCGAGACGGGCTGTTTGTACCGCGATTGGCTGACGCGCACGGCGGAAACGGCCGTGCCCGACATCTGGCAGCAGCGGCTGGGGCGGGCCAAATATTTTCTGGACAGCGCAGTGAAAGGAGCGCAGCAGTTGGGGCTGATTCGCTTCGAGCTGGACGCACTGGTCAACCTGGCCTGGACTTACTACGTGGCCGGTGACGAGAACCATCTGGCGCAGACGCTGGAAACGGCCGACACGCTCTTCCCGCCGGACGTGCGCCTGCGCCCCGAGGAGCAGCCGCCCAGCACGCAGGACAAGCCCCACTTCTTTTTTCAGCATTTGAGCAAGCTGCATAGTTTGCACGGCCGTATCGCCTTCGACAGCTATTTTGCCGAGGATGACACCACCAGCCGCGCTGCCCAACACCACCTGGACCGCGCCGCCGAGGCGTACGTGCTGGCGTTGGGCTATGCTCAGCTTTTCTCGCCGCGGTCTGTGGGGATTACGGCCGTGTATGATGCCCTGTACGACTACCTGAACCAGCTAGACGCCACCCAGCTGACCAACTTCTACCGCTACGAGCAGCAGCAGCGCACCCGCTACCATCTGGAGGCCATCAAAGCCCAGCTAGAAAACCTGGGCGACCTACAAGATTTTCTATTGGACTGCTTTGGGGATTACTATGCGGAGATTTAGCTAGCGGGGCAGGGATTGGTGATTGACCCCATTTGTGCATGATGATAATATACAAATCGTGATTGATTTAAACAGCATCAACGGCTTTGAGTGGGACGATGGTAATCTAACTAAAAACTGGATTAAACACCAAGTCTCCACGACTGAGTGTGAAGAAGTTTTCTTCAACTTGCCTTTACTGCTTGCAGATGATAAGAAACATTCAGAGCAAGAAAAACGATATTATGTTTTAGGCCAAACAAATGCGGGACGAACGCTTTTTATTTCATTTACCATTCGTACAAACAAAATCCGCGTCATTTCTGCCCGCGATATGAGCCGCAAGGAGCGTGAAATCTATGCCAAAGCCAATCCCTGAATTTGAAAGTGAGGAAGAAGAACAGGAATTTTGGGCAACCCACGATTCCGCTGATTATCTTGATTGGAGTCAGGCGGAAAAAGCCGTGTTTCCCAAGTTGAAGCCATCTACCAAAACGATCTCGCTGCGCATGTCAGAATCCATGCTCAATGAGCTGCGCCTGCTGGCGAACAAACATGATATTCCTTACCAGTCGCTCATCAAAGTATTTTTGCGCGAACGAATTGACGACGAGCTATACAAGCCGCGTATTCCTTAAGGTAGGCGGATCGGCGGGACGCCGTCCGCAGCGGGACAAGGTTATTATTTACCAAAGACTTCTCCACAGCGGAGCGTATATTTAGGGGCAGAGAAGTTCAATGTGTTCATATTTTACTTACCCATTTGGGCAAAAGGTCATGCCGGTAGAGCAAAAAAGCCGAACTCCTAAAAAGGTTTTTGTACTTGGCGTTTACGCCAGCGCAGTACATGCAAAGTGGCTTGACCCTGATGGGAAGCTAAACGTTCAGGCCTTAGCTGTTGCCAGTGAACCATATATTTTTTGGAGAGGCGATGGTGTCAATGACATATTGGATAATATTACAGTTCCAAAAGAATGTGGGTCTTTACTGCCAGCCAATCCTAAATTTAACGGACCATCAGGAATTATTTTGGACAAAAAATTTCTAGCCCCTTTAAAGATTGATCGTACTGATTGTTGGCTTGCCGATTTACTGCCTGAAAGTAGATTAAACCTGAATCAGCTTAAAGCGATTGAGCGTAAGTATGTACCGTTTGTTACGGCTGGGAAGGTTCCCAAAGTTACTGTCCCCGTCGTACCCAAAAAGTTTGCTAATGATTATCGAATTACTGAACTACTTGAGGAATTTTTACAGTCGAAAGCAGAATATCTTGTTACGCTTGGCGATGTTCCACTGAGGGAATTTGTGTCAAAGTTTGAGCCTAAATGGAACCGCCTAGCTTCTTTTGGGCAAATACTAGAACAATATGGCAAAATTCATGTTATGTCTATCGAAAGACGAAAGGTTGGACTTATTCCGCTGGTTCACCCGCGACAGGCTGGTCGCCTTGGTCTGTCGTCACAAAGTTGGGGGAAGCTGCATGCGAATTGGGCCGCAAATAACATTTCAATTTAGCATGCATTCGATACTCTCGCTGCTTTGCTCGCTTGATTTGATGACAAGGCTCCCCAACCCTCAAACCTTAATCATCCCACCAGGATAAACAAGCTCATACACCTTCACCCCATCCCGCGTGCTCCATTACTGGCCATGTCATTCCGAGCGAGCGAAGCGACGAGGAATCTTTCGCGGTTCAGGGAGAAAGATTCCTCCCTCCGGTCGGAATGACAGGCAAAGCTTTTAGAAAAGTGAAAACATTCGTGCTCAGGTGCTCAGGAGATTGGGCCAATTTTCTTTAGCGACGGCAAATCAGAGCAAAAAATTGGCCCAATCTTGGCAAATAGGCACAGGTAGTGCAAAACTCATCAGTGGCTTAAAATTGCGTCAGGATAAGACGATTCTGTTGCGAAGAAGGGTTTATGCAATTTTACCTTGAACTGCTGGGCTACCTGGCTTCGGTGCTGGTGGCCATTTCGCTGATGATGAGCTCGGTGCTCAAGCTGCGGCTCATCAATCTGGTTGGCTTTTTCCAGCAGCATGGCATCCGCAAGCTGATGAGCACGCCGCACAACAGCGCCCATGCCGGCTACCTGAAGCGCATGGGCTTCCAGCAAGAAATGGACCAGGAAGGGAATCTGGTTTGTGCGCTGGTATTGTCGGCTTAGATTTTGGTGGGAAACGGCCGTTTTCGTTTATACTCTGCTCATCTCAAAATAAACCTTTTGACCAAAAGCCCTCATTTAGATGGGAGGTCTTATGAAATCAATTACGCGTACAGAATTTTTTGAAATACCGGTACCTGTTACTGAGCTGTTCCCTCTGTTTAGCCCCGAAGGCGAAAAGTTATGGGTCCCAGGTTGGGATTATCAAAATGTGATGGGCACGACAGAGTTGTTCGAGGATTATGTTTTTCTCACAGAAACGCACGATCATGGGGCGCAAAAAGCGATTTGGCTGGTTAAAAGATACGAGCCCAACGTCCATTTTGTGCAATATTACCGGGTCGAGCCGGAAGAAAAGGTGGGCGTCGTAACCGTCGTTTGCACAGAACTGGAAGTAGACAGAACCAAAGTGCAGGTGACTTACAAATATATTGCTTTGTCGCCGTCCGGTGAACAATTCATTGCAGGATTCAGTGAAGATTTCTACGAAGAATTTATCAAGGAATGGGAAACGCTTTTGCTTAAACATTTTGAGTTGATTGCCTGACGGATTTAGATTTGGCAGCATATGGATTCCCGCCTGCGCGGGAATGACAACTTTACTGGCTTGTTCTATTGAGGAACAAAAAAGAGCGCCGCATTTGCGACGCTCCTTTGAATAGGTATGTTATCTATTGATTAGCTAGCGTTGATCGAAATACGCTTTGGTTTTACAGCTTCCGCTTTGGGAATGTTGAGGCTGAGAATGCCGTTGTTGTAAGTGGCTTCTACCGCATCCCCGTTTACGGCCGTCGGGAAGCGAATGCTGCGGCTGAAGGAACCGTAGCGACGTTCACGAACGTGATACTTAACGTTTTCTACTTCTTCATCACGCAAGATTTCGCCTTTCAGGCTCAAAACATCATCTTCCAAAACAATTTCAATATGGTCTGGGTTGATGCCAGGGACGGTGGCTTTAACCATGTAGGCGTCATCATTTTCGGCCACATCTAAGGCAATGCTCCAGTCGTTTGTGCCGCGGGTAGTTGGCCGTTCAAATAAACGATCAAACTCATTAATCAAATTTACGGGATTCATCGGGGTCCAACGAACTACTTTTGTCATTTTGCTTGCACTCCTTATTTCTTCTCAGATGCTAGTTAAATTTTGAGTTCACGGTGTCCATTTTTGGCCAAAAGTGTAAGAAAAATATATGCGCGATGTTAGAAGTTCGTCGGAGAAATATAGATATTTGGTTAACGGCCGACTTGCCACCTGCAAACTTGCTTACTTCCTCATTCCTCAAACTGCAAATTCACCAGATCAATAAACTCCCCCAGCGGCGTATTGTTGCGGATGCGCAGGCGCGGCCAGGTGTACCGATTCCCAAAGCCAAGCTCGGCTCCCGGCGCTGTGGTCACCGCCCCCCAAAACTCAAGACGGTGCAGCATCGCCAGCACGGCGTCGTCGTAGCGGCCGGATGGATAAGAGAAGTAGCGTGGCGTGTAACCAAGGTGAGCCGCCAGCGTCTCCTGCGGTCCTAAAATTTCCCAGATCAAATAATTATCCTCGCGGACGCGCAGGTCTGGATGGGTGCGGGAGTGTGGCTCAAAGCGATGGCCGGCGGCAGCCATTTCCTCGATCATGGTCCAGTTCATATGGCCCGTTCGGTTATTGTCGATAAATTCTGTAGGAATAAAGAATGTGCCCACAAAGCCAAACTGTTGCAGAATGGGATAGGCAATCTGGTAATTATCCAGATAGCCATCATCAAAGGTGAGGATGACCGGTTTAGGCGGCAGCGTTTCGTGGTTGGTGATGGCGCGGGAGAGTGTGTAGAAGTCGATGGGCGTGTGGCCATTATCCGCCAGGTATTGCATCTGCGCCCGAAAATTGTCTGGCGTCACAGACAAGTCTATGCGGTACTTGTCGGCTCCTTCGGGCGGTACACTGATGTAATGGTACATAAGGATGGGCACACGCACAGTGCTGCTGATGCCGTCCTGGGGCGTGGGCAGCGGCGGTGGCGGCAGGGTGGCGGTGGCGGTCCACAGCGGATTGGGCGTGATGGTGGGTGTAGGCGTTTGTGATGGCGTCGGTGTTAAAGTTGGGGATGGCGTTTGGGTTGGCGTGGGCGTATTTGTAGGTGTAGAAGTGGGGGCGACTGTGGGCGTGTGGGCTACGGTGGACAGAACGTTGGTTTCACTGGTTGGCGTGTTGGCGACGGCAACGGCCGTACCCGGTTCATTTTCTTTGCCCAGCACGGCACCCATCAAAAACAGTAGGACAATCAGCAGCAAAAAAGAGCCGAGCAGGCCACTGCTGCGGCGGGAGACTGTGTCATGGGAGTCCAAATTTTGCGCCATAGAGGTGGAGATTAACCAAGCGAGAAACGGCCGTCAAGCACGATTCATCAACGGTTTAACCACATTGGGATGACGGGTTTTGTTAGGCAGGCATTAGGGCATCTGTTATACTGCACAATCGCATTATCTGATTGGGTTGTTAGGAAGAGGCAACGTTGAGTTCATCCATTGATGAGAAAGCGCTAATTGAGCGCGCCAAAGAAGACAAAGAAGCTTTTGGGCAGCTTTATGAGATTTACGTGGATCGTATCTATAATTATGTCTACTACCGCACCGGTAACGTGGCCGATGCCGAAGATTTAACGGCCAAGATTTTTGTGCGGGCCATGAAGCACATCCCCCGCTACCAGGATAAGGGCGTCCCTTTTTCTGCCTGGCTTTACCGTATTGCCCATAATCTGGTGGCCAACTGGCATCGAGACAACAGCCGTCGCCAAATGATTGCCCTGGATGATATTACCCATTGGCACGTGGGGGATGAAAGCCCGGAATTTGCCACGCAGCTGATGGAAGACAAGGCGCTGCTGCTGGCAGCGATTCGCCGTTTGCCGGCCGACCGGCAGGAATTGCTGATTTTGAAGTTTGTGGAACGCCTGTCGAATGCCGAAATTGGCGATATTATGGGGCGCAGTGAGGGGGCGATTAAATCATTGTATCATCGCACGCTGCTCTCCTTGCGGGAGGATTTGTTTGAGCGGAACGGCCGTGTCCCCACTGCTTCAACCCCGTCGCGCAGATCCTTTTTTAGACGGCCGTTTTCCCGCCAATAATAAGAAGATATTATGCTTGGTAGCTGTTGCTTGACGACTAGATTGTGCTAAAATCCACAAACGAGGCACAACAACTCAACTTCGCTTAACGTAAGGCAAATTTGGCAAGCAAACGGAGCTGATTAGGAGAAAAACTCTTGAACAAACCTGAGTCGTGGAAAACATGGGTGCCATTACTTGGCCTGTTGATTTTGTTTGGCTTGGTAACGGCCGTTTGGCCGGCGTTGGCCAATGCGTTTGAACTTCCTAGCTTTGGTGGCGGTTCCTCCACCAGAATTCCCTATGAGCCCGAACCCATTCATCTGGAACAATTAAAGGCAACGTTGTCCGCTTCGTCACTCCCGGCGCCATTGGCCTCGGCCCTGGCTTCGGCGGCTGAAGCCTTGCCTGATACGATCTCGCCGTTTCTGGCCCTGGGCGTGGTGACGGGCGTGGTCATTGGCTCAATTGTTGTGGTGGGTGGCGGCCTGGCATTCCTCATCCGGCTGATTGCCCGCGTGCGGGACAATACCCTGGAGGCGGAAAGCTTCCAACAGCACCAGCAGGCCTTGGAGCAGCGGGTCAATGAGCAAATAAAGCAGTTGCGCGACGGCCGTACCACCGATCCCGAACCATCTCACAAGATGCCTCGCTGGTCACTCATCAGCAATACGCTCATTGCCCTGACGTTTGTGGGCTTTACCACGATGGTATTTGTGCGCAACTTTTTCCCCGAAGGCATTACAGAGGTGGACGGCCGTATTGTCAATGTGACACCACCCATTTTTGCTGTACTTGCCCTCATTACGTTAGTTGTTGTGGGCTGGCGTATACGGTCGCAGAAAATTGAGGCGGTGGATGATGAAACCGATTCCGGCGGCATCCCCTGGGATTTCATAGCTGTTCTGATTACCGGACTTATTATGCTGGGCCTGGGCATTGGCTTCATGGCCTACATTAATGCTGCACCTGCCTGAGGTGCTTTGTAAACATTAACCGATTCAACAAATCAATAAGAAGCTAGAGAAGCATTGGAAGGATAAAAAGAAGCCATGGGAAAACTCAAGCACGCAATTGCAGTCGCTGTGCTCACACTTGTATCAACTGTGGGTTTGTACTTCCTGTTTAGATGGATGTTTACGCTCCCAACCGCAGCAAGTACGCAGGCGGGTCCCATCGACACCATGTTCCAAAGCCACTTTATCATGATGGCTTTCCTGTTTTCGCTCATTATGGTGATGATGCTCTATTCCGTCGCTGTTTTTCGCCGCCGCCCCGATGACACCGAAGATGGGCCGCACATTCATGGCCACACCGGACTGGAAATTGCCTGGACTGTCATTCCCACACTCGTTGTTGTGGGCTTTGGCATTTATGGTACCGTCGTGCTGGGCGACATTACCAGCGAACAAGACAACGAAATGGTTGTGTCGGTCGTCGGGCAGCAGTGGTCCTGGAGCTTTGAATACCCCGAGGCCGACGTGAACTCTGCTCGCCTCGTGCTGCCGGTTGGCCAGCCCGTCCTGTTGGAACTGGAATCAACCGATGTGCTGCACTCATTTTGGGTCCCTGAATTCCGCGTGAAGCAAGATTTGGTGCCGGGTGAAATGAAAACATTGCGCATCACCCCCACAGAGCTTGGCAGCTACCGGTTGCGCTGTGCCGAAATTTGTGGCACCGGCCATTCCGACATGCTGGCCGACGTTGAGGTCGTTTCCCAGACAGACTTTGAGCAGTTCCTCATTGATGCTTCTTTCCGCTATTCAGATTTGTCGCCTGAAGAACGTGGCGAGCAGTTTTATATTGAGTTAGGCTGCAACGGTTGCCACTCTCTCGATGGAACGGCCGGAGCCGGACCGACCTGGCAAGGCATTTGGATGCGCCAGGAAATGCTCACTGACGGCACCACTGTCATTGTTGATCAGGAGTATGTTCGTAACTCTATCCTCAACCCCAATGAACAGATTGTGCAAGGCTTCAACCCCAATGTGATGCCGCAAAACTATGGCGAGCGTATTGCGGAACTGGAAGCCCAAATTTTGGCTAGCGAAGGAGCCGAGCTGGATGTCATTGCGGATATGATTGCCTTTATGCAAACATTGGACCAGTAAGGCTAAGGAAGTAAATCTATGACTACCCTATTAAAGATTGTTCGTTCAAGATTTGCATTTGCTGTCGTTGCGGCCGTTTTTGGCGGCGTCATTGGTGCCATTCTGGCAGCGATTTTTCAGGGGTTTTTTACCCTGGAGCCGGTGGCTAACTTTGTCAAGTTCATGCTGCAATTCTTGCTGATTCCAACGGCCGTACTCGATTCCGCCTATCCAGTTGTTATCAATACCGTCGCCGTTTTGCTGATTGTGGGGCATGTGGTTGCCGGATTTGGCAGTGGCCTCGGCCTGTTCCAAAATACGCGACTCGGCCGTTTCCTCTACTTTGGCTCCGAAACCGCGCTCATTTGGGGTTTAGTTGGCCAGATAATTGCCTTTTTCCTGGGCAATGGCCTGGTCAACGGCATTCGGGCACTGGCTGGCCTGGAAACTGGCTTGCTGAATGAACCGGCCGTTGTGTTTGGCGGCATCGTCAGCATCATTGGGTTCTTAATCGGGGCCGGCGTACTCACCGACTGGCTTCTGTGGATTGGCGGCCACGAAACACCGTTGAGGCATGGCGCGCCAGAAGGCAAACCGGAATGGTTCCGCTACTTCACCGTGGATGTCAATCACAAAGTAATCGGCATCCAATACGGCGTCGCCAGTCTCCTTGTCCTGTTTATTGGCGGTATTTTTGCTATTATCTTCCGCCTGGAACTGGCCCAGCCAGGAATGCAGTTCCTGAATTTTGACCAATACAACACCTTGTTTAGTGCCCACGGCATCGTGATGATCGCCAGCATTTTGCTGGGAGTTGGCGCCATGAGCAACTATCTGGTGCCGCTCATGATCGGCGCTTCAGACATGGCCTTTCCCCGCCTGAATGCGTTCAGCTTCTGGATTGGCGTGCCCGCCATCATGCTCATCCTGGCTGGAATGCTCGTTGGCGGTTGGGACACCGGCTGGGTTGGCTATGCGCCTCTCTCTTTGCGTGCCCCGCTTGGCGTCCAGTTGTTCCTGCTTGGCTTTTACATGAATGGCTTTTCATCCATTGCCAGCGCCATCAACATTATTGTGACCACGATTACGATGCGCGCTAAGGGAATGAGCTTGTTCCGTATGCCCATTTTTGTGTGGGCGGCTGTGGCTGCGGCCATTATTCAGTTTACCGCCACGCAAACCGTCGGTGTCGCGCTGAGCATGACCATTGCCGAACGAACGCTGGGCTTCACTTTCTTTGACCCAACAAACGGTGGTGATCCTATTTTGTATCAGCATCTGTTCTGGTTTTACTCGCACCCCGTGGTGTATGTGTTTGTTTTGCCGGGATTGGGGATTATCAGTGAACTGCTGCCGGTGTTCTCACGCAAGCCGCTTTTTGGTTACCGCTGGATCGCCTTGTCCAGCTTGGGTATTGCTTTGGTTGGCTTTTTGGTATGGGCTCACCATATGTTTGTTTCCGGCATGAGTGATGCGCTGCGCATTCCCTTCATGATTTCTACTATGTTTGTGGCCATTCCCACCGGCGTTAAGTTCTTCAGTTGGGTGGCCACCCTTTGGGAAGGCAAGCTCACATTTGAGACGCCCATGCTGTTTGTGCTGGGAGCTATTTCGGTCTTCCTCATTGGCGGTGTGACCGGCCCAATCCTCGGTACGATCCCCACAGATATGCATTTGCATGATAGCTACTGGGTCGTTGGCCACTTCCATGCCACGATGTTTGGTGGGTTTATCTTTCCCTTCTGTGCCGCCTTGTACTACTGGTATCCTAAAATTACGGGCCACATGTACAAGGAGTCGTTGGGCAAGCTGCATTTTTGGCTAATGGTGCCCGGCTTCTGGGTCATGAGCTTTGGCCAGATGAGCGTGGGGATTTTGGGCATGAACCGTCGCTATGCTGACTATGAGCCCAGCCTGGGCATTGGCAATACCCAAATCTTAATTACCCTGACGGCTTTGGTGATTGGCTGGTCGCTGTTGATTATGGTGTATAACTTCATCGCCAGCGCCCGCACAGAACCGGTCGCCGATACGAATCCATGGCGATCCCGTTCGCCCGAATGGCAGACGCCAACACCCATTCCCGAATTTAACTACGACACGCCGTTTGAGGTTGTAGGGGATCCCTATGATTATGGTTTGGCTTCGTCAAAATATGTGAACATGGCACCGGCTGCCACCGGGGATTAGCTACCAGGTAAGGAGAATTTAACGTGAGTGAAGCAAAAGCATCTGCCCAACGCACCGGCCTGTATGTCTTTTTAGCTCTGCTGGTTCTGACAATTGTGGAGGCTATTATCGGCGGATTAGAGACGCCGATAACGGTGTTGTTGATCATTATTGCCTTAGTAAAGGCGGCCTTGATTGTTTACTTTTTTATGCATGTGTATCGCTTATGGCGTGAGGAGAGTCATTAATGAGTTCAGCAGCTGCGGAAGTGCATCATGATGGCCACCAGGATGACCATGCTCACAGCCATGAACTGTCCTGGCCAGAGCAGCTTCGGGCAAACCGGCTGGGGCTTTGGCTGTTTTGTTTTTCGGAAATCTTTTTATTTCTGGGCCTGTTGGCGGCTCGTTTTTACCTGTGGGGCGGCGAACGGCCGGAATTAAGCCAGGGCCTGGGTCTGATTACCACCACGGTTTTGCTGGTAAGCAGCTACTTTGTTTTCCGGGGTGAAACGGCCATGGAACACGATGACCGCAAAACGTTTTTGAGCAGCTTTATGGTTGCGGCCGTTTTAGGTTTTATCTTCTTCATTGGTGTGGTTGTATTGGAGTGGAATATCTTTGGCCTGGAGCTGGAGCTGTTTGGCATTGAGTGGTTTGGCCATCTCAAACCGACCGACGGCGTGTTTGGCGGTGTCTTTTTTGCCATGACCGGCATGCATGCGCTGCATGTTTTGAGCGGTATCATTCTGATTCTGTTTGTGTGGAATTTAGGGCGCAAGGGTCACTTTTCGCCGGAGAAGCATTGGGGCGTGGAAGCTTGCGCCATTTATTGGCATTACGTGGACGTGGTGTGGGTATTTTTCTATCCGGCGCTGTATCTGATTGGTACGGTGGCTCACGGATAACCCTGCCTTACCCACAAGCGAGTAAACCAACATGGATCCTGTCCTAAAAGCAATTCTGCTTTCCTGGGATTGGAAATTTGAAGTCATCATCGTCCTGGCCCTGGCCGGGACGCTTTATTCTAGGGGGTGGTGGCAGCTGCGCCAGCGGTCCAGCAACGGTGCCCGACGCTACCGGCGGAGCATCCGTTCCCGCTGGCGGTTGGTTGTGCCCTGGCGTCTGGCTTCTTATTGGGCTGGACTGCTGTTTGTGGCTCTTGCCTTGCTCTCACCCATTGATGCCCTGGGGCAGCAGCTCTTTTTTATGCACATGGTGCAGCATCTGCTGCTGATCATGATCGCGCCACCGCTGCTGTTGATCGCCAATCCGCTGCCTTTTCTGTTATGGGGGTTGCCGGCCAGCTGGCGGCGCAAAGTGGGCGGCCTGTTCAGCCAGGCGCTGCACCGCGACTCTGGCTTCCGGCGCTGGCTGCGTACGTTGACCCAGCCGGGGATTGTGTGGATGTTGTGGGTTGTCTCGCTTATTGGCTGGCATGACCCCGGCATGTACAACGCCGCGCTGCGCTATGAGTGGGTGCATAATGTCGAGCATCTCAGCTTTTTTATTGTCAGTATGCTGCTGTGGTGGCACCTTACCGGAGCCGGGCCGCGGGTACACAAGCAGTTTGGCCTGTTAGGGCGCATTGGTCTGGTGATGTCGGTGGTGCCGCCAAACATGTTTACCGGTGTGGTGCTCTCGTTTGCCACGCAGGGGTATTATTCTTATTACGAATCGGTTCCCCGCCTGTGGGGCTTTGATGTACTCACTGACCAGCAGTTGGGCGGGGTGATTATGTGGGTGCCGGGCAGCATGATGTATATTATTGCGGCGTTGATTTTAATCGGCCGTTATTTAAGCCAGGAAGATCGCAAACCGCAGCTGCCGCAATCGGAGTGGGCTTCGGAGAAGAGCGTGGCGGCACCTGGTTTAAAACAGTAGGCGAGCGGGATAGAGCCATTCATGAACCTGTTGAAAACGTTATTTAGCCGCCGCTGGTTGGGCGGAACGCTGTTGGTGCTGTTTGCCATGGGGCTGTTTGTGCGCCTGGGCATCTGGCAGTTGGATCGCTTGGACCAACGCCGGGCGCAAAATGAGGTGCTACGCACCGTGCTGGACGCACCGCCGCTGGATTTGGCGGAGCCGCTGCCGGAAAATATAGACGCGCTGGAAAACCGGCTGGCGACAGCGGCGGGCCGGTATGATTTTGCCCAGGAGCGGGTTTTGCTGCTGCAATCGTGGCAGGGAAGGCCCGGCGTGGAGCTAGTGACGCCTCTTCTGATTGAGGGAGTGGGCAACACGGCCGTTCTCGTTAATCGTGGTTGGGTGCCGCAGGCTGAGTACGAGGCCGGCGAGTTGGACAAGTATCAAACCGAGACGGCCGTTGTGCAGGTAGAAGGTTATCTGGCGCTAAGCCAACCGGGTCGCGAAGAGTCGCCCGCGGTTGCCCCAGAGGAAATTTACCGCATGGACCTGGCGGCTATGGCGGCGGCACTGCCTTATGATCTGCTACCCGTGATTTTGGTGCAGTCGCCCACCGAGGAATTTGAACTGGAGCCGCCGCTGCACGCCGCGCGCGAAGTTGATTTATCGGAAGGACCACACCTGAGCTATGCCTGGCAGTGGTTTATTTTTTGCGCGCTCACGGGTGGTCTTTACCTGGCATTTGTGCGGCGATCGGAACAGGAACGGCCGTCTCCCCCAAAAAATTAATCATCATGAAAAAAACCCAACAACTTTACGATATTCTCCGCCTTATTCCTCTGTGTAACTCTGTGTTCCTTTTTTTGCTCATCATTTGTTTGCTTCCCTGGAATACAGTTTTGGCCCACGGCGGCGGCGAGCTGCAAATTAGCAATGCACCCGTTGGCGACTACCAGGTGTCTGTCTGGAACAATCCACCAACGGCGCGGGCTGGCCAAACCATTCACGTGACGGTTGGTATTGCTCGAGACGACACCGGAGCGCCTGTGCTGGATGCGACCGTTTCCGTCACCATCCTCAATGAAAGCGGCGAGCCGTTGGTGGAGGCAGTGGCGACCACGGAACAATCGGTCAACCGGCTGTTTTACGAAGCAGACCTGGACGGCGTGCCTGCCGGTTCGTATGAAATGCAGGTCGAGGTAACAGGCAGCGCAGGCAGCGGGATGCTGTCATTTCCACTTGTTGTAGAGACTGCCTCGCTGTGGCCGTGGCTTATGGGTGCGGGGTTAGCTGTATTGGTTGTTTGGTTGACGCTGCGTTACTGGCGGAGGGGTAACAAAGTGACGGTGCCTGTTCGGGGAACGGCCGTTCCCCGGCGCCGTTCTGTAGATTAAGCGTCAATGAAACGTCATCCGTTTCAGTGACATTTTGGTGACAAATGATTATAATTTGCAGCGAGAAGAAGATAAGACTCGCTTAAAGTCAGGACTGGCAGTCCTGAATATAAACTTCCGATAAGGTCACAATATTTAGGACTGCCAGTCCTATGTTCTGGAAAAACGCCAGGGAAAATGATATGCGCATTCGACCAAAACTAGAAGAAGGCTGGTCAACACTGTTTTTGCTCTGGGCCATGATAATGGTCTCTTCTATGGCCATTGCCCAGGCAGACCTTATTGTCGGTTTGCACGTCATCCCGCTGGTGGGCACCGTGGCGCTGCTGGCCGGAACCGTGCTGGCCAAAAGCCGTTTTGCTCCGAATACGGCTCACACCTTTGCTGCCATCTATGGTCTGTTTGCGGTGTTTGTCATTGTCGGCACCGTGGACGCCTTCGCCGGTATGCCCTGGCGTGACCGTATCTTGCACCCCACAGAGGGCATGATTGGCCGCCAGCTCATCTGGCTGCAAAAGTTGGTGAGTGGCGGAACCAGCCGGGACGGATTCATTTTTGTGTTCCAGACCTCCTTCATTTACTGGGCATTGGGCTATACGGCCACCTGGTACACGTTCCGCAAACCCCGCGTGTGGCGGGCGGTGATTCCCAGCGGCCTGGTGCTGCTGAGCGTGGTTTACTACTATGCCGGGCCGCGTCCGCTGGAGTTTTATCTGGCGCTGTATTTGGTGCTGGCGCTGCTGTTTGTGGCTCGCACCTATCTGGTTGAGCAAGAGAAGGGTTGGTTGGCCAGCGCCGTGCGCTATGAAAAGAGCATCTGGTTCAATTTTATCCGGGCCGGGTTTGTGGTTTCCTTGCTGGCTTTGGCTTTTACCTGGCGGCTGCCGCCGCTGGCTGCCAGCGCCACAATGGGCGATGCATTGAGTGGGGCCAGAGGGCCGTGGCGCGAGTTCCAGGATAACTGGACGCGCATGTTTTCGGCGCTGCGTACCTACGGCACCAATACGACGGACCCGTATCAGGATACGTTGGTGTTGGGCGGGCCGCGGACGGTGGGGAATACGGCCGTTATGGACATCATCGTGCCGCGTGAACTACCCTACGTTTACTGGCAAGCCAAAGTTTATCACTCTTATGAAGATGGCGGCTGGCAAAGTCTGGATGAACCATACGTGGAGCATTTCCCTGATGAGGGCCCCATCATCCATCCCTTTACTGCCGACCGTGAAGTCATCACCCAGACGGTCATCTCTTATCTGCCCAACTCCAGCCTGATTTATGGCGCGCCAGATATCATTGATGTGGATCGGCCCATTAACGTTTATGGCAGCCGGGATAGCAGTGGTAACCAGTTGGTGAGCCAGATACGCTCTAAATTTGTGCTTCAGTTGGGCGATAAGTACGAAGTGACCTCGCGCCTTTCATTGGCAGATGCCACCAGCCTGCGCGCTGCCGGCACAGAATATCCGGACTGGGTGCAGCAGATCTATTTGCAGGTACCCGACAGCCTTACCCCAGAAACGCTTGATCTGGCAGAAGAGCTAACAGCCCCCCACGACAATCCATTCGATAAGGCAATTGCCGTACGCGATTATTTGCGTGAAAACATTGTTTACAACGATCAGATTCAGGCCACGCCAGACGGGATTGACCCGGTGCATTACACTCTCTTTGTAAGCCAGGAAGCGTACTGCAACTATTACGCCTCGGCGATGGCGGTGATGCTGCGTTCGCAAGGTGTACCGGCACGCGTGGTGGGTGGTTACGCTCAGGGCAGCTTCGACCCGGAGACGAACTCGTACCGGGTGCAGGCGAGCAATTCACATACCTGGGTAGAAGTGTTTTTCCCTGGCTATGGCTGGATTCAGTTTGAGCCGACGGCTTCCATTCCCGCCTGGGACCGTCCGGAAGCGATTGATGAAAGCGGCAGCGGCGGCGACGCGTTTAGCGCCTTCTCGGCCCAGTCGCTGCTCAGCCGTGAAGAATTGCTGGGCGAAGATCTGGAGGATACACAGGACCCGGCACTGGACCCGAATGATTTGGCAAATTTGCTAGATGAGGAAGATGCTGCACTGGTTGAGCCTTCTTTCTGGGACAGTTTCCCGGTGTGGCAGGCGGTGGGTGCCGTGTTGGTTCTGATTGTGGCCGTGGCGCTTTCTTACGTGGCCAATGAGATGAACAAGCGAGTAGAAGGCGATGTGGACAAGAGCTTCTCGCGGCTGCGCAGTTGGGCCAATTGGCTGGGGCTGTCTACGCGGGAAACGCATACGCCGTATGAGCAGGCTGAATTGTTGGTTACGGCCGTTCCCGAAGGCAAAGAACCGATCCGCAACCTGACCAAACAGTTTGTCCTCAAGCAGTTCAGTTCCGCCAAAGCATTTGAAGAAGGTTTCAACCCGCTGACTCAATGGCAACAACTGCGCCCCATCCTCATCCGCCAGACGCTGGCCAAGAAGATGGAAGACCTGCGCAACCGCCGCAAAAACCGCCGCAAACGGTAAACTGTTGAGTAGTTAAACCTCCCGCAGGTTTCTTTTTGAACCACCATCTGGGATCAAACCTGCGGGAGGTTGTTTCTCACTTTTCGATTCGTCCGTTTTCCCCTAAAATACCGGGCATGATCCAGTCCCAACTCAAACAAATATTTGGCTACGACAGCTTCCGTCCGTTACAGGAAGAGATTATTCAAAACGTGCTGCGTAAGCAAGATTCGCTGGTGGTGATGCCCACCGGCAGCGGCAAGTCGCTGTGCTACCAACTGCCCGCGCTGGAGTTTCCCGGCCTCACGGTGGTCGTCTCCCCGCTGATTTCGCTGATGGAGGACCAGGTGATGCAGCTAAGGGCGTTGGGGGTGACGGCCGTTTTCCTCAACAGCACCCTCGACCACGTCGGTTATGATTGGGTGGCTGACCAGATTCGCGCCGGTGAAGCCAAGCTGCTCTACGCTGCGCCGGAAACGCTGGTCCAGCCGCGCACCCTGGCCCTGCTGGACCAGTGCAACGTCGACTGCCTCACCATCGACGAAGCCCACTGCATCTCCGAATGGGGTCACGATTTCCGCCCCGAGTATCGACAGCTGGTGTCACTACGTCACCGCTTGCCCGACGCGGTTTGCCTGGCCGTAACCGCCACCGCCACCGAGCGCGTGCGTCAGGACATCAAAACTAGCCTGGAAATTCCCGCCGCCCACGAGTTTGTCGCCAGCTTTGACCGCGATAATTTGATGCTGACCGTCGAGCCCAAAACCGACGGCCTGGCGCAAACAATCAACTTTTTGCAGGCCCACCCCGACGAATCCGGCATCATTTACTGCGCCACGCGCAAGCAGGTGGACTTCTTGACTGGCGAACTGGCCCGGCGCGGCTGGCCGGTGCTACCTTATCACGCCGGCATGGACGATGCCAGCCGCCGCCACAACCAGCAGCAGTTCATCCGCGACGACGTGCCCATCATGGTGGCCACGATTGCTTTTGGCATGGGTATCAACAAGCCCAACGTGCGCTTCATTTTGCATTACGATCTGCCCAAAAATCTGGAAAGCTACTACCAACAAATTGGCCGTGCCGGGCGGGATGGCTTGCCCTCGGACTGCCTGCTGTTGTTTAGCTATGCCGATGTGCAGACGATCAACTTTTTCATTAGCCAGCAGGAGCCGAGCCAGCAGCAGGGGGCGCGGGTGCGGCTGGAGGCGATGCTGGGCTTTGTGGAGACGAACGTGTGCCGCAGACGGCCGTTGCTCAACTACTTCGGCGAGGCGTACAACAAAGAAGATTGCCAGACGTGCGACAACTGCACCACCGAAGCAGATGATCTGGTCGATTTGACCATCCCGGCGCAAAAGTTCCTCTCCTGTGTCAAGCGCACCGGCGAACTGTTTGGCGTCAATCACATCATCGACGTGCTGCGCGGCTCGCAAAGCCAAAAGGTGCTGCAACGTGGCCACGATAAGCTGTCCACCTACAACATCGGCGGGGAGTTTAGCAAGAAGGAGTGGCAGTACCTGGCGCGCCAGTTTGTACAGCAAGATTTGATGGTGCAGGACATGGAATACGGCAGCCTGAAGCTGACGCCCAAAGCGTACGCGGTGTTCAAGGGCGAACCGGTGCAGGGCACGCTGCCGGATAAGCCTCAGGCGGCCCCGTCAGCCACGGTGCAGGCCAATTACGACCAGAATTTGTTCCAACTGCTGCGCCAAAAGCGCAAGGCGCTGGCCGACGAGGCGGGCGTGCCGCCCTACGTCATCTTCTCCGACCGGACCCTGGTGGAGATGGCCACCTATTTTCCGCAGTCGCAGGCCAGCTTTGGCACGCTGTACGGCGTGGGCGCGGCCAAATTGGCCAACTTTGCCGACGTGTTTGCGCCGATTATCCAAAATTATTGTGCGGAAAATGGGATTGAGGAAGTGCGCAAAACGGCGCCGACCAGCGTTTCCTCCAACAGCAGTACGCCGGGTGGACGGACGTATGAGGTGTTGAATTTGTATAATAACGGCCGTACCCTCCCCGAACTATGCCAACAGTACAACGTTAAGCGCAGCACAATTTTGGGCCACCTGTGGAAAGCGGTGCAGGCCGGCGAATCGCTGCGTGCCGGCAACCTGCTGGAACATTCAGAGCTATCGCCCGACCAGCAGCAGCAAGCCCTGGCCGCCTTCGCTGAACACGGCACAGAATACCTGCGCCCTGTCTACGTCGCCCTCAACGAAACCGTCGATTATGAGGAACTCCACCTCCTGCGGCTCCACTTTATCAGCCAACCAAAGGAATAGGACGCTGATGAACGCAGATGACGAACATCCCGTGCTGTGGCCGCCTCTCAGTCGCGAAGGGCTGCTCTCCTGACCGAGCCACAAAGCGGTACGGCGAGACGCCGACCGCAGCCGGGTGAGGTATTGTGCTGATCAAAGGCTCTGGCTTAGCAAAGTACCTACCATTGTCATGCTGAGAGCCTGTACTGAGCTTGCCGAAGTATCCTCCGAAGCATCCCTGGAACCTTACACCAGTGAAAAACCTCGCCATTGGCCAGGATTTTGCCTGCCGAAGTGGAAAGATTCTTCGCTTCGCTCAGAATGACAGGTGAAGACCTATTGGTTGCCGGCGACTGATTCCATGTAAAGTTCTAAGGCTCGGGGGGTGGTGTGCCAGATACGGCCGTAGGGACAACAACGAATTGAAGTAACAAACGAATGATTGCTGGAAGGTGTAAAAATTCGTTGATTACTCTAATTCGTTGTTGTTTTTGCGCCGTCGGTGAGTTTGGTGACGAGGCTGGGGGGCGTACGGCCGTATTCCCTCTCAAACGCCCGGTTAATCGATTCAATGAGCTGGGGCACGGCCGTTTCTTCCACCAAAATTTGCATGAAGCCGCCAAAGCCGCCACCGGCGAAGCGGGCGCCGTAGCAGCCGGGCACGGCCCAGGCGGTGGCCGCCAGCAGGTCCAGCTCCGGCGTGCTGTTTTCGTAATTGTCGCGCGAGCTGATGTGGGATTGGCGCATGAGGCGGCCAAAGGTGGTTACGTCGCCCCGGCGCAGGGCCGCGGCACCTTCGTTGGCGCGGGCACACTCGCCTACCACGTGGGTGGCCCGCTTGCGCATTGTTTGCGACAGATGGTGGCCCAGCAGCTCCAGTTCGTCCTGGGACACGTCGCGTAGGGTTTTGATGTGGGGTTGGTGTTGTTGCAGAACGGCCGTTGCCTCGCGGCACTCCGCTGGACGATCGTTGTACTGGCTGTTGGTCAAGCGCCGCCGCACGCCGGAATCGACCAGGACGACGGCCGAATCCGGTGGCAGGGGCAGCAGTTCGTGGCTGAAGGTGCGGCAGTCCAGGTAGATGAGGTGGTTGGCGCGGCCGGCAACGCAGGCAAACTGGTCCATCATCCCCGACCCGACGCCGACGTATTCATTTTCTGTCTTTTGCCCGATGTGCGCCCGACTGAGAGGGTCCAGCGCAAAGCCGCACAATGTTTCCCAGGCCAGCAAAAAAGCCATTTCCACCGCCGCCGAGGAGCTAAGCCCGGCGGCCTGCGGCAAATCGCTGACCAGCACCACGTCCATACCGACCAGTTCGTAGCCCGCCTTTTGCAGCGCCCAGGCGACGCCCATCGGGTAGTTGATCCAGCTGCCGCCGACGCTGGAGGCAAACAGTTCTAGATGAGGGAGTTGGAAAGCGGCCGTTTCCCCCAAATTCAGCGCCCGCACCGTCACCCGATTATCCGTTGTGGGCGCGGCGGCCAGCCAAACCGATGGCTCGATGGCCCCCGGCAGCACCCAGCCTTCATTGTAGTCCAGGTGAGCACCGAGTAAATTCACCCGACCGGGGGCCTGAACGGTAACGGCCGTTTCCCGCCCCACCAGCTCCCGAAAAATATGCTGCACCTGCTCAAACTTTGTTGATTGCAATATTGACATAATAATTACAAGGGATGGGACGCTGATCTGCCTGATTACCCTGATTCTTAACTGTCATTCCCGCGAAAGCGGGAATCCACACTTCTGGACTCCTGCCTTCGCAGGAGGGACAAGCAGAGGCTCATCTGCGTCCTTATTTGTTTTTCAATTTTGAACCGTGCTGTCCAGCAGCAGGCCGAGTTGGGCGGCCGCTTCGCGCAGCTTTTGCCAGTTTTCCAATCGTACGGTAGCCGCCAGTTCGCCTAAACTCTCGTCGATGTAGTCGCGGGTTTTGGCGTTGGTGCGCAGCGTTTCTAAGATGCTCGCATCCCGTACCCGCAGAATTACGGCCGTTTCCAACCGTCCTTCTACTCCCCGCTCTCGCCAACGCTCGATGCCCCGTTTGGTTGATGCCGGTAACGGCCGTTCGCTGGCTTCCTGCAAAAAGGTCAAGATGCGGTCCGGCTCGATGCCCTCGGCGCGGGCCTGCTTGAGCGAGGCGGGCGTGATCTGGTAGGCATACGGTTTGCCCGGCGCTACCGGCTGCGCCTCGCTGATGCGGGCTACCTGGAAGCGGTGGTGCCGGTTGGCGTTGTGCGCCGCCAATATCGTCGCATCTGGCTGCACGACGATGGGCACGGTCACTTCTTCGCTAGCCGGTGGCGTGTTGGCCAGCCACTCCAGCGCCCGGTCGGTTAAACGAAAGAGGGTGTGTTGGCCTTGAACGGCCGTTTCGGCCAAGCCTAACCAGAACAGCGGCCCCTGCACCAAAAACGATAGCAGCCGCCCTTCTACCAAATCCCAATTTTCGATGCCGGAGAGGTAGCTGTCCTGGGCCACGTCGCGCACGTACCAGGTGTCGTAATTGCCGTCGGGGCGCTGAAAATCGGGGTCGGTTTGCTTGACGTGGCTGATGAGGTCGCCCAGCCGGTACCAGTCCGGCGTTTGCGGCAGGGCGTCCAGCAGGGCGGTGCGGGCCAGGATGGGATCGTTGCGCCACTGGTCGCCTTCGCAGCGCAGGCCGGGCGTGTGGCACAAATCGTTCCAGCCGCTGCTGCTCCAGGCGTCCATCAGGGCACGCAGTTGGGCTTCGCGGGATTTGGTCAGCCAGGAAACGGCCGTGCGCGTCGGCCGAATGCCGCCTGCCACTTCGCGCAGCATTTCCATTTCGCGGGCCAGGTTGATGAGCAGGGAGCGGCGGTCGGCGTCGGCGTCGAGCAAGATTTGCGGCAGGAGGTCCAGCGCTTCACTGCGGAGGGCGGTGCGCTGGGCCAGGGCCAGCAGGGTAGTAAGATCGTCCACGGCGCTGCTGCTGGCCGGGGTGTAACGGTTGGGCTCGGGCACGGGGGTGAGGCTGGTGACGGCCTGCGCTGAGTGGCTCAACGAGGTTGAGCGGCTCAACTTCGTCGAGCTTGCCGAAGCGGCCGTTTGCCGCACTTCTTTTGGTTTTTCCGGCCGGGGCAGCTTTTCCAGCAGTTCGTTGGGGATGTAGTAAAACTCAATCATGCCTTCGGCCGTTTCGTCAAAGCCGCGGTAGACAAAACCGCGATACCATAACGCCTCCACCGGACTGATGGGGTCAAACCACGGCTCTTCCCGCTCCAGCGCCCCCGGCCCCATCAGGCGGACTTCACCATGCATTCGTTCAAAGGTGGCGACCGGGGAACGGCCGTTGCTCTGCACCAGCGTTTGGATGGCGGCTGCTTCTTCTGGTCCCAGGTACAAAATTTCCTGGGCAAAATCAAGCTGGGCCAGCCGCTCGGCCAGTGCTTTGCTGCTGGCGGCTTTGTCCTCGCCGGTCAGGTCTAACTCCCACCATTCACCGATCACCCGCAGGACAATCAGTTCATGTTCCTGTAACGCTTTCAACAATGTCCGCATAAAAAATATCTCTCAATTACACCGTTCTAAACCAAAGGTGAATCACTTAACCTTTTTTGCAGGTAGCATCAGTTTCAATTGCATCACACATAGGCTGCAAGCTTTATTTGGGGCGAATGATCAATTTTGACCATCATCGTCAGATTCTAAATCCTCGTATGGTAAGTCTGGATCAAGCACATCTAATTTACGAATGTATAATTTCAGAAGGGGATCGTTTATTTTATAGAGTGCTCTATCAACTTTATTGATCAGGTCGGTACTCACAAGTTTAGTCATGTAAGAACTTAATTCATTAGTTTTACGGCCAATTGCTTCACCAATATCTCGCAAAGGAACATTTACTTGATCGTGATTTGCCATGGCGATCATGATTCGTCGATAATCACCTGAACCAGCTTCACGGAGTAGTCTGCTCAACTCTTCGCGTTTGATTCGTCCAATTACTTCATCTAATGCTTTCTCTAAATCATCCTCGTCAATGAGATTATCCTTGTCGATGTCAAAGGCATGATAACCAAGTTGGTGTATCGGCGAAGGGAATCCACCAGACAGACGCACTATTGTATCTTTAGCTCCTGATGTTACCTCAACATCGGTAGTGGAAAGGGCTTTATCAATAACGTCTTTGCTTTCAGCTTCGTCCAAAGGTAAAAGTTCTACAGTCTCAAAGATTCGTGCTACCGATTTATGATCTTCCTTCAACTTCTCCATTGCTCCTGTGATACCAACAAGAAATACTGCCACATTGTTTAAACCAGACTCAGTCAATTCCTCCGTAGTTACTTTTAGAAAGGATGCAATATTAGTATCACCTGCGACGGTATCAACTTCATCAATTATGAAAATGATTCCATGAACTTCATTTTTAATAGCATTCCACAAGTTGCGAACGGCTGAAACAAAGTCTGCACTCATGTCAGATACTGAATCCGAATGATATTCGACTCCAAACGCACCCCCAGCAACAGAGATTGAGGGTTTCCATTTTTTCAAGAATCCACCCAAGATGTCCTTCACATTTTCTTTGGATATTTTGGTGGGTATCTTCTGGAGCAAAGAAGATATTATCTGATGTAAACTTTGCCCTTCTAACGCACGATACTTGAAAACAGCGAAAGCAAAATCGAATTCTCCTGCATCGATGTTCAAAATGCTCAGAACTTTTTCGCTTTCTTCAACCACAGACTCAATTTGATTTATGAATGAGCTTTTGCCAATACCTCGGGGACCGGTCACAATCATATGACGAGGGTTGCCATTTCCCGTTTGGTAAAGAGCCTTTATTAAGGTGATCAGTTCTTCAGCTCTTCCCGCGAATTGGTCAAACTCGGTAATCGGTTTATCTTGACGAAATGGGTTAGGACGAAGGGTAAGTTTCATATAGGTCTCTCAATATATCGCAAGCTGATTTAGGCCAATTATATCCGTTTTTAGCCGCTAGTGCCCGATTATGGCCCCCAAACTCGATTGCATGAGCTAGCATGGTTTAGGGATACTTCACTGTGTTTAGTATGACCATTTCAGAAGGGAAGGACTTGATTCATATTCGGGTGTCTTTACTGTCACCTGTTAAGGAGTTGCTTTGCTAGTAAGTTCACTTGCCCTTCACTCGTACTTCGTAATTCTTCGTTTTTGTACTCTTGCGATGCTAACCACGCCATTGAGATAAGTTATCAATTGGTTAACACCGACTTGAAATAGTTCTTGTGCCGTTGCATCGCTTGGCGGATTAGCTACATATGCTATTCGATGCCACTTTAGATTTGTACACCAGGATTTAATCTGGTCATCCTCAAATGACGCGGCAAGCTCGTGAGCAAATCGATTTCTTATTTTTCTGACAAGATGGAGGTCATCCCGAATCGGCTTATAGATTAAGCCGAGACAGTAAACCATCCTTATCTTCCCGCTGAAAGTTCCTAGAGGTTGATCGTAACGGAGCAATTCTTTAACCTCTTTTTCGTCATCAGCAAGAAAAGCCCAAAGAATGTGTTCGAGCAATGTGTCAAGAAAAGTTGCCCCCACAATTGCAATTGCGCGGTCATTCTTTTCCTCGTAGTTGAATAATCTATGAAACTCAAACAGCAAATTGTTAAGTTCAAAGTATCTGTCCAAAGCCTTGCCGGTAATTATAAGAGGATCATCTTTTGAAATTGTCTCTTTCGAGATTTTATCGTCGCTGTTAGTCAATATTCCCTCCTAAACAATCACGTCAATGGCGGCGGGCAGGCTGGTGACGGTGACTTCGCGCACGTTGTCTTGCGGGTAGGCAAACATTTCGCCGTCGGTGTGGATGGGCA
>CALBTC010000082.1 GCA_937967805.1 uncultured Anaerolineaceae bacterium
ACACCGAATGGTACGAATGGTTTGTGGCTCCTTACCCACTCGGCGGCGACCCCATGACCGACGGCGATCCCGGCAAAGCGCCGCACGTCATCAACAATTCCTGGGGCTGCCCTGACAGTGAGGGATGCACAACCCCAAATATATTGGAAGCAGTCGTAAACAACGTGCGAGCGGCCGGCATCGTTACGGTTCATTCAGCAGGCAATGCTGGCCCCGGCTGCAACACAATAACCTATCCAGCAGCTACTTACCCAGCATCATTCACCGTAGGGGCAACGGATATTAATGATAATATTGCCAGTTTTAGCAGCCGTGGCCCTTCATCTTTTGACAGCGGCTTGAAGCCCGATATCGTTGCGCCCGGTACAATGGCCTACCCTTCAATTGGAATTCGTTCTACCGTACTTAATGGAAGCTATGGCTACAAATCTGGCACGAGCATGGCGGCTCCACACGTTGCTGGCGTAGTTGCGCTGCTCATATCGGCCAATCCGGCACTGGCGGGGGATGTAGACGGGATTGAGGCGATTTTGCAGCAGACGGCCGTTCCCCGCACAACTTCTCAGGGCTGTGGTGGTGATGGCTCAACTGACGTGCCGAATCATGTGTATGGCTACGGCCGTATCGACGCCCTCGCCCCCGTCTTGCAGCAGTTCCCCTTAAAGCTCTGCCTGCCATTTTCTGTTAGCGAATAATCCGGTAAAATCCCCTTCGGGAAGAAAATAAGAACCGCAGATTTGCGCAACTTGCGCTCGCAGATTTTTCTCTGCGCCTCTGCGCCTCTGCGTTAAGGTTTAGGAGAAAAGATGAAACGTGCCGTAAGCATCAGTTTAGGCAGTTCCGAACGAGATAAAAAAGTAGAAGTTACGCTGCTCGGCGAGCGCGTCAGCGTGGAGCGGCGCGGCACCGACGGTGACATTGCCAAAGCCACCGCCCTCTTCACCGAGCTGGACGGCCAGGTGGACGCACTGGGCGTGGGCGGTATTGATCTGTGGGTGAAGATGGACGACAAAACGTGGAACATCTCCGCCGCCCACAAATTGATCCGGGGCGTCAAGCAAACGCCCGTGGTGGATGGCAGCGGGCTGAAAAATACGCTGGAAGCACAGGCGGCGCAAACGCTGGTGGCCGAACTTGGCGCCGGCTATGCGCAAGGGCGGGTCTTGCTCACCGCCGCCATAGACCGGTACGGCATGACCAAGTCATTTGTGGCCCAGGGGTACGAGATTGTCTTCGGCGACCTGATGTTTGCCCTCGGCATTCCCATCCCGCTGCGCAGCTTTAGCACGTTCAAAGTTGTGGCCCGGCTGCTGGCGGCTCCGGCCACCAAGCTGCCCATCAGCGTGCTCTACCCCACCGGCGAGAAGCAGGATATGATCATTCCCAAATTCACCAGGTGGTACGCTTGGGCCACGGTCATTGGCGGCGACTGC
The DNA here is from genome assembly GCA_937967805.1 of uncultured Anaerolineaceae bacterium. The sequence goes on from CALBTC010000082.1 coordinate 1,434, forward strand.
CATTACATCAAGCGGCACATGCCGGATAATTTGCGCGGTAAGGTGATCGTAACCAACACCACCACGCCCAAAGACATGCAGATGTTCAAAGATCGCGGCGTAACGCATGTGCTCACGACCACGCCGGTGCTGGACGGCCGTTCCTTTGGCACCAACATGATGGAAGCGGCATTAACGGCTGTTGCCGGCAAAAAACGGCCGCTCAGCAATGCCGAACTCAACGAGATACTGGCCCAACTCGATCTGAAACCCACCGTTCACAATTTAGAGGAATTACAAACCGCGTGACACACATCAACTGCGTTATCCTGGCCGGTGGCCTGCCTGAACCAGGCGAACCGATGTACGAAATGACTCAAGGTAAAAGCAAGGCGCTGCTGGATATGAACGGCCGTACCATGCTGGAGCGCGTCGTCGATGCTTTGCAAGCATCCGAAACAATTGGCGAAATTGTCGTCGTGGGACTGGGCAGCGACATGGGCATGACTTTCCACAAGCCTGTTTACCACCTGGAAGATCACGGCAGCCTGCTCAAAAATGCGCTGGCAGGCCTCGACAAAATCCGCCAGCTGCATCCGGAAACCAATCTGGTTCTCCTATGTTCGGCCGACATCCCCACCCTCACCCCGGCTATCGTCGATGATTTTATTCATAAATGCGAGCCTTTTGATAAAGGGTTGGTGTACAACTTTGTCGATAAACCCACCCTCGAAGCCCGCTTCCCCCATTCTAATCGCACTTATGTCAAGCTGAAAGACGCGCTCATTGCTGGGGGAGATATGACATTAATCCAGGCCGACCTGGCCGACAGCAATCAGGAAATTTGGGAAGCATTAACCAACGCCCGCAAACATGCCTGGCAGTTGGCGCGCGTTATTGGTGTCCGCTTCATGCTTAAATTCTTGCTGCGCCAGCTCAGCATTGCCGATATTGAGCAAACCGCCGAACGCATTACCGGACGCCCCGCCCAAATCATGCTTAACCCCCATGCCGAAATCGCTATGGATGCCGACAAACCGGAGCAAGTACGGCTTCTGCGTGCGGATATTGAACGGAGAGGGGTGGAAATGAAAAGTGAAAAGTAGGGGCGGGACACGCGGGAAATTATCAACTCCATGCAGAACGGTCATTTCTCCCGCGTGTCTTGCCCTCTAAGGCCTAAAATTGGGTGAGACGGTGCGGAGAGAAGCTCGTTTGCTTGTCAAAAATCATAGCGCACCGTCCCACCCCTACATTGGATAAATATGAACAATAAATTCGTCGCTATTGAAGGCGTCATTGGCGTGGGCAAGACCACGTTGACCCGGCTGCTGCAAAGCAAGTTTGAGAACGCCAGCGTGCTGCTGGAAGTGTTTGAAGAAAATCCGTTTTTGGCCGGTTTTTATAAGGACCGGGCGCAGCTGGCCTTTCAGACGCAGATTTTCTTTTTGCTCAGCCGCTATCATCAGCAGCACGAGGCCGTGCCGCAGGCACTGCAGCAGGGAATGCTCATTTCTGACTATACCTTTGCCAAGGATGAGCTGTTCGCCTGGCTGAACCTGAAGGATGATGAGCTGGCGATGTACGGCCGTGTTCACGCCGCCCTCGGTGAAAAAATCCCCAAACCCGATCTCATCGTCTACCTGCAAGCCGACCACGACGTGATCATGCGCCGCATTGCCCTGCGCGACCGGCCGTATGAGCGGGACATGGACCCGGAGTACATTCGCAAGCTGGCGGCCGCTTACGAGGCGTGGTTAAGCAACGTGCAGGATACGGCCGTTCTCACCATCAACGTCAACAACCTTGATTACTTGTCTGATCCGGATGACCTGGACCACGTGGCCGACCTGATTGAAAAAACGCTTACCGAGCAAGCACCCAGTACTCCTCCGGCCCATGCGCCGCTGACCTTGCTGCAAAACGGCCGTTTGCCCGATTTCCAAAGCTTCCACCGCCAGCTAGACAGCAGCAAAGGGTTCGACCCCGATCTCTTTTTCAACTATATCCTGCTCATAGAAGAAGTGGGCGAAATAGCCAGTGAAATGGTTAAGATTTGGGGAGAGACAAAACAGTTGGCGAGTGACGGCCGTGCCACCAGCGAAGCGCACCAACTGGCCCTGGATAAACGCCGCCCCAAGCTGCGCCGCGAGCTGGCCGACCTGCTGGCCTACACCTTAAAACTGGCCAACTACGCCGGCATCGACCTGGAAAAAGCGTATTTGGAAAAAATGCAGACCAACGTCGGCCGCAGCTGGTCCAAGGAACGCACCTTCCAGATTAAATGATTTTAACCGCAAAGGGCGCGAAGAGCGCAAAGTTTTTTCTTTATTCTTCTTTGTGTCCTCTGCGTCCTTTGCGGTTTATCAAATTTTCTCGATTTGCAGCGCTTCTACCTCTAAAAATTGCGGGGTTGTGACGGGAATCGTGCCCCAACGAAAACGGCCGTTTGCCGTCGCCACCATATACTGATTATCAATCCAGCAGACAAACCCCAGCGGTCCGCGCGGGCTGAATGGGGTCTGGTGAATGAGACGGCCGTCTACCCAAAAGTCACAGCCCGTTTCGCGCCAAATCAATTGATACTCGCGCCATTGCGTCATGCTTTCATGAATAGGTTGGAAGGAAATTTGCAGCTGCTTTTGCACCCAGGGCCAGATTTTGCGCCGCAACACCGTAAACTGATTTAACAACAAAACAACCGGGGAAAAAGGGGCCAACCCAATGGCTCGCCAGGTCGTGGCGTCCAGCGTAGAGGCAAACCAGCCACATCCCGTTCCCTTGTGTGCCAAAGGCAAATCATTGGGTGGCGAGCCAAAAAAGAACCAGGTGGCCTGCGGCAGCGCGGGCACCGGCTTGCTGGGGTCGCCAAACGGGGCGTTCCAAAAGCCAAACCCGGCCGTGCCTACCAACTGATCCGCTTCGTGGGAAAAGCGCGCCCGCAGCGATAATTGCGTGCCGGGTCGCCAGGGATATTCCTTGCGGCGACCAATGCAGTCATCAATTTGGGCATCGGTGTAGCCGGATTTACAAATTTGTAGGTGAAGTTTGACACGGTTGGTGGAAGACGGCCGTTCTCCCTCCACTTGCCCCCCATTTATCTCCAGAACTCGGATTTTGTTCGCCATTTGAGGTCCTCATGATTATCCGCTTGAACAATTATCAGGTATAATTGGGCAGCTTTAAAAGACACATCGCGCTTTACGTTTTGGAGAACATTTTTTATGGAACTAACCTGGTATGGATTAAGCTGCTTTCGGTTAACCGAACGCAAACACGCCTCTGTGGTCACCGACCCGTACAACGGCAAATTGGGGCTGCCCAATCTTAAACTCAGGGCAGATGTGGTCACCATTAGCCACGATGCGCAGGGTCACAATTATGCAGCGGCCGTTAGCGGTTCGCAACACAATTTGGATGGCCCCGGTGAGTATGAAATCGGCAACGTCTTCATCACCGGCATCATCACCCAAACGGCCACTCGCGACAAAAGTAACATCATCTTCTTGTTCGATTACGATGGACTTAAAGTGGCCCATCTTGGTGATTTAGACAAAGTCCCCTCCCAAACAGAGATCGAAGCCTTAGAAGAAGTCAACGTCTTGCTGCTGCCCGTTGGCGGCGGGAACAGCCTCAACGCGGCACAGGCGGCCGAGCTGGTTTCGATGCTGGAACCCAACATTGTGATTCCCATGCATTACAAAATGCCAGGACTAAAATTAGAGCTTGAAGAAGTTGATCGCTTCTTGAAAGAGATGGGTGTTACCGAGCCGACGGAAGAGGAAAGTTTGAAGATCTCTCTAACCAACTTGCCGGAAGAAACAGAAACTGTCATTCTCACACCAAAATTATAGGGGTCGTTATGGCCACAAAACTATTAATGCGCTGGGACGTACGTCCCGAAACAGAATCTGAATATTTTGAATTCCTGGTTCACGAATTTATTCCTGGCCTGAACAAACTGGGCATCTCCGACATTCAGGTATGGTATACGCAATACGGTGATTGCGAGCAAAAGCTGGCCAGCGGCATTGCCAACACCAAAGAGCGTATGGAGGATGCACTCAACAGCCCAACCTGGGATCAATTAAACGACAAACTACAGGAATTTGTGGACAATTTCAGTCAGAAGGTAATTCCAGCAACGGGCGGCTTTCAGATTTAGCGAAGCTGCTTCTAACAAAAAACGATAAGGCCTGCCTGTTGGCGGGCCTTTTTTGTTGCGTATTATCTCAGTTGGATGAATTGCCGCATTCACGGAAATGACAAACAGGGCGGGATTGATTATACGGCCGTTTTCTCCGTTTTTCCTTTACCCGAACCATTTGCGGAGGCGGCGGGCGCATCTGCTTTGCTGCCATTTTCTTTCTCAGAAGGTTCCGCCTTGGCACCGCTGCCATTTTCGCTGCTCTTGCCGTTGGTTGATGGGGCTGTGGCCCCATTTGTGCCTCGGCTGTCGGTCACGTAAAATCCGCTCCCTTTAAACACAATACCCACGGAATTAAGCACCTTGCGTAGAGCATTATCAGTTTCGCATTCCGGGCAATCGGTCAGCGGATCGTCCGCCATGCGCTGCTTGATATCAAACTGGTATTCACAATTATTGCATCGATAACTATATGTTGGCATTTTTCTACTTTTCCAGCGAGTTGATAATGGGATAATAGTTGATTTCACCTATATTCAGCCTAATCAACCCTTACCCAAATGATCGAAAATTTATTGTAACGACCGATCTCTTATTTGACAACCAGACGGCAGCTATGCTACAACCAATTTGTTAATTTTTTGTTAGCAAATTGGTCCACATCCAAAACAATTAGGGAGAACATTTGATGACAATTAAAGAAGCACAAGCGCGTATCAAAGCCCGTGTTTGGCAAGCTGTCGCCCAGACCGACCTGGATCTATCTGCTCTGGACAAAACAACGCTGGAAGCCTTTGTCGATCTGGTTACCGAATCAGCCCTGTTGGAAATTGACAGTGAGCTTGACGCCTCGATGCTGTCCAGTTCCCAAGGAGCAACCGGCGACGATGAAGAAGAGGAAGATGAGTTCGGCGAAGAGGTGTTGTGGCAAGGACGGCCGTTTCTTTCCCTGGTCCTCGACTACACCATCACCGATGAACGCATCAAAATTACCTCCGGCCTGCTCGGCAAATCGCACGAAAACGTGGAGCTCATCCGCGTGCAAGACATTGATCACAGCCAGACCTTTGGCGAGCGCGTCCTCAAAATTGGTGACATCACCATTCGCAGCCACGATCCCAGCCATCCCGAAGTCGTGCTGCGCAACGTACAAGACCCCACCGGCGTCTACGAAATCCTGCGCCGCGCCGTGCTCAACGCCCGTAAGCGCCACAACTTCAGCTACCGCGAGGAGATGTAATCCAGTAAGCAGTAGCCCGTAATCAATCATCGGTTTTTGCTTACGAGTCGGCAAGGCTGCGCAGCGCCGGCATGTTGAGCAGTACCACTTGCTTGCGGGCGATGCTGATCAGGCCGTCTGCCTTCAAATCGTTGAGAGTCTGGGTTACCGTTTCGCGGTAGGTGCCCAGCATTTCACTTAAGTCCTGGTGCGTGTAACCGGTCACCGTTTGCCGCCCGCCCTGTTCCTCGTGAAGCTTCAGCAGCAGCGAGGCCAACCGGGCGGGTATGCTTTTGAAGGCAACTTCTTCTAGTCGCGCTTCTAGCTGCGTCAGTCGTTTGCCCAGTGCCTCTACAAAACGGAAAGCAACCTCCGGCTTTTCCTGCACCAACCGCTCCACGTCGGAGCGACTCATGACACACAAGATGCATTCATCTACCGATTCGGCGAAGGTGTTGTGCATCCCCTGCCCCACCAGAGACATCTCACCGAAAATAGCCCCTGGCCCCAATGTGGCCATTACCAGCTTCTTGCCATTGGGGGCAATGCGGTACAGCTGCACCCGACCCTTCTTTAGCAAGAAAAGCACTTCGCCGCTGTCTTCCGGCATGTAGAAGATTTTGCCGGGCCGGCAAGTAGACATGGTTAGCTGGCGATCCATCTGCGCCAGTTCATTGGGGGTCAGATCGCGAAAAACCTGAATGTTGGACAGATAGTCAACTTTAACACTGTTAGTTTCGGGCATAAATTTGGCCTCTTCAGATACCTTCTCATCTTTAACGATGGTGTGAAAACGGCCGTTCTTACCCACACTTACTTGTTCATAATGCTTACAAGCCGTTTTTGCAGCGCGTCCCTGGTCGGATTACCCAGCGAGATAATCTTCCCGTCTAACAAATAAGTGGGTACGGCAAAGACGTTTTCCGGCATCGGTTCCTGCTCCATATCTACCACATTCAGCAAAACGTTGGGAAAGTTGGGCATAATGTCGTCTAAAATGCGCTGCGTTTCGGCACAAGACCAGCAATCGTCGGCAATATATACGGTGAGCGTGTGCATGATGTGGCGATGGTAGCATGGGGCAACGGCCGTTTACGTAACCTCCGTTACACAAAGGTGACTGTTTCCTGAGAACAGTCAGACAGGCAGGAAAAAGCCGACGATTGCACCGCCCTCTGGTGCATTTTCGGCCCAGATACGGCCGTGATGCGCCACCACAATTCCTCGGGCAATGGCCAGCCCCAACCCGGCCCCACCGCCGGAAGCCCGACTGCGCGCCTCTTCACCGCGATAAAATTGCTCAAATACGCGCTTTAAATCTGCCTCTTCAAAGCCGGGCCCGTCATCCTGTACGGTAACCACAACGCCGTCTTGTTGGCGAACGGCCGTGACCTGCACCGTCCCCCCAGCAGGTGTGTAGCGCAGCGCATTGCTCACCAGATTGGCCAGCACCCGCCCAATTTTGGGCGCACACATCCATACCAATCCTAAATTGTTCGCCACCTCTCCCCGGAGGGTAATTCTTTGCCTTTCGGCCATCGCCTGAAACCTCTCCAGTGTATCTGAAACCAGATCACCCAGGCTGTGGTGCGCCTTCTCCATGCTCAGGCCACCGGCGTCCAGCTGAGCCAGCTCAAACAAGTCATCAATGATGTTGTTCAGAGCAATGATGTCGCTGCGAATCGTGCTGTAATACCGCTTCACCATTGCTGGATCGTCTACCACGCCATCGTGCAGCGCCTCAATCATGGCCCGAATGCTGGTGAGCGGCGTGCGTAAATCGTGGGAGGTCCAGGCAATAAGGTCTTTGCGCATCTTTTCCAGCTCTTCCCGCTCCTGCGCCGCCTGCTGCAGCTGAGCAGCCATCTCGTTAAACGTGTTGCCCACCATGGCGACTTCATCCCGGCCAGAGATGGACACGCGCGCCTTCAAATTCCCTTCAGCAATTTGCTGGGCGGTGCGGGCCAGTTGGCGCAGACCGTCCGTGACGCTGGCAGCCACAAAAATGCCGAACGTGGTGGCAATAATGGCCGCAAAAAGCAGCAGCACGCCGCTCAAAATCAAGTCATGCTCATCGTTAAAAAACATACGCTCAGACATGATCCAAACGTTTACCAAAATCACAACAGCCGCCCAACCGTAAGTCAGCACCAGGGTCAGGCTAAGTGAGGGGGAGCGCGCCAGGCCGCTGCGATACAAGATATAGCCCATCACTAACGACCCCAGGGAGGAAATGCTGAGCCAATACATCAGCGTGGTAATTTCCTCCACGGGCGCCTGCATGATCGCCACCATCAGAACAGCAACCAGCGTGAGGGCAGCCACAATACCCACGGCGAAAATACGCCAGGGGGAGCGGCTGAGAGAATCGGCGTATTTATATTTGGTAGAGCCAAGACTGTTAACCATGAGATTTATCCGGGATCAAATTTGTAACCAACGCCCCACACAGTTAATAAATGAGTAGGATCGCTGGGATCAACTTCTATCTTCTCGCGCAGACGGCGAATATGAACGGTGACGGTGCTGGGGTCAACGTATTCAGAGAAGCCCCAGACGTTTTCCAACAGTTGGTCGCGCTTAAACACCTGCCGCGGATGGCTGACCATGAACCAGAGCAGGTTAAATTCGGTGGCGGTGAGATCAATGGAATTGCCGCGCACGTTGACAATGCGGGTTTTGGGATCGATGGAGAGGTCATTGTATTGTAACGGCCGTTCCCCCTTCTCAACCCCGCTGCCACCACGCGCCCGTCTTAAAACCGCCTTCACCCGCGACACCAATTCGGCCGGCGAAAACGGCTTGGTGACGTAATCATCTGCGCCCAACTCCAGGCCATAAATGCGGTCGGTCTCCTGCCGCCGGGCGGTAAGCATGATGACTGGCACATCGGAGCCGGCATCGTCACGCAGGCGGCGCACGATTTCCAGGCCATCGACCTCGGGCAGCATCAGGTCCAGCACCACCAGGGCGGGAAGTTGTTCACGAATGGCGTCAAGGGCGGAACGGCCGTCTTGCGCCACGCGCACCGTAAACCCTTCCCGTTTCAAATAGAGGGCCACCACCTCCACTACAGAAGCTTCATCATCGACAACTAAAATGTCACCATATTCATGAAATGATTGATTTAGGGTCATATTTGCGTACTCCTGCCTGGTTTTTAGCGGAAAATTGTTACAGCAATGTTACAGCCCAGATTATTCCGCTGGGGGTTAATTGTTTCGTAAGAATTCAGTAACCCAACCTTCACACAGTTTCATTATGATACCAATTAAGCTATTATGCCAACTGACTAAAAGCAAAACACATATGACACGAATAGACGAATAACACGAATTTTTTTCTTGACTGATTCGTCTCATTCGCACATTCGTCCAATTCGTGGTTAATCTTTTTGCATACTCATGAACAATCATCTCTCCCGACGAAAGTTTCTGCAGATGGCCTCCGGCACGGCCGTTTTATTTTTGGCCGGTTGTCGTCCCAAAGCGGAACCAACACCCATCAATATGCCGGCGGCGACGGCCGTTCCCTCCCCTCCTGCCACCCTGCCGCCACTTAGCCGCGATCTCATCCTCACGCCCAACGATGAATTTTACGTGATGGAAACCAACGGCACGCCCAGCGTGGACCGGGCCGAATGGCGCCTAACCATCGATGGTCTGGTGGAAAATCCGCTGAGGCTCAGTTTTGATGACATTGAAGCACGGCCGTTTGTCGAACAGATGCGCACGCTGGAATGCATTGGCAACGCCGTCGGCGGCAACCAGATCGGCAATGCGGTATGGGGCGGCGTCTTACTGGCCGATTTGTTGGCAGAGGTGAGGGTAATGGAAACGGCCGTCCGCGCCAAATTTGAAGCTGCCGATAATTACGAAACGTCCGTCTCTTTGGATTGGATCAATCAGCCGGGCACCATGCTTGCTTACCAGATGAATGGCGAGCCGCTGCCGCCGAAACATGGCTACCCGCTGCGCCTATTCATGCCGGGGCTGTACGGCCAAAAGATGCCCAAATGGATCACCCGCATCGAGTTTATCGACCACAACCTTCACCTGGGAACGTGGGAAAAGCAGGGCTGGTCCAACGTGGCAAAGGTCAAAACCAATTCGCAAATCATGATGCCCACCCACATCCAAAAAGTGCCGCTGGCCCCGCTGGAAATCTTCGGCGTGGCCTACGCCGGTGACCGTCACATCGCCCAGGTGGAAGTGGGCATCGAGAACCAGGACGGCGATCTGCGCTGGCAGTTGGTCGAGGAGCTGGTGCGCGGCCCCAGCGACGAGGTGTGGACCCAGTTTTATCTGCCCTGGACGCCGCCCGCTGCCGGAACCTACACCCTGCTCGTCCGCGCCACCGACGAAACCGGCTTTGTCCAAACCGAGCGCGCTCGCGGCGTTTTGGAAGGTGCTTTTCCTGACGGGACGGACAAAATTCACAATATCGTCATTGTCGTTGTGTAATCGAGTAATTGTCATTCTGACCGAAGGGAAGAATCCCTTTGAGGATCATCCTGTAAAAGCCACGCCCACGAAGGATGACATATGCAAACAAGGGAGACAAAGGTCAACAAATGTGGAAACCCGGCAACAAAAAACAATGGCTGCTGACAATTCTGGTTGCAGGCATTGTGCTGTCTGTCACTTCCATCGTCACCGCCTCGGAATTGGAAGAACGGGACGAATTTTGTACGAGCTGCCACCGGGCACCTGAACTGACTTATTTTGAGCGGGCGCACGATGCCACAATGAACGCAAACGCCACCGACCTGGCAAGCTTTCATTACGCTGACAACAATCAATTCCGCTGTGTGGATTGCCATCGAGGTGACCAAAGCTTTGTGCAACGGGCCGAGATTTTGTGGTTGGCGGCACAGGATACGGCCGTTCACTTCCTAAGCACCCCCGACCAAACCATTGAAAAAGGGAACGTGCCCGCGCCCAATCCGCACGCGGGCAGTTGGCAAGGGCCGGAACGGTACAGCCGCACGCCGGGCATTTTGAACGACGGCTGCCTGAGCTGCCATCAGGACGTCCTCACGCTGGTCGGCTTTGAGAACCATTTCCACAACAAGCTGCCCCAGGCCCAGCTTGCCTATGCCCAAACAGAGCGGTTAAACTTCCCCGACGGCTGGCCCGGCGAAGCCGGCAGCCCGGCGCTCCTGGTGCCTGAAGAAACGGTACTCACCTGCCTGGACTGCCATCGGGCCCACGTACCCGGCCTGGAATTTGACTACTTTTTGAACGAAACGGCCGTTATCCTACCCGCCTGTGTGCAATGCCACCTGGAAGCAAACGCCGGGCCGGTGGACTTAAAATAGAGACTGGAGATTGGAGATTGGAGAATTCAATTATTCGACGCCACATTTTGCTGATAATAACTTTGCTAAGCTTGGCTGCTTGCAGGGAGACTTCGCCGGAGGTAACTCAAATTCGCAACACGGCCGTTCCAACCACCACCAATCCAGTTTCTACACCCACTTTAGCAAATGTTGCAGCAGAGACGGCCGTTCCCGCCATAGAATTACCGTCCAGCAGCTCGCCTACACCGACTATGACCGCAACTGCAACCGCCACGTCGCAACCAACCCCAACAGTACCGCCGCCCACGCCGGTAGCCACTGTCGAGCTGGCAGGTGCCACCGTGCCGCCCGGCTTTAGCCTTATCAAGTTTGCCGATCTTTACCGGCCCACCGGCCTCACCTTTGATGGCGCCGGGCGGCTGTACGTCACCTCGTTTGACGGCACGGTGCATGTTTTGACCGATACCGACGGCGACGGTCGTGCCGACAGCGACACGGTATTCGCCACCGGCTTCAGCACCGCCCTGGGTATCACCCTGCGTCCCGGCACAAACGATGTGTACGTCTCCAGCAACGGCCGTATCACCCTGCTGCGCGACGAAAACGGGGACGATCGGGCCGACGTCCGCGAGATTTTTGTGAGCGGTCTGCCTACCGGGCTGCACCAAAACGACAATCTCAAATTTGGCACCGATGGCTGGCTCTACATGGGCGTCGGCTCTACCTGCGACGCCTGCGTGGAGGCAGACGAGCGCAGCGGCACCATCATGCGCTTCAACGTGGACACGGGCGAAAGCGAAATCATCGCCAGCGGCCTGCGCAACCCGTACGATCTCGCCTTCCACCCGACCACCGGCGACCTGTTCGCCACCGACAACGGCCGGGACGATTTAGGCTTAGGCAGTCCGTTTGAAGAGCTTAACCACATTGTCATGGGCGGCGACTACGGCTGGCCGGACTGCTGGAATAAGGGCGAAGGCAGCGATTGTGCCGGGACGGAAACGGCCGTTGCCTTCTTTGAACCCCACTCCTCGGCCAACGGTCTCGACTTTTACACCGGCAGCCAGTTCCCCGCCGAGTATCAAAACGACGCTTTCGTCGCCATCTTCGGCACCTTCCTCACCGACGGTGTAGCCACCGGCATCGCCCGCGTGCAGCTCACCCCAAACGGCGACAGCTACCAAAGCACCGTCAGCTGGTTTGCCCAATGGCCAGACGGCCGTCCCCTGCCGCTCATCATGGGGCCGGATGGGGCACTTTATGTGGGGGATTATATTAATAGTGTGATTTATCGGATTAGTTATGGGTCGTGAGGATGACAAGGTGACAGGGTGACAAGGTGAAGGTGTGAATACTTTTTATTTTTACATTGATCAGAAAAGGAGAGTAATATGCGGAAAATAATTTGCATAATCTTTTCAGTTTTGCTGCTTTTGCTGGTGGTGGGATGTGGCAGTGGTGAAGCGGAAACGGCCGTACCTAGCCAACCAACAGACACCAACACCGTCGAAACCGACACCGATACCAAAGCGGTGGCCGCCAAACCACAACTCATCGAGTTTTACGCCGATTGGTGACCAACCTGCCAACGGATGCAGCCCATCGTGAATGGGTTAGAAAGCGAGTATGGCAGTGAAATTGAGTTTGTCAAAATCAACATCGACGATCCCGATTCGGCCGCGGCAAAGCAGGAGTATGGCTTCCGCTACCAGCCGTTTTTTGTCCTGGTCAACGCCGACGGCGAGGTGCTGGAAGAATGGCCCGGCTACACCGATGCCCAACTTTTCGAGGACGCCTTCGCCACCGTTTTGGAAAACTAAAAACCCATGGATTTCGCAGGTTTGTCATCTGCGTAATGGTTCGGCTGCGCTCACCACAAGTCTGCGAAATCTGTGGATAAATTTCTTCTCAATTTCCTCTGTGTTCTCTGTGGCAAAATCAATCGTGTACGGCCGTTTCACAAGCAGGCCACGGGTCTTCCCCGGCCAGCAGGGCGGCCAGCGCCGGGCTGTCAGCATAAACGCCCCAGTAGCGCGGCGGCAGCAGCGCAGCGATCTTCACCATGATCAGGTGCGTGTACGCCGCCAAATCGGCCCCCTTGGCCCGACGGCCGATTTCCGGCAAGGTGTATGGCTCCCCAATTCGCATGGTAACTTTAGTGGGGCGCAGCCGCTTAAAATTGGCAAAAATTCGGTCATTATTCTCAAATCCCACCGGCAAAATGGGCACGTCGGCCCGGCTGGCCAGATAGGCTGCGCCCACTTTGGCTTCCTGCATTTGCCCATTTTTGCTGCGGCTGCCCTCGGGCGCCAGGCCAAACACCACACCCCGCTCAATGGCCGCCATCGCATCGCGCAGACCCTGGCGGTCCACCTCGCTGCGATTGATGTAAATGGCGCCCAGCCAGGCCATGATCGGCCCGTAAATGGGATGGCTGCGCCACTTTTCCCCGGCAAAGAAGGCCCATTCCACCAGGGGAAAGCCCAGCAGCAGCAGCGGCGTGTCGGCCACGCTGGTGTGGTTTAGGGTAACGATATACGGGCCACTGGCGGGGATATTTTCCCGACCAATGACCTCCATACGGGTGAGCAAAATTGTGCGTGTGACGTGCATGGCAGCACTGATAAGTCGGTAACGAAACATGGCAAAATGATACTGGTTAATGGTTAATTGTAAATGGTTAATGGTTAATTGTTAATTGTTTGTCGTTTGGGCTTCGGCATGGAGGGTGTAGGTGACGGTTTCACCGCCGGGGGGCGCCGCTTCGAGTTGGAACGGCCGTTCCTCCCCCACGCCTAATTCCTCCGCCACCACCTGCTGCTGAAAGCCGGTCACGTTCCCCTGTGCATCATAAAAAGTGGCAACGAGTTGCACCTGGTTGGCAGATACCTCGCCGCTGTTAACGACGGTGCCACTCAGCGCCACGCTGTCATCATTGAGCGTTAGTTCCGGCGCCAGCACCTCCACATTCAGCGTGCGGGTGCCCAGTTCAACAACGGCCTGCCCCCCAACCACCGCCACTGTCGGCTGCGCTAAGTTAAGAGGTGGCTCATTGACGAGCACACCAAACGGGCCGCGTTCGCCTGGCGGGATGATGGACGCGGCAACCCAGGCAGTCACACTGCCGACGAGTTGGCCGTCGGCCGCCAGCAGGCCAATTTCTACCTGGATATTTTCGACGGCCGTTTCCCCTTCATTGGTCACCTCGCCCAGCAGCCACAGACTGCCCACCGGCGTCAGATAAGCATGAATTTTATTGACACTCACTTGCAGCGGCACCGGCGTTCCCTGCACCGACAAGGCGCTAGGCGTTGGCGGCGGCGGCAAGATCACCGGCTGGCCAATCTGCAAATTCTCCGGCACGATGCCCGGATTAAGCGCCAGAATCTCCTCCACCGTCGTGCCCCGCTGAATGGCAATCTCCAAAATCGTGTCGCCCGATTCAATCTGGTAGACGACAGGCGTGGCCGTGGGCGTTACGGTGGGGGTGGGCAGCGGCGTGGGGGTGGTTTGGATGACGGCCGTTGTGGGTGCCGCCCGCGTAACAAAAGAAACGCCAATTTGCGGCGTGTGGGTGGGAACGGCCGTTTCCACCAGCACCGTTCCCGCTTCGCCATTAGACCGGCAAGCCACCAATAGCAAACTCAAACTCAATAGAATCACAAACAATTTAGGCATAACAAAACAGGGAGTATATACCCAAACCGCCAAATGGCACGGTCATGAAAAAGTTACCCATGAAAAATTCAGGGATGAAGCGTGAAACGTGATGCGTGAAGTTTCCTTTCTCACGTTTCACGCATCACTTTGTGGCAAACGGCCGTCTTTGCCAGTAAAGTTAGCCCCTTCAAAACAACTTCGCCAAAATGGAAGCATACGGCCTGCAAACAGATTTGGCATTCAAGAAATTGGTCCAATCTTGTTTCAATTGAAAGATTTTCCTCTCTCAACCGTTATACAGGCAGAAACGGGTGAGAAGTTGCATGGTCAGCACTTGCCATCTGCAACTTCTCACCTGCAACCCAAAAACCGAGGTTTTTATGCTTGATAACGACCAACAGCTTGTCGAACAGGCGCGGCAGGACCCGGCAGCGTTTGGCGCTCTGTATGACCGGTACGTGGACCGCATTTTTGTCTACACAGCCCGGCTCATGCAGGATGATGCCGCGGCTCAGGATGTAACGGCCGTAACCTTCGAAAAAGCGTTACGCCACATTCGGCAGAATAGCTGGCAGGGCGATCATTTTGTCGCCTGGCTTTACCGCATTGCCCGCAACGAAGCGATCTCCCGGCTGCGGCGGCAAAAGTGGCTCTCGCCACGTGACTGGTTTGGCAGCACGGAACTGCGCAGCACGGAAACGGCCGTGCAGTCCCGCCAGACCCGCCAAACCATCCACCGCGCCCTGGCCCGCCTGCGTCCCAAAGACCGCGACATCATCGTCTTGCGCTACCTGGAAGAGCTCTCCAGCGAAGACGTCGCCGACATCCTGGCCTGTTCCACCGACAACGTGTACGTGCGCCTGCATCGCGCCCTGGTCCGGCTGCGCGCCGAGCTGGAACAAGAGATGCCCGCGCCAGCGAGAGAGGTAAATCCACATGTCTCGTAACAAAAATTTAAACCAATTTGACGATTTAGTTGATGAACTGAAACAGACCGAGGAACGGCCGTCCCTCCCCCCCACTTTCAAAACCGAACTGCGCGGCCAACTGCTGGACCAATACGAACAATCCGGCTTTTCCTGGGGGAATGTGCGGCAATGGGCGGGAACGGCCGTTGCCCTCGGCGTATTGGCCCTGATTGTCTTTATCAGCTGGAGCAGCCTCAGCCGGCAGTCCGGGGCCGCCAGCGCCTTCATGGACGCTGTGGACGTACCTGGTCGCGACGAATTTATTGTGTACGATCAGCTGCGTATTGAGCTGCCCGTCTGGACCGATCAGGATACCGGACTGACCGAAATGACGGCCGAATCGTGGCAATCGCTCGACGGCACCTTTTTCCGGGGCGAGGTCGTCGATGCCAACGGCAAGCAGCGCGTTTTTGCTCAAGCCGATGGCCAATTCCTCTGGCGCGGCACGTATGACAGCAATGTTGAGCGCATGGAAACCGTCTCGCTGCAATACTTTGACGTTTACCACGCCCTGGCTCATGCCGAGGGCTGGGCAGGCAATGCCACCACGCCGCCTTTCTACGACGATGTCGGCTGGGACGGTTTGGTGCAAACAGTCCTGCGGCTGGATTGGCAGTGTGAAGGGGCGGAATGCGTCAACAAATATCTGGTTGAACCGCCGCTGGGGGTTAGCAGCCGGGGTGGGGAATATGAACCGTACGGCTGGGGTGTTTCTTTAATTGATACAGAGACGACGGCCAACGGCCGTTCCCTCACCACCTACCTCATTGGCTATTACCCCAATCAAGATGGACTCTCCGGCAGCCAATACCGGCTGGTAAAGCTGGACAGCAGCAGCCACGCCGTTGTCGAGGTCGCCGACTACGACGGCGAGACGCTGCTGCGCCGCCTGGAACGCGTCACCCACCAGATCATGACCAGCGCCGATTTGCCCGAAGACCAGTTCACGCGGTTACCGCCTGGCACCGGCGTTTCTTATGTCCTGCCGGAGGGTCGCACAACGGCCGAAACCCGGCTGCTGGCCGCCCCCAATGGCGAACCAGAAGCCACGCTGACGGCAGACACGCTGGTTACACTCAGCGGCCTGATGGCCAACCAGCTGGCTGTGGTGCAAAACGGCACCACCTGGCAATACATCACCGTGCCCGGCGTGGGCCAGGGTTGGGTGGATGAAGCAAACTTACAGTGGCCGCTCACCAGCGACGGTCAGCTGGTTGATCTGGATACGAGCGGGCTGCCAACGGCCGTTCCCCTCCAAACTCAGCTTACCATCCTGCAAACTTACCGGACCGAGCTTCAGGCTATCTTGCCTCAATCCAGCGGAGAAGAGATAGCCCTCTTTGAACAAGCCCTGATCGAAATTGAGGCCGAAATTGCCCGGCTTGAACAGCAAATCAGTGAAGGAGAAACGGCCGTTTCAGGCGCAATCAACAGCCCTTCGCTTCTCACCCATCACCTCTCAGCAGCAGAGGTAGACCCAGGGGAAACACTGGCAGTGACCCTGTTTTGGGAAGGTGAGCCAGCAGCAAATACCACAATCGCTGTCCATCTTACCGACAGCAGCGGCACTTTGTTGAGCCAGCAGGATCAGCCATATGACGAAACAATGGAGGTCAGCGTTACAGTTCCAGAAACAGCGGATGATAGCGCCTACAACCTTGTTGTGATTCCATATGATGCGACAACAGGTACCCGGCTAGATTCGCTGCTCTTGAAAGAAATCTTGGTTGAAGCGGCCGTTACCTCTCCAACCCAACATGCCACCAACGACGTCTGGCTCATTTCCGCCACCCAGTACGCCCGTACCTCAACCAGCGATCCCGTCACGCTGAAAATCACCGTTGGCTACCAGTTCGAATCGGATGAAGAGGTGATTCTCAAGCCGCTCTATGCCAACCCCAACTGGGAATCATCCAGCGGTGGGCGCATACCAATCGACGGCTTAAGCGATTCCATCACGCTGACGGAAAAATCCGGCACACAAACCATCACCTTCAGCGCCAACCCGGACGAAATGCGCCAGATAGTGGGCACCGACCAGCCGGTCCTTGTGATGCAATTGGGCTACTTGAGCGAGGCTGAAAACGGCCGTCGCGAACTAAACATCCTGGCCATGCCCACCCTTACTGATTTTGTCATCGATTTAGCCAGAACCCATGAAATGCAGTACTATGAACATGACCATACGGCCGTCGTTAGCGGTACAGGCGGCAACGGCCTAACCTTGCGCAGCGAACCAAACGGGCAGCAATTAGGCGTTCTGGAAGAAGGCAGCGTCGTCACTCTCAACGATGATCCCTTGCTGGAAAGCGAAGGGCTTCTTTGGCAATCTATATCCACGACAGTTGGGGAAGGCTGGGTCGTCGCTGATTTTTTGGACTATCCTGTAGGATACACGCCAAATCAACTTTGGATAACCAAAGCCATCCAGCTCCCCCGTACTGGTCCCGATAAGGCCATTACCCTGGAAATTACAGTAGAATACATATTGGTAACCGCCGAGGAAGCTGTTTTGAGTCTCAGCTTTATTCATCCAACATGGGAAGAAACATCGCTAGATGGCTACCGCTACCCAAACTTCAATGCTTTGGGCGATAAATACCTTGTACTAGCTGGGACAGGCTCTGTAACTATCACTGCGACAATCGACCCTGAAACAATCACCTCCGCCATATACTCAAATGAATTTAGACTGATGACACGGCTTTGGGCAACGGATGAAGTCAGTCAACAAACATCTGATCTCATTCTCATGGGTTTTGACAATGGTATGACTTTCGACCTGGAGTCAGTTAAGGAAATCAGTTACGAAATGGACCCCTCAGAATTGGACGAGTTGGAGCCGTGATGAAACGGCCGTAATCAAAAACCTCCCGCAGGCTTCACCTCAAGACACGGACTTGGACAGAACCTGCGGGAGGTTGCCCTCGCTCAACTTTAGTCGATACAATACCCCCTTCAACCAACTGAAGGGGGTATTTTTATGCCTGATGTCACCATTTTGCGGCCAACGTTTAGTCTGGAAGAAGCAGTTGAACTGGCCCGCGATCTCTACAATCTCAACACCACCGCCCGCGAACTACCCAGCGAGCGCGACCAAAATTTTCACCTGGCTGCAGCAGACGGCCAACAATACATCCTAAAAATCGCCGGCCTTACCGAATCACTGGAAACCTTGAAACTGGAGAAAGCACTTATGACCCACCTCAATCGCCAATCCTCCGAAGCTGCTCAGGACAAGCCTCCAATCTCCAATCTCATCCCCAAACTGGTTCTAGCAACTACCAACAAACCATTCACCCATGTCAGCAAAAACGGTATCCGCTACCCCGTCCGGCTCATCACGCATTTACCGGGGAAACTGCTGGCTCACACCAAACCACATAGTCCGGCGCTGCTGCACAGCCTGGGCCGTACCCTCGGCCAGATTGACGCTGCTCTGGCCAATTTTGAACATCCCGCCGCGCATCGTGAATTAAAGTGGGATTTGAAGCTGGCTGGATTTATCGTTGACTACCTGAAATTCATCCCCGAGGATGGCCAACGCCAACTGGTGCAGGGTTTTCTGGACCACTTTTTGCAGCACACGCAGCCCCGACTCGACGGCCTGCGCCACAGCATCATCCACAATGATGCCAATGATTACAACATCCTGACCAGCAACCAGCAAGTCAGCGGCATCTTCGACTTTGGCGACGCGCTCTATACCGCTACGGTGTGCGAGCCGGCCATCGCCGCTGCCTACGCCAGCCTGCACAAGCCGGACCCGCTGGCCGCAGCCGCCGACGTCGTGCGCGGCTATCACACTGCCCACCCGCTCACCGAGGCGGAAGTGTCACTGCTCTTTTCGCTCATCGCCATGCGCCTCTGCGTCAGCGTGACCATGAGCGCCTACCAGCACACCCAGGAACCAGACAACGCTTACCTGCAAATTTCGGTCCGTCCCGCCTGGGAAACGCTGGAAAAGCTGGCCCAAACCAGCCCGCTGCTGGCTGAGGCTACCTTCCGCCACGTCTGCGGCTGGGAGCCTGTGGCCAAGTCTGTGCAGGTTATAGATTGGCTACGCGAAAACAGGGGGCGACTTGCGAAGGTGATCGACGCCGACTGGCAAAAATCACCACCCACTATTTTCGATCTCACTTCGGGCAGTCTGCTCCTCGGCCAACTCCAAGACCCCAATGACACTGAAGCGTTTACCATGCTCCTTTTCACCGCGATGGCCCAAAATACCGCCGCCCACCCCTCTCTCTCCTCTGCGCCCTCTGCGGCAAAAAAAATCGGCATCGGCCGTTACGACGAACCGCGACGCATCTACACGGCCGACAGCTTCCGTATCCCCGGCAATGATCGGGATGAATGGCGGACCATTCATATCGGGCTGGATTTGTTTGCAGAGGCGGGAACGGCCGTACACGCCCCCCTCCCCGGCACAGTCCACAGCTTCGCCAACAACACTGACCGCCTCGACTATGGCCCAGTCATCGTCTTGCAACATGACGTCTACGATGGCCTCACCTTCTACACACTCTACGGCCATCTCAGCGAAGCTTCACTGGAAGGCCTCACCGTCGGCCAACGCATCGCCAAGGGAGAGAAGTTTGCCGAAATTGGCACTTTCCCCAGCAACGGCGGCTGGCCTCCGCATCTGCACCTGCAAATCCTGTGCGATTTGCTGCCACCAAACGCCGCCACCGACTTTCCCGGTGTCGCCGCTCCCAGCCAGCGTGCCATCTGGCTCAGCCTCTGCCCTGATCCCAACGTGCTCGTCAGGATTCCCAGCTACTTTTTTCCTCAAGCTGGTCGCAGCAGGGAAGAAATTCTAGCCCTGCGCCAGAAGCACCTGGGGCCGTCCCTGAGCATTTCCTACCAAAATCCGCTGCACATCGTGCGCGGCCAGGGACAATACTTGTATGACGAAAACAACCAGCCGTACCTGGACGCGGTCAACAACGTGCCGCACGTGGGGCACAATCATCCCCATGTGGTCAAGGCGGCGCAGCGGCAAATGGCCGTTCTCAACACCAACACCCGCTACCTGCACGACAATCTGGTCGAGTACGCCGCCCGGCTTACCGCCACGCTGCCGGAACCGCTCTCCGTTTGCTACTTTGTATGCAGCGGCAGCGAGGCCAACGAACTGGCCCTGCGCCTGGCCCGCAGCCATACCGGCCGGCGCGATTGGCTGGTGCTGGACGGCGCGTATCACGGCAATACGGCCGCACTCATCGACATCAGCCCGTACAAGTTTGACGGCCCTGGCGGGGCGGGTGCGCCGGAGCATGTTCACGTGCTGCCCATGCCGGACCCGTATCGCGGCTTGTATCGCGGAGATGATGAGAGGAACGGTCGTCTCTACGCGCAGCACGCTCAGGAAATCATCGAAAAGCTGCAAATGCAAGGTAATGGGATTGCCGGATTCATCGGCGAGCCGCTGCTGGGCTGTGGTGGCCAAATTGTGCCCACCGCGGGATTTTTCCGGGCGCTGTTCCCGCTGGTACGAGCTGCTGGTGGCGTTTGCATTGCCGATGAGGTGCAGGTGGGATTCGGCCGTGTGGGCACGCACCTGTGGGCCTTTGAAACGCAGGGTGTGGTGCCGGACATCGTCACGCTGGGCAAGCCGATTGGCAACGGCCATCCGCTGGCGGCCGTGGTTACCACGCCCGAAATCGCCCAATCTTTTGCCAACGGCATGGAATATTTCAACACCTTTGGCGGCAATCCGGTCTCTTGCGCCATCGGACTGGCAGTTTTGGAAGTGCTGATATTAGAAAAGCTACAGTTCAGGGCGCGTGAGGTGGGTAACCGCTTACTGGATGGCTTGCACAGACTGCAAGCCCGATTCCCGCTCATCGGCGATGTGCGCGGGCTGGGACTGTACATCGGTGTGGAGCTGGTGCGCGACCGGCAAACCCTGGAGCCCGCTGCTGAAGAAGCCTCTTACATTGCCAACCGCATGCGCGATAAGGGCATCCTCATCAGCACCGACGGCCCGCTGCACAACGTGCTCAAAATCAAGCCACCGCTGGTTTTTACGGAAGAAAACGCCGATTTTTTAGTGAAAACGTTGGGGGAGATTCTAGAAGAAATGGTTAATGCTTAATGGTTAACTGTAAATGGTAAACGATTAACCATTAGCCATTTACAATTGTAACTATACAGGTCTGAGACCTGTGGTATAAATAAGCATCATGGATTACCA
>CALBTC010000083.1 GCA_937967805.1 uncultured Anaerolineaceae bacterium
TGTGCCTCCGCGCCTCTGCGTTGGCTTTTTTCAGGGAATCTGCCTATAAAAACGCCAGAGACAAAAGTTTAGCACCGATGTTCTAATAAGTCAAAGCGGATTGGTTGGCTTACGCTTTGTTTTTGTCACTTTTGGCCCATTCCGTGTCGTAATGGAAACCCGGCTGCTCAACGAGATTTTGGCTGAACTGGATGGGGTGACGCCAGCGCCGGTCCTAAACATCTGAGTAGGTTCTTTGACTTAAAAGCCAAAGCCCATACCAAAAAAACCCGATTTTTGCCATGACAATGGTCACATTCTTTTTGGATCATGATCAATAGACACTGCTTGTGAATTATTACACAATACGCCGGGGGATTGTGCAATATTTCACAATACGGGTGTCATAGCCACATATCCCCTTGATCTGCTCTGTCCTATTAAACATTACATACACAAAAGAGAGTTGATTGGATGTCTGATCTGAAAACAATTCCCAAAACCGCTTTGAACGAGTGGATTCAGCGGCTGCGCAGGCGTTTTCGTGTTGTGGGTCCACAGCCTAAACAAGGGCAGTTTGTCTTTGCGGAAATTGAAACGGCCGCAGAGATGGCGCTGGATTACCCAACAACCTGCGTGCCGCCCAAGAAATATCTGTTTCCCCAACAAGAGACCTTGCTGCAATACCACCTGGATGGCAGCCATATTCAGGCAGTGATTGAGACAGAACCAACAGTTATCTTCGGCATTCACACCTGTGATGTGCAGGCGACCCGGCTGTTTGACCATATTTTTAGCCAGGGGTTTACCGATCAGCATTATCAGGCCCGGCGGGAAGATATTTACCTCATTAGCATTGAGTGCCTGTCGCCCTGTTCGGCCCATGCTTACTGCCATGATATGGGCACGTCTCATTTGCCGGAAGCGGCCGATCTCCATCTGACGGATTTGGGGGATGTGTATGCGGTTCACATCAACACCCCCAAGGGCGAATCCTTGATTGCTGATACGTTTGTGGCGGAAGTTTCTCCTGCCTGGCAGCAAAGTTACAAGACCGTCATCAGTGAAAAGCAAGCAGCTTTTCACAAACGGCTCAAATTTCCAGTTGAGGCGCTGAACGATCTTTTGCGGGAACGGTATAGCAGTCCATTGTGGCAAACGATTGGTGACAAATGCCTGGTGTGCGGCATGTGCACCCAGGTTTGTCCAACCTGTGTCTGCTTCAATGTGGTGGATGAAGCCAATCTGACGCAGACAAAAGGGCAGCGGACGCGCCACTGGGATTCTTGCCAGGCCACGACGTTTGCCCTGGTGGCCGGTGGGCACAATTTCCGCGAAGCGCGCATGGCCCGGCAGAGACATCGTTTTATGCGCAAGGGCAAATATATGCATGATGCTTATGGGATGTTGGGCTGTGTGGGCTGCGGTCGGTGTGGCGAAACATGCCTGGTCAATATCACGCCAATCGAAGTGTTAAACGCCTTATATCAAGAGCAAAACGGGGTGCCATTTGTTCCCGAACATGAAATGGAGCTGAGTTATGAAAACGTTACTGCAAGAGGTGCGAGAGTCGCCGTCGATTTACATGCCGGTGCCGGCCAAAATAACGGCCGTACGCACCCTCACTGAACTAGAAAAACTGTACACCATTGAACTTCCCTACGGTCTCGTTCTGGACCATGATCCGGGCCAGTTTGTGCAGGTCTCCCTGTTTGGCGTGGGTGAAGCGCCCATCAGCATTTGCTCGGCTCCCAGCCGCAGCGGCAGCAGTTTTGAGCTGTGCGTGCGCAATGTGGGTAACCTGACCGGCAAGATGCATCAGCTCAATGTGGGCGATACAGTGGGCATTCGTGGCCCGTTTGGACGCGGTTTCCCCATGTCGCGATTCCGGGGCAAGGATGTGCTTTTTATTGCCGGTGGTTTAGGGCTGGCGCCGCTTCGTTCGGTAATTTATGAAGCGATCAGCCACCGTGAAAAATACAACCGTCTCATCATTCTGTATGGTGCCAGATCACCCAAAGAAATGCTTTTCCGCGATGAAATCAACGCTTTCAACTGGATGGAAGACGTCGAGATGTACACGACGGTTGATCATGGTGACCACAATTGGCGCGGGCCGGTTGGTTTTGTGAACAGCCTGCTGGATGAAGTTAATCTTAATCCGCATAATACGGCCGCTATTGTCTGCGGACCACCGGTGATGTACAAATTTATCCTTGATGATTTGCTTAAATTGGGGGTTGCCGAATACGACGTCTGGCTTAGTTTTGAACGGCACATGAAGTGTGGTGTAGGCAAGTGTGGTCACTGCCAGATCAACCACATTTACGCTTGTTTGGACGGTCCATCCCTTTCTTACACGGAAATCAAAGATTTGGAGGAAGCATTGTGAACGCATCGACGAATGGTTTGCCACGCGTGGCATTTTTTGATTTTACCAGCTGTGAAGGCTGCCAGCTCACCGTTTTGGATGCGCTGCAAACCCATCCGGAACTGCTGAAGGTGATTAATATTGTTGAATTCCGCGAGGCGACCAGTACGCGCAGCGAGGATTACCAGATTGCGTTTGTTGAAGGATCATGTACACGTCCCGGTGATGAGGCAAGGTTGAAGCGGATTCGGGAAACGGCCGCCTACGTCATTGCCCTCGGTGCCTGTGCCCATCTCGGTGGGATTAACGCCATTCGCAACCGGCAGCCGCTGCCAGACGTGCGCGAATACGTCTACGGCGACAAGGCTGAATGGTACGATACCTATCCGGTACGGGCCATCGACCAGGTAATCCCGGTGGATGCCGTGATTCCTGGCTGCCCCATTGACCGGGAAGAGTTTGTGCGCGTTGTGACGGTATTGCTGCAAGGGCGGCAACCTAAGCTGCCAGATTATCCCATGTGCATTGAATGCAAGCTGCAGGAAAACGTTTGTGTGTATGAGCGGGGCCAGGTTTGCCTGGGTCCCATCATTCGTGCGGGTTGTAACGCGGTTTGCCCGGCTTACGGCTTTGGCTGTGAAGGCTGCCGCGGCACGGTTTCGGCACCCAACATGGATTCATTCAGGGAGACGCTGGCCAGACGTGGCTTGAATCCAACGGAAATTGAAGAGAAGATGAGCCTCTTTTTAACCAACCAGAAGGTGCTGGACCTGCAAAAGGAGGCGGTCAATGTCTAACGTAAAAGTGAATGTCCACCATCTGACGCGGGTGGAAGGGCATGGCAACATCGTGGTGGATGTGGTCAATGGTCAGCTCAAGCAATGCGACCTGCAAATTGTGGAAACCCCTCGCTTTTTTGAGGCGATGCTGCGCGGTAAACCGTATCAAAATGCTTCGCGCATTACCTCCCGCATTTGCGGGATTTGTGCGGTTGGCCATGCGACTGCCTCATTGCGGGCTTCTGAAGCGGCGCTGGGGGTGGAACTGAGTGAACAGACCAAGCTGCTGCGCCGTCTGAACTTTTTGGGCGAGATGCTGGACAGTCATATCTTGCATGCCTACATGCTGGTTGCCCCCGATTTTTTGGGTGCGGCCAGCGTGATTCCGCTGGCGACGACCGCGCCGGATGTGGTGCTGCGGGCGCTGCGCATGAAGAAGCTGGCCGGCGACTTGTGCCGGGTGATTGCCGGACGACATACGCACCCTATTGCGATGGTGGTTGGTGGCTTTTCCCATTTTCCGATGGCCGTTGAGCTGTATGAGTTGCGCGAACGGTTTGATAAGATGCGGGCTGACGTGGTGGCGACGGCCGATTTATTCCAAACGCTCAAGCTGCCCCAATTTGAACGGGAGACAGAATACATTGCCCTACGCCGTGACGATGGCATGTATGGCTTCATCGACGGCGAGATTGTGAGCACAGATGGTGGCAGTTGGCCGGTTTCGGCTTACAAAACGGTGACTAATGAATATTTGGTGCCGCATTCATCAGCCAAACATGCGCAAAACCAGCGCGACTCTTACATGGTGGGAGCACTGGCGCGCTTCAACGTGAATCATGACCTGCTGCATCCGGTGGCCAAGGAAGTGGCTGCCGGGCTGGGCTTGAAGCCAAAAGTAACCAATCCTTACCTGATTACCGTGGCGCAGGTGGTGGAAATTGCTCACTGCGTGGAAGTAGCGATTCAGCTGATTGATACGCTGTTGCAGCGAGAGATTGCCTGGGAGGAGCCGGCTCCGCCCACACGCCAGAGTGGCGAAGGCGTAGGGGCATGTGAAGTGCCGCGCGGCACGCTGTTCCACCATTACATCATTGAAGATGGCGTCATTGTGGGATCGAACTGCATTATTCCCACGGGGCAAAATTTGGCGAACATTGAACTGGACATGAAGGAATTGGTGCCTACGATTCTGCATAGAACGCAAGAGCAAATTACGCATTCATTGGAAATGCTGGTGCGGGCGTATGATCCGTGTATTTCTTGTTCGACGCATTTGCTGGATGTGAGGTTTGAATAAATTTTGATTTAGGGTTGGGGAGCGTGCTCCCCAACCCTATTTTGCTATGAAAACGTTGGTTTTGGCTTTGGGCAATCCGCTGCGAGGGGATGATGGGGTGGGGAGTGTGGTGTTGGCGCGGTTGGGGGGAACGGCCGTATCCATCCCCCACATCACCCTCATCGACGGCGGCACGCCCGGCCTGGAAACAGCCTTAACGCTGCAAGGATATGACAAGGTCATTGTGATTGACGCCGCCAATTTTGGAGCCGAACCCGGCACCTGGCGGCGTTTTCCCTTGTCTGAGGTGTCATTGATTCAGCAGGCCAATATGAACGGCACGCTGCATGACGCCGGTTTGGCGGAGGCACTGGCTCTGGCCGAAGCGTTAGGTATTTTGCCCCCTGAGATTATCCTGTACGGGATTCAGCCGGAGTCGGTGGCGTGGGAGACTGGGCTGAGTGAGGTCGTGCAGCAAGCTCTCCCTGTGATTTGCCGGCAAATTCAGGCCGAGCTTTCCTACGTTGAGGACTGGCAGTCCTTGCTCTAAACGGGGTTGAAATTTAAGCAGTTAGGACTGCCAGTCCTAGAATCCATCGATCTAAGCTGAAAAAATGAAGCAAGTAGTGGTGCCGTGAGCGTAGAGTTTGCCGTCGGCATCAACCAGCTTGCCTTCGGCGGTGGCGATGCGCCGCCCGCCGTGCACGACGCTGCCAATACAGCGCAGCGGGCCGGTGTCTTGCAGGATGGGGCGGACGAAGTTAACCTTCATCTCCACGGTGGTATAGCCTGTTCCGGCTGGCAACTGCGTGTGGATGGCGCAGCTCATGGCCGAATCCAGCAGCGTGGCGATGACGCCACCGTGCACAGCCCCCAGCGGATTGTAGTGAAATTCTGAGCAGTCGATTTCGAATACGGCCGTTCCCTCCATCGCTTCCGTAAGCTGAAAATCGAGCGTTTTAGCAATAGGCGGTTGGGGCAGATTGCCGCTGATCATCTCGCCGAAAAATTCCAGCCCGCTTTTTTGGCGAGCAGCCTCAGCAGTTGTGATGGGGTCTTGCCAGGTGTAGGTACGGGAACGGCCGTTATCATTCTCAGGTGTCATTTGCAGGTGTCTCCACTTTGTTATGCTTTTGTAAGCTTTGGTTTGTAAGATTTTATACGTTCAACGGCTCTCTGTCATGGACAATTGCGTCAGTAAAAAAGGAAACCTGGCATTTATGAGCGATAATCTACTAGGCGACACAGAAAAAATCGAAGTGGATAGCCCTTCATTCTGGCGGAAATATGGCAACAAGCTGGTGGCGCTGCTGTTCTGGGGAATGGTGGTTGGCGGTTACTATCTCTATGCCAATTTGAACAACCTCACGTTGGCAGACAGTCTTAACGCCATTGCCGATTTTTTGACCGACAGTTTGTACGGACCGCTGTTTTACATTGTGGTGTATGCGTTACGGCCGTTAATCTTTTTCCCCGCCACGGTCCTTACCTTGCTTGGGGGATTTCTCTTCGGTCCGATTGGCATTTTGTACACTGTGTTAGGCAGCAATAGCTCGGCAATGGTTGCTTACGGCGTGGGCCGTTATTTTGGCCAGGACGTGTTAGAAGATGAAGAAAAGAGCGGACGCATTCAAAAATATACGGATCGGATGCGTCAAAACAGTTTTGAGACAGTGCTCATCATGCGGCTGCTCTTCTTGCCGTACGATTTGGTTAACTACGCCGCCGGCTTTTTGAAGATTAAGTGGCAGCCGTTTATTTTGGCAACGGCCATCGGTTCCATTCCCGGCACGATTTCTATTGTGCTGCTCGGCAGTTCCTTTGGCACCCTGGATGAGTTGGTTGCCGGCGACGTGCAGGTGAATCCCATCACGTTGATTATTTCTGTTGTCTTCATTCTCGTCAGCATTGGTTTGTCCCGCTTGATCAAAAAACGAGAGGCTGCTGCGTAGGGCAATTTTGCAAAATTGCCCTACATGATTTTAGGAGTTGCATGCATGGTTGCGGAAATAAAAGTTCCACCATTTGATGAATA
>CALBTC010000084.1 GCA_937967805.1 uncultured Anaerolineaceae bacterium
AGTTGACGGTATGATTTGTTATCCAGCGTTGTCACCCTGTGACCGATCGCTTTGCTCCGGTCGAAGTGATCGCCATGGCCCGGAACCAGTGATCGTTTTCGCCGGAATATGCAAAACGAGGCAAGAATAGCGCCTGCTACCTTGCCTCGTTCGTTTTATAAATGCTGTAACCTGGCGGATTTTACCGGTGCATCCGTATCGACCGGCGTGACGTCAAGAACTTGATCCTGGTCGGGGTGAGGAGATGAATGAGGATCGTGTGGTAAAATGATTTACAGCATATGGTTAAATACCATTTGGATGAGGACTTCAATGGAGGAGGGACAGAAACGTGAATAGAGGTGTTTTGCGCCGCATCCGGCGTGCGGTTCGTGAAAGAAAGTATCAAATGACGGATCATGCGCTGGAAGAAGCAGACGCCGATACCCTCACGTTGGACGACATACGAAATGTACCGCTGAATGGCGACCTCGATTCGACTTATACAGATGATCCACGCGGCCCGCGCTAAGTGATTCGCGGTGATGTAGAGGAGAATGCAGTTGATGTGGTCTGCCGTTTTCGCAGTGATGGCAAATTGCTAATCATCATCACGATTTACGTGGTGGATTAAAGGTGCAATGATGAGCGAGCGCACATATCCTTGTGAATTTTGTGATACCGACCAGCCGCAGCAAAAAAAGCAGGTCATGGTGGCCCGCCAACGGCATGGGCAGTGGTTCATTTTCGAGAATGTGTCTGCGTGGGTTTGCCCAAACTGTGGCCATCGCTATTTTGACGCAGATGTGCTGGCAGCGATGGAAGATCGGATGAAAGAAACGCCTGAAGATGCCCGCCCGATTACTGGGTGGGCAATGTCGCTGCCCCAAACTGCTTGAAACAAAGTAACGGACGCCTGTTCCGGCGAGGGTGCGGGCTTTGGTGCAGCCACAGGAGGCGGCGTAGGAGCGGAAGCCACCGCACTGGCATTTCTACCTCCGTTCCCCTGACAGATGATCGTGATGACTAAGAAACCAAAAAGGTAACGACTGTTGCCAGGCATCGGCCAGAACTGCTTGCCGCAATTTGTCCTCAGACAAGCCCAGTGGCTGCAGAATAGCGCTAGCAGCGCGCAGGAGCAGGGTGGTGTAGCGGTCGATGTCGAGAATGGCCGTATCGACTCTCGTTGGCAAATCCCAGGCATGAACCACTGCCTCTCCTTGTTTATACCAGAAGCGAATACGCTCCCCCGGCCGGCGCGGTTTGCCTACCGCTTCTAGCTGTATCGCTGCCCGGCAAGCAGGGGAGGGCAGGCGATATTCCGTAATTTCCCGGCTTAGTCGCTGCGAGACTAATAAGTGCTCCAGGAGAATACGGCCGTTTTTCAGGTCATCTACTTGCTGCCGGAGGAAGGTAATCAGGCTGGGAATGGCGCTGGAAAGCGAACGGTCGTTCGGTACTTGGGTCAATCGTTTAATCATTTCCAGCTGAATCTGAGCAATCCAGGGCGGCGTGTCATGCCGCCGGGCTTCAATCCCCCGCATCTTGATCTTGCCGTTCTGAAACACGCCAAAGTAGCGGTTGGCCACCGGCACCCGCTCGTCCAGCCGCGAGGGCAGGAAAGTGACCCATTTGTAGATGCCTTCCAGGGCAATGGGCAGGCCGGTGCGTGTGGTGATTTCATCCAGCAACGGCCGTACCTGCTCTTTTTGGTTCACCCCTGGCTTTTTTACCCACAGCCCGTCGACATACATGTGCAGCACCTCGTAGCCCAAATCCTCGGCCGCTTCCTTGGCCCGCAGCAGACATTCGCGGCCATAGGCGGTAACCGCCTCATGGGACTCAATGCGGCCAAAGCGAGCATTTTTGTAGCCCAGGTAGCCAAAGCAAACGACCAGCAGCCACTTGAGTGCCGCCGCCCGCGCTTTGAGCGCCGGATAGCGGCAGTCCAGTAGGTTGAGGGTGGCCAGCTGCTCTTTGATCGCGATGCGCTTGACCAGCAACGGCCGTAACGTACGTGGCACCAGGCCAACTCTGGACAAATCCACGGGCACATCTAGTTCAGGAATAAGCTCGCTGGTTTCGTTTTCTACCCCCACCGTCTCCGGCGAAATGTTGAAGCGGACCATGATACTGGGGTACATGGAGACAAAATCGATCTCCACCACGTCTTCATGCAGTCCCAGCGTCGGCTGGTAGACCAAGCCGCCCCGGTCGGCGCGAATCAGCTGGGCAGCGGTCTTGAAACCCTCTGCCTGCTGCTTCTGGTAAGGCACCAAAATGCCCCGCCGCAGTGCCTCCTGCATTTGCAGCGCCGTCACGCCGGAGCCAGGCGATTTACGGGCAATCTCCTGCACCGGCAGGCCTGTCACCCGCGCCTGTTCAAAGGCACCGTGCAGGCCATATTCACCATACATCATGGCGTTGCGCTGGTCGATGTGGAAACGGCCGTACAGGTGTATCTGCTCTCCTCGGTAGACCACCTGGCCGTAGGTAAAATAGCTGTTTTCCTGCCGGTGAATCACCGACTTGCCCTCATCCCGGTTCAGGTTGAACCAGTCTGCCCCCAGCTCCTGTGCCGTTTTCAACAGCAGGGGCAGCAGCCAGGTATCGCCAAAGCGGGTGAGGATGACGTCCGGATTTACCCGTTTGACGGTGGCGTTGAGGCTGGCCAGCAGCAAATGAATGGGTTGCAAATGGACC
>CALBTC010000085.1 GCA_937967805.1 uncultured Anaerolineaceae bacterium
AGTAGAGCGCCGCGTCGGGGTCGGAGCCACGCAGGCTTTTGATGAAGGCGGAGATGGTATCGTAATGGACGTCGCCTTCTTTGTCATACAAAACGGCGCGGCGCTGGATTGATTCTTCGGCGACGTCGAGGGTGATGTGGAGTCGGCCGTCTTCCCCCTTTTTTGTCGTCTCCACCGCCAACTCCAGGGCATTCAGCACGCCGCGGGCATCGCCGTTGGCCACGTCCACCAGGTGATCCAGCGCCACCGGCTCGATGTCTACGTTTAGACGGCCGTAGCCGCGCTCTGGATCGTTGAGCGCCTGCTGCGCAATCTGGCGCAAATCATCTTCGGTGAGGGGGCGCAGTTGGAAAATGCGGCTGCGGCTGACCAGCGCCTTGTTCACTTCAAAATATGGATTTTCTGTCGTGGCGCCAATCAGAATGATGGTGCCGTTTTCTACGTGGGGCAGCAGGGCATCCTGCTGGGCTTTGTTCCAGCGATGCACCTCGTCCACAAACAGCGTGGTGCGCTGGCCGTACAAATTGCGCCGCTCCTGCGCCGTGGCAATCGCCTCACGAATCTCCTTCACCCCTGCCAGCACCGCGTTGATGGTGATGAAATGGCTCTCCGTTGTGTTGGCAATGACCATTGCCAGGGTGGTTTTGCCTGTGCCCGGCGGCCCGTAAAAAATGAGCGAGGAAAGCTGGTCCGCCTGGATGGCCCGGCGCAGCAGCCGTCCCGGCCCCATGATGTGTTCCTGCCCCACGTACTCATCCAGCGTACGCGGGCGCATCCGGTTGGCCAGGGGGGATTCTTTTTCGATTTGGGCTTTACGGCCGTGTGCAAACAGATCCATGCCTGCATTGTAGCCAGAACTAAGCTTGAGGGGCAACTTATCCCCGGCATTTGCGATCCATTCGGCCATCTCAACAACGCGCGCTATGTCGACTATTTTATGAACGCGCGCACCGACCAATTGCAAGAACATTACGATTTCAACATTTTTGCCGTGGGGCAGGAAGTCGGCAGCAACTGGGTGGTGAGCAAAACGGAGATCGCTTTTTTGCTGCCGGCTATGCTCATGGAGACGGTGCGTATTCAAACGCGGCTCATTTGGGCCACGCAGCGCAAGCTGGTAAACGCCACATTTGATGAGCGCATTGCCCAACTGCGCCAGACCCAGCGCCAAAAGCGGCGCGAGACAGCAGCTATGGCGGTTTAGCTTCGGTTAGCGAGCGGATAATTGTCCGGTGCCCTCAGGGTCCAGAATGGGGCCAAGTGTGTCGCGCAGCCATTGCCGAGCGCGGTGCAGCCGCACTTTGGCGGCGCTGGGGGAAATGTCGAGGGTAACGGCCGTTTCCTCCGTACTCATCCCCTCCAATTCCCGCAGCAAAAAGACCGTTTGCAATGTTTCCGGCATGGCGGCAATCGCCCGGCGCAGTTCGGTTTGCACTTCTTCGCTGTCATAAGTTTCTTCCGGTAGACAGCACCAGTCAAACAGTTGGCGTGGAATGTAGCCAGGGGTCTCGTTCAATGTTTCCTCCACGGAAACGGTGGGCGCGTTGGGGCGGCGCAGGCGCATCATCGCCGCGTTGTAGGCGATGCGGTAAAGCCAGGTGCTCAGGCTGGAACGCCCTTCAAAGCTGTCGATGGCGCGGAAAGCGTTAAGGAACGTTTCTTGCAGCACGTCTTCAGCGTCCTGTTCGTTGCCCAGCAGGCGCAGCAGCAATCGGTTGAGAGTGGGTGAATGCCGGGCGATGCATTCGTCGCAGGCGGATTTATCGCCCGCCTGGATTCTAGCGATGAGTTCGGTTTCGTCGGCCTGATTGGCTACCGTTTCAGGATCAATCTGTGTCATAAAAGCCACTCTATCCTCAGGCGGCAAAAAAGGCAATTCCAATCTCTTTGGTTTTTTCGGAAAACGGGATATAAAAAACTGATACTTCGGCCTGCCGAATAACAGTCAATGGAGGCATCGTGAATGATCTTATGCAAGCGTTTTTTGGCATTTGCGCTTTTTCCCCTTTTGTTGG
The DNA here is from genome assembly GCA_937967805.1 of uncultured Anaerolineaceae bacterium. Next base: position 2,016 of record CALBTC010000085.1, read on the forward strand.
TTGGGTGTTTAGAGCCAGAACCGGCTCCAACTGTGGCTTCACCGTCTTCTGATGATAAAGCGGTTTTGCCCACGCCAACCCAGCCTGATCCAACCCCCACGCCCGTCCCCACAGCCACAATTGAATTACCGACGCCAACGCCTCCACTCCCGGTCCAACTGACACAGGTAGGCGCGAATGATGATCTTGGGTCGGTACGCGATGTGATGGTTGCTGGTGATTACGCTTACCTGGCAGATTCGTCTGGCGGCCTGCGCGTGGTAGATATTTCTGACCCGGCCAATCTCCAGGAGGTGGGCGCTTTTGAGCCAACCGGCTCCACTGCCGGGCAGGGCTTGTATTATGCAGAACCTTACTTGTATCTGGCTGATGGATTGGGCCTGGAGATTTTGGATCTCTCCGACCCAACAAATCCTGTTAAGCTGGGCTTTTACCACCCGCCAGGCTTCACTTTAAAGGTTCAAAATGTTGGCCCACATGTTTATACGGCCAACCGAGAGGGCGGGCTGGGCATTGCTGACATTTCTGAACCGGCCGCTCCACAGCCGATTAGCACCTATTTTGATATAGGCACCGATCATGTCATCGATCTCTTTGTAGTCGATTCCTTCGTTTATGTGGCGATGGAAGATCAGGGCCTACGCATCGTAGACGTTTCTGATCCGGCCAGTCCGTTAGAAGTAGGCTTTTTTGACAGTGCGGGAACGGCCGAATCCATTCAGGTTTCTGGCACCCATGCTTATTTAGCCGACGGCCAGAATGGGCTGCGGATTTATAACATTTCCGATCCCACCCAGCCGCAAGAAGTTGGCTTTTATGAAACGTCAGCCTACGCGCAGGAAGTTTACCTGGCGGACAGTTACGCGTTTCTGGGCGTAGAGAGTTCCCTATTGGTGCTAGATGTGTCCGATCCGCAAAATCCTGAATTGGCGGGCGAGTACGAAACGCCGGGGGTTGTGTGGGGCATCGATGTTGTTGACGAGTTTGCCTACGTGGCGAATGCCAATCATGGATTGCTCATTTTGCAGTGGTCAGCTGAATGAAAGCCACCCAACTACCGTGGATAATTTTGTGTTTTGGGGGAACGGCCGTTTCTCCGATTGCGTCGCCTATTTTCCGGCCAGCCAATGGGCGATGCGATGGGAAATGTGGTTGCCGGTGTGGTGGGATTGACAAGCGTCACGTGACAAAGTACATTTTAGCGCATGATCAAGTCGTTTGCGGATAAACGTACACAAGAACTATATGTCACTGGTAAGGCAAAGCGGTTTCCACAAGACGTAGCGAAATGGGCCGCGCGCAAACTTGAGTATGTCGATTTGGCGACTAGACTGGACGACTTGAGGGTTCCACCGGGTAACCGACTTCATGCACTGAAAGGTGACAGAGAAGGGCAATATTCGATTTCAATCAATGCCCAGCGCGCTGTGGACCTTTGGGATGCCGCCCAGGCGATTCAAAATGATGTGGCCCGCATCCAACCGTTGACGCCTGCTTGATTTTAATCCAGAGGAACGGCTGTATCCCACCACCCTCATCCAAAAACCAAAAAAACAAGTAGAGGCGATGCAATCGGGTACGGCCGTTGCAAAACAAACGGCCGTTTCTCCGATTGCGTCGCCAATGCCCCGGCCAGCCAATTACCGTGGATGATTTTGTGTTTTGGGGGAACGGCCGTATCTCGCTAGGCATGTGCTAAAATCCGAGAATAACTTTACAAACCAGGGCCAGGGTGAATGGTATCTTTTGAGGGTGTAACAATGCCAGAATTTTATCATGTTGACAGGGTAAGAGGGCGACTAAATGAAGGACAAGTCATAAATCTCAAGTTTGATAAATCCGAAATTACTGACACGACTAACCGTGCAATTAATTTTGTTTCAATGTTTCCTGCAGGTGTTACTTATCATGGTTGGGAGTATCTACTTAATGAACAAGAGAATATCCCCTGAAAAAGATATAAACGGGATGATAGAGATGCTAGCCGAATACATTCGGAGAAGCCATTACCCTGGCCGGCACTCAAGATTTCAATCATTCTTCGCATGCAAAACTATTCAGGATGCAGAGAGGTTCATATCGTTAAATCACAACGCCGGAAGGCCGAGTGAGATATCAAGGGGATATATGGCTAGTTCAATGCGATAATGTGGCATTTGAAGGCGATATGAAGTTCTTAGATCTTGGAGATTGTTGGATCGATGCAATTACGAAATTACATCTTTATTGGGCAGGAGAAATTGGAGAAGATCCGCTCAAAGAACTACTTTTGAAGCCACCTGTTACTATAGTCAAGAAAGTTAAGCAACTATAGCTAAATTCACTATTAGGCCTTAAAAGTCTCACCACGGTCGATATTCCAGCGATTGGTGGCGGAAGTAGGTGGTGTACAGCTCGGCGTAGTGGC
>CALBTC010000086.1 GCA_937967805.1 uncultured Anaerolineaceae bacterium
CCGGCTGGCACGAGGTGCCCGGCAAGCCTCATCTGCGGCGCGGCCTGGGCGCGGCCATGTGCATGCACGGCACGGCCATCCCCGGCCTGGATATGGGCGGCGCGTCGGTCAAAATCAACGACGACGGCTCGTTTAACGTTCTGGTGGGCGCGACGGATTTGGGCACGGGGTCAGACACGGTGCTCAGCCAGATTGCCGCCGAGGTGCTGGGCGTGCCATTAGAGGACATCATCATCTACTCCAGCGACACGGACATGACGCCATTCGACACGGGGGCTTACGCCAGCAGCACGACGTATATTTCGGGAACGGCCGTTAAACGCGCCGCTGAACAGGTAGCCGATCAAATCAAAGAGCGGGCTGCCCTCATGCTGGAACTTGAGAGCTGGCACGACATTCGCCTGGAGAACCGACATGCGATTGCCCCTGATGGACGCAGCGTCAGCATGGCAGCCATTGGGCTGCACAGCCTGCACCAGGACCAGCAGCGGCAAATCATGGCCACCGCCAGCTACGTGAGTATGGATTCGCCGCCCCCCTTTGCCGGGCAGTTTGCCGAGGTGGAGGTAGACACGGAGACCGGCCAGGTCACCGTCACCAAGCTGGTCATGGCCGTCGATGCCGGCGTGCCGATCAATCCCCTTACCGCCAGCGGGCAGGTGGAGGGCGGCATGGTTCAGGCGCTGGGCTACGGCCACTGCGAAGAGATGGCGTACGACGAGACCGGCAACCTGGTTAACGACCAGTTCGGCCCCTACCACATCTACCGCGCCGACGAGATGCCCTGGATGCAGGCGATCCTGGTGCAAACCAACGAGCCCACCGGCCCATTTGGCGCCAAAGCCATCGCCGAAATCCCCAAAGACGGCGTCGCCCCGGCCATCGCCAACGCCGTGTTCGACGCCACCGGCACCCGCCTCCGCCGCATTCCGCTTACGCCGCAGCGGGTGCATGAAGCGATGCAGCAACATTAAAAAGTAAGCGGTTGGATAATTGAGCATGGTTCAGCTGTACCTCGGCTGACAAGCTGCTATGTTTTGTAGGAGCGTTTGCATGACTGACACATTTTCTTTACTCGACGTCGTAACTTTAACTGAGGATTTGCCCGAACATCATCTCTGGCGCGGGCAAGTTGGTACTATCGTGGAAATCTTGGCCGATGGCGATGCCTTTGAGGTTGAATTCAGTGGCCGTGAAGGAAAGGTTTATGCTTCGTTGGGGCTGCGCCCAGAACAACTGATGCGGCTGCATTTTGAGCCTGCTCCGATGAATAATTAGGCTTGCTCTGTCTCGCTGGCAGTTAGACGATGTGCGACAGGCGTTAAGACAAGAAGACATTGCAACAGCTTCCAAGTATGGACAGGTTTACAAATTAACACCCATTACTGCGTAAATGATCATTCGCTACTTTGAAGAAACTAACATGCTCTACATTGAGCTAACCAAGCATGTTGCTGTGGAATCCGAAGAGGTTGCGCCAAACATCGTTCTGGATTTTGATGAATCTGGCCGCGTTGTTGGCATTGAAATTGAAGATGCCAGCAAAATGCTCAATCTGGCTAATCTTGAACTGTCTTCCCTGCCATTGGCCACCCTTCACCTGACCCCGCCTACCTCAATGACTTGAAGCCAAAATTGGCACCCAAAACTCATGATGAACCGAGGAGAGGTGGCGAGGCGAGACGCCTGCCACAGCACATGCAGAAGACCTTGGTGAAGCAGGGATACAATTAGGGATAGTGCGACTTCTCAACGAAATCGATAAATAATGAAGTTATCAAAGTAGGATTTTGTACGTTCTTGAAATCCGAGTGAGGCGAGACCAACTAGGCCTGATTGATAATTTTCTAGTTCTATGGTATTGCAATGAACACCATCTATGTAACCATGTGCTTCATTTCCAGCTATGACTAAAAATAAGGTATGTTCAGAGTTGTAACTTGTACTAACATTTGATTGGCGACTTGAAGTTGTGGTCCAGGTATCTCCTGATTCGCTTTCGCGGAAAAAGCATCTACCGGAAGAATTAAACGTGAAAGCATATGCTTTACTGCGCCAATCCTGATGCCAACCGAAGACAATACCTTGCTCAACCCGGTCGATATCCTCGTGATAACCGAGTAAATCAACTTGCAGGGCAATTCTTCTATCAGCAACCGTACCAGCACCAGCCCACATCCCAACAAAAAGCACTTGAGACTCTGCCTCTATTGAATATTCTCTGTTATCATAAAGAACGCTACCCCTTGACCCTATGTAATGATCCCAATCACTCTCTAATGAAGAAAAATCGTCCGTTTGGATTTCCAAAAGATCGGAAGGTGAAGGAACAGTTGGTAATGGAGTTGGCGTAAAGGCTGGAGTATTTGTTGGTGATTCCGATGTTTTTGTCGCCTCAGGGGTCCTTGTGACATTCAGTGGATTTTCTATCACCTCAAAATAGAACAGAGCAAACAATAAAGCTGTACTAAATATTGCAACTCCTACCCAAAATATTGGCTTTTGTAACAAAGTTACAATTGCTTTCTTCAAGCGGTCCAATAAAGAGAAGTTCATTGGAGGGTCGTAAAACTTGCCCTTATTACTTAATTCATTCAATAATCTGTGTAGATCACTTGCTCCTCTATAAGAAATATTCTGGTAATTCTGCCATAATATGGGTTCATTTGCTGCTTTAATCTTTACTGGAAAAAAACGTATTTTCCCTTGAAGATTCAAATTAATAGCACTATTAGTTTCACTCTTAACCCAGGTAGAATTAACAGCCTCTGGGCTAATGAGTACAAGAAAAACGCCGCTTTCTTCCAGGCCGCGGTTGATGGCTTCTACCCATTTTTCGCCGGGGCGAATGCTGTCCGGGGCAATCCAGATGTCGTAGCCGCGGGCTGTCAGGTCGCGGGCCAGCTGTTGGGCCATTTCAGCATCCTGGTGGGCGTGGCTGATGAAGATTTGGCGCGGGTTGCGGGTGATGGGGGCTGGTGGTAGCGGCGCAGCAGCGGGCGCTTTTTGGCCTTGCACGTAGTCGTCGGGTTGGAAAAACGGCCGTTCCCTTTGAATCGCCGCCAATAAATCGGGGAACTTGCCCCACCTGTCGCAAAATTCAAGCAGCAGCGAAATGTGCTGCCGTTTGGTCATTCCCGGCGTTAAATCTTCATGCACCGAGCGGAAATAATCAAACAGCAGATCATTGAGGTCGTGCGGTCCAAAATGTTCGTTGATAAATTGGCGTAGTTTGGCGGTGTCGTATTTCATATTCTCGCTGGCAGTTGGCTTGGTTTGTTGCGCCAAGTATACGCCATCGAGGTTGAATTTTCATCTTCCGGTTTGACATCAATGCCTACAATGCCTACAATTTCGTTAATATATTTTGGAGGCTTCTATGGCTGTATTAAACATTCGAAATTTGCCAGATGAGGTTCATGCCAAACTGCGGGTACGAGCGGCCAAAGCGGGACGCAGCATGGAGGCGGAGGCGCGGGAAATTTTAACGGCCGTTATCCTGCAAAACCAATCGCTCACCACCCCTACCGAATTACAGGAATGGGTCACAGAACTCTACGGAGCCTACAAACCCACCAACACTGTTGAGACACTCATTGCCGAACGGCGCGAAGAAGCTGAATCCGAATGATTGTTTTGGATGCCTCGGCACTGCTGGCGTTTCTCTTTCGGGAGCCAGGGCATGAATTGGTAGCGCCGCATTTGGAAGATTGTTGTTTGTCTACCGTGAACTTAAGTGAGGTAATCGGCCGTTTCGTGCGCGATGGGCATGAGGCAGAAGCCGTCTTAAACAAGCTCCTGACCACACCGATTGAAATTGTGCCGTTTTCAGCACAGCAAGCGGGCGTTGCGGCACTTTTGCTGCCTTTGGGGAAACCCCTCGGGCTTTCACTCGCCGATCGTGCCTGTATGGCGCTGGCAATGACGAAAAATGTGCCTGTGTTAACAGCGGATGCCGTTTGGCAAGAACTTGATTTGCCTATCGAAATCAAACTGATTCGGTAAAGGCAATATTCCAACAGAGGCGTTACTGGGTTGGTTGGACGGTGGCGGCTTGCAGGTTGACCTGCTGCATAATTTGTGACGCTTCAGGGGCGCGGCGGCGGGTGGTGTGGAGTAAAACCATCGTACGGCCGTGTTCCATGCTGTCATCATAAAGGTATTCGTCTTCTTCGGCCGTGCCCAGGCCAATGAAAAAGCCCAGCAGTCCGCCAATGAACGCGCCGCTAAACGTACCGCTGAGGGCCACTAACCCCCAGGTTCCCTCCTGCGTGGCGGCAATAAATGGCTCAAAGCCGGAAAAGAGTAAAAAGCCGATGCCGGCGGCCGCCCCCAACAGACTGCCCCAAATCGCCCCGCCTACCATGCCAGACAATGTCGTTTCCTGAGTCACAGCCTGGTCATTCCGGTATTGGCGGGCAAAATCGTTAGTCTGGTTGAGATTGACGGTTTCGATGGCATCGTTGGAAAAGTCGGACTGTTTTAGGGTGTTTACGGCAGTTGCTGCATCCCGCTCCGAATTAAACAGGCGCACCACCAACCGATCGCTGGGCAAACCGCGTAACCGATCTACCTTCTGGCTGGCCGCCTGGACTTGCTCATACTGATTTTGCACCAGTGCCCTGGCCTCTGGCATCAAATCTTTATTGAGCGCCCGCCGGTAGGTTCTGACGGCCGTTTTCTCACCCACTACCGCCTCTTTTAACGCCACGCTCTCCGTGTCTGTGGGGCCAATCGCCAGGGTTGACATGATCACAATCCGCCCCCGATGAATCATCCCCAGTAGGCTGCGCCGGTTGGACACGTTGCCACCCAATGATTCGACCATGGTCTTCAACTCGTCGGCCATTTGACGGCGCTCTCGGGCATAAGACTTCAACATCACCTTCAATCCCCGGTTGCTCACCGAGTTGGCCACGATGTTGAACCCTCTTTCACCGGCTTTACAAATGTTGTGCAATTGCTTTAATGTTCGGAGCGTTCTTCGATTGTTCATCTCATTCTCCTTTTTCAAAGACTTGCGATTCTCCCAACAATCAAACGATCCGGCACGATCCCTTGTTTAATTTACTATACAGGGGGGTCCAACAGCCTGTCAATCAATTGTATACATATTCTCAGGCACAGAAATTCATCGCCTGCATTTTATGTTAAGTCCATTCATTTCCCGCCATGCTCATGTTTTGGCTTAGTTTACGAGGGAAAATGTTGGAGGGGTTAACTGGCCTTAACCGGTACCGTGACCTCGTCTATTAACGACCACCTGCCATTCAAAGTACGGTGGGTTTCAACATGGCTGCGGTTAAATTTTAAGAACCGAGCTTGCTGATTGTGTTTTAATATTGAAGAAATCCGTCCAAAAAACAAGTTTGCCGAGCGATCAATGCAGTCGCTGCAACTGCGGGGAAAACTATCAACCATGTTTTTCATACCGATATTCATCCAGGTGCTTTGTACAGGTGTTTGTATGTCGTACCGGTTGAAAACGACAGATGTAGCATTCGACGCTGACGATGAAAGATACCCATGGCCACGATAACGGCCACAGGGAACATTGGCTGCAATTTCCGATTGTGGACCTACTTCAACCAGGGCACGGTGTGTACAGGCCAGACATTCGGCAAAATAACGCTCAGGCACGTACCCTGTATCGGTCAGCTCACGGGTGGGCAGAAAAGCAAGAAAGGTGTCATCAACTAACTCCTTCTGAATATGCTCAAAATCTGTCTTTAAATCCTCCAGCATCTTTGGCGAAAACGCCACACGATGCTCTTCCCCCAAAATCACACGAAAAGAAATATGATCGAATCCGGCCTTTTTCGCCCTGGCGGCAATTGTATAGGCTTCATGGCTGTTCAAGGGGTGCACCATTGACGTGGCCCCTATAAGCATCTTGTCACAGGCGTCTCTTCCATAAAACTGCGTGCGCAGCTCAGCCAATTTGGCGATATTTGCCAAAATGCTTTCCAGATTCATTCTGCTACTGGCTGGCTTGTGGATGAGGAGGCGAGATTCATTTGAGCCGGCATTCAAACTGACGCGAACGTACGTACCGCATCGCACCAGTGTCTCTAGCTGATTTTCTTGTAACAGATCACCTGCGGTGAGAACGGCCGTTTGCAGACCAAGTTCATAACACAATTCTACAGCCTCAAGAAAGTTTGGATGCGTTAACGGATCCCCGCCGCCATCAAAACGAATCACCTTCACACCCAACTGCGCCCACTGCTTAATCATGGAAAGCATCAAGGCCCTATCCATGATCAATTGGCGCTTATGCACATTTCTATAAGGGGCAGAAAAACAAAAAACGCAGTTGGACGGACAGGCCATGCTAATATCCAGGTCTAATTGGACCGGAATTTTCTCATTTTTGACAATGTTTTGTAGCAGCCTGTCTACATGGTCTTGAAGCCTGCCCGGTATAATTTCTCCGCTATGTCCAGGGAAAACATCCAGGATTTCACCGAGAGGCGTGTAGGCAACAAGCGAGTTCCACCGACCAATTGTTAAATTGTCTGGCCCAAAGGTGAAATGACCCGAACCCAGATCAAATAGCCATACATGGAATCTGCCTACAATTTTGCTGACCGCAGCCCAGATACCAATCCCGTTCCAATTTAGTGGCAATAGCAGCTGTGAAGACGCCTGTTCCTGAGGAGGCAACAAGCTGCTTGCCTGTGAACCACCATTTGCCCTTTTGTTTATTAAGCTTTGTGTAATTTCCTGGGCAATGGCCTCAATGTGGGAAGCGGATAAATCTGCTTCAGCTTGCCACCGTTTATTTATATTATCAAGCCATTCGTCCCCAATTGCACCGTGAACGGCCGTAAAAACTTGAGGCAATATTCGAGGCACAATGCTTCCATCGGGGAAGGATTCTTGCATATTTGTTTCCAAATCAAGCTGCTCAGTAAACTCGTAACGAAAGCCTAAACCTATTTACACTTCATAGGGCAAGTTTGTGTAATGTTGAAATATTGCATCGACAATATGTTGCCCAGGCGGTAATTGGATGCTTTCCTGACGTAAAACATCTCTATTCACCCAGCGAAAGCTAACATGTTCTTTTGACAACTGTAATCCGTTTGAGATGGATCTCGCTAAATAAAACGCAACCAAAATCGGATAGCCACTGCTATGCCGGTCCCATTTTAGGTAGCACAAGCTGTCCAGCAGTTCAATCGACAAACCTGTTTCTTCTTTTACTTCTCTGTAAAGTCCGTCAAGAGGAGGCTCTTCGTTTTGCAACTTCCCCCCAGGCAAATCCCAATCATATTTTCTATGCTTGTCATCTTCACGCAGGATAAGAATTTGCCCTTTACTATCAAAAACGAAGGCAAATGCCCCTCCCAAATATAAACTGACTTCCTGTTGCTCAACAGTAACTTTCATTATGAGCTGCTCCGTTTATACCAGAGGAGTATACACGCATACCTGGTCAAACATGCCAGATTCCATGCCCGCGTCGCCTAAAACAGTTTCTACTTTATCCCTAAGTTCCGTCTCTTGGTCATTGAGATTACCCATCGCCTCACTTAGCTGCTGCATTGTTTTCAATACTTTGGGTAATTCAAATTTTGAACCCAGGATAACCTTATCAGTTTCAATGTAATCGACGAACGTCTCCAGCAAATTCATTAACCCATTTTTAAAACAAACATACGCTTCATCAAGCAGCTCCCGCTGTAAAAACCATTCTCCTTTGGCCAGTAGAACTATTGAAAATGCATACTTTCCCGCAACAATACCAAATGGCTTACGAAATTGAATTGGTTCAAATCCACCACGAGCATAGGTTTCTGCTTCGGCCCACTTATCTAGCGAGAGTTGATTTGGAACAATCTTGCTTTGAGCTACATAAAGAAACGCAAGTGTGCCGTATAACCTTCCCTCATAATGAGCAGCCTTGTTTGCCTGATCCCAAAACGTTTGATAATACTCTCTAGCCTTTTCTAACCAGCGTTCTCCATGCATTAAACTGGCTTCCTGGGCTAATGGATCATTGCCAACACAATGAACCTCATCTATATAAACTTGAGCCTTCAAAACACAAACGTCCCCCATCTTTTGCCAGATTTTTGGAGTAGGCTCTAGCTCTGCAACACGACCCAGCAACAAAAGTGCGTGGTCCAGGACACTTAATGCATTCGTCGAGGCCAATTGCTGCCGGTAACTGATGCCGGCAACCTGATAAAGTTCTGCATCCAACGCCCCCTGTAAAAGGTGCGAAAAACGCCGGTAAGGTAATGCCAAAAACTGGCTTAAAGATTCGTACCAGTTTAGCTTCAGCAAGGTCTTAGATAAATAATAAAAAAATTGGGTTAGCTCTGAATTATTGAACGAGTTCTGATTCTGCAATTCTGGCAAAAGGTCGTCAAATCGGGAAAGCGCCTGATAATAATCGCCTAAATCGTAGGAATCGCATGCAATACGCAGTTTCGGGTTAGAAATATCGGAACTTGAAAAACGAGATGATTTAAGATCCTCGTAAGATGCGCTTGTCGGACTTAAGGTCTCGATACGCAATAGATCATCAAAGTGAGGGTCTTCAACAGGGTTAGGGTCCGCTTTAATTTGATAGTTGGCCAGTCTGTTACCTGGTAGCCCGCCAAGTACGACATTTAAACGATTTCGCAAGGCGGTCAACTTTGCTGCTGCATCTTCCTCGGACAGATGCGGCCATATAGTTGAATAAATTTCCCCCCGACTAACTCCTGAATCACCCGCGTATACAAGCAATTCCAGGTAACTGCGAGCCAACTTGTCTGCACCCGGATTTTCAATATATTCGGTAAGAAGTCGGTGAAGTATCTCATCATCTGATGAAATTTCAGGTTTCCATGCATCACAAAAGCTTTGCAAATCTTTTTGTATCTTCTGCTCATCCAAATCATTCATATTGCACCGCGCGACATTGCCTTGTAAATAGCGCCTTCTTTTTCCTTGACACACCGAAACCCAATATGAGGGGCAAATTTATCGGGCATATACCGATCACGGTTTGAACTGCGCAAACGAAAAACAAAATCTCGGTAAGAACCCCCTCGCATGATCCTCAATTCATCCCCCTCTATCGATTCTCGGCCGTCATCAGGTCTATAAGGGTAGCTAAATTCAGGTCTTTGCCAATGATTACCCCATTTCGTGTTGCACCATTCCAAAACATTCCCAATCATATCAACTACTTCATAAGGGCTATTATTTTTGTTCGCGAATTGATTGACGGGGGTAATCTCATGATGGCCTCCGCCGTTTAATTTCGTATTACAGTAGGTCAAATTCCACTCATTTCCCCACGGCCACCGATAACCCTCTTTGCCTCGTGCAGCTTTCTCCCATTCGGCCTCTGTCGGTAGCCTGTATTTTGCCTGAAATTTGGCCGATAACCATTTACAATATTCATTCGCATCATACCAACTGATGTTCACCACAGGATAATTTTCACTGTTTGTCTGATATTTCTCATTTATCCAATGTCCTGGCATAACGTAACCAGTGCTGGATGTAAATTGGTAGTATTGATAATTCGTAATTGGGTAGCGTGAGATTTGATATTCAGGAAGATAAATGTATTCGGTTGGTCTCTCTCGCTCGCAATCCTTCTCAGCAGTTGACCAACCTTGATCTTTATAGTAACGAATATCCTCAATGGTAGCTCCCATTCTGAATCTTCCAGCAGCAATATCAATCATTTCCAATTGGATATATGCGGATTGACCATCATTTTGCTCACTGTTGTCCATTTGGCCCTGTAAGCCAATGCCTCGAATACAATCTTCAGGAAGTTCCTCAATAATATGGATATCGGCACGCATTTCTAAAATTTCAGTTACGAGACTGGCAACGCTTTCGCGACGCTCACAGAAAGTGATAAGCTGGAGCGTTTTTTCTTGTCTTGTGTCTCCTGGCAGGTTGTCAAAGTCAATGTTTAGCTGAAAACAAAGGGTCCGAAGTTCTACAAGATTGAATCTTTCCTGTAACAATCTTAACAATGGCTTGCGGCATTCCGTCAGCATGGTACCCTCAAAAAACAACGCAACTTGAACAATTAGACCTCTAGCAATATATTCTATCATAGAACGGCCGTCGGCATGAGCTGGATTCTCTGTTCAAAAACTCGTCAACTATAAGGGTTTCTTTCAATGGCTCATATAAACCAGATGACCCTGCAACAAATCTTTATAGCCCAACAAACTATCAAGGGCATCGCCAGCAAAACCCCGCTGGTATACTCGACCGCTTTGAGCAAAATGCCTGGGACTGCCGTCTACCTCAAGCTGGAAACGTTACAGCCCATCGGCGCTTTCAAAATTCGGGGAGCGGCCAACAAAATATTGAACTTAACCGATGCAGAAAAGGCACGCGGCGTGGTCACCGCTTCTACCGGCAATCATGGCCGGGCGGTGGCATATGTGGCAAAAGCCGTGGGGATAACGGCCGTTGTCTGCCTGTCTGAATTGGTGCCGCAAAACAAGGTGGCTGCCCTGCAAAAGTTGGGCGCTGAACTGGTGATCCACGGCCAGAGCCAGGATGAAGCGGAAAGCCGCGCCCGCCTACTGGCAGAAGAACGCGGCCTGACAATGGTTCACCCTTTCGACGATCCCTTGGTGATTGCCGGGCAGGGCACCATTGGCCTGGAGCTACTGCAAGATTTACCGGAGGTGGACACGGTGCTGGTGCCGCTGTCCGGCGGCGGCCTCATTGCCGGCATCGCCCTGGCGCTCAAATCGGCCAATCCAGCCATCCGCGTGATAGGCGTGTCGATGGAACATGCGCCGGTAATGGCCCAAAGCCTGGCCGCGGGCAAGCCGGTGCAGTTGGCGGAAGAGCCAACGCTGGCCGACAGCCTGCAGGGGGGCATCGGCCTCGATAACCAGTACACGTTCCAAATGGTGCATGAGTATGTGGATGAGATTGTGCTCGTTTCTGAAGAGGCAATTGCGGCGGCGATGGCTTTTGCCCTGGAGGTAGAACATCTCGTGCTGGAGGGGGCCGGTGCCGTTGGCATTGCCGCCTTGCAATCAGAGAAGGTGTCGCAGATTGGCCAAAATGTGGCGCTGGTGGTTAGCGGCGGGAATGTGGATATGGGGCAGCTCTTGCGGGTGATACGGCCGTATCTCACCGTATCTACTCAATAATCGGCAGTTCCCTTGGGGCGCGCCTGGTCAACAGCTCCGCGCCATCCTCCCGAATCACAACATTTTCCTCATGAACCATCATCCGCCCCGGAACGATTTCCAGCCCCGGTTCCAGCGTGAGGACCATGCCCGGCTGCAAAACCGTTTGATCGGCTGGCGTCAGGGATGGCCATTCGGTAAGCTGCATCCCCAGGCCATGCCCCATCCGGCCCACATTGGTGCCTGACACGTCCCATATTTCCAGCTCCTGCCACATGGCATGGAACAAATCTGCGGCCGTAATGCCTGGTCGCGCTGCCGCTATTCCCGCCTCCGCTGCCCGGTAAAGCACGTCATAAGCCCGGCGTGCCACATCCGGTGACTGGCTAATGGCACAATTGCGATCAAAATCGCAAAAGTAACCGTCGAAAACGGACCCGGTATCCAGCATTAAAATATCGCCCGGCTGAATGGCCCGGTTAGTGGGGGGTGAAATGATGTCGTCGTAGCCGTTGGGACCCGCGCCGCCAACCAGGTAAGGTACGTCATCAGCACCGCGCCGCAAAATCTCGATTTTGAACGTGCGAAAGATTTCTTGCTCCACGTCTCCTGGCGCAATCAACTCTGGCAAGGCGGCAAAGGCATCTGAAACCAATTCGCAAATGTAGGTAATTTTTTCAATTTCGGCGGCGGATTTTTGCAAACGCAGAGTACGGACAAGCGGTGTGGCATCGACCAGTTCAAGGCCATTGCCGATCATCGCGCCGCGAATATTTTCGAAGTCGGCCAGGGGCATGCGCAGGTGCGTTTCTGGTCCCATTAAGATGGCGACACGGCCGTTCCGCCCCACCACCTCACGCAAAGTCGCCAGCAGCAAAGAAACGCCATCATCGTTGGGCCTGGGCGAGGGCCAGGTGCGAATGTCGTTCAGCCAGGTGGTGGCCACGGCCGCTGCGCCAATTTCCGGAATCACAGCAATAGGCTTGCCCTCTGCGGGGACAACCAGAAACCAGGGCCGGGTGGGACTCTGCCAGAACTGCGTGAGGAAGCCGGAAAAATAGCGAAACTCCGGCTCTGTCGTCAGCCAGAGCGCATCAAGCCGCTGCTGCCGCATGAGCCGCTGGGCACGGTCAAGCCGGGCTTCAAATTCTGTGATGGGGAATCCGCGTGCGGGAGCCGGCTTAGACTTCAATGGTCATGCCCAACCCTTTTTCTTTGGCTTTGCGGTAAGCTAAAGAGGCGATAGCCGTGTCCTGCACGCCGGTGCCGGTGAGGTCGCTCACCGTAATTTGCTCGTCGTTAGCCCGGCCGGGATGTTGGCCTGAAGTCAGTTCGCCCAGCTCCACGATGGGCGACTCTCTGGTGATCAAACCCGCTTCCAGGGCATGATGGTGCTCGCCCAGACGAAATACCTGCGATTTGCGATCACACACCAGCAAATCGGCCCGGACCAGCACCGCCGGCTCCAGCTCATTTTTCTCTTCGGCATCGGAACCCATTGCCGTGATGTGCAGGCCGGGATGCAGCCAGTCGGCCTGCAAAAATGGCTTTTTGGCCGGCGTGGTCGTCACTACCACCTGGCTTTGGCGCACAACTTCTTCAACGCTGTCGGCTTGAATGATTTCTGTGTCGAGAACGGCCGTCATCTCTTCAACATATTTCTCTACCCGCTCCGGCGAGCGATTGTAAACCAGCACCCGCTCAAAATTGCGTACCAGCTTCAATGCCTGCATCTGGTAGCGGGCCTGCGCTCCCGCGCCGATAACGCCCGCCGTGCGCACCCGCTGTGGTGCCAGATGTTGCGCAGCAATAGCTCCCGCCAATCCGGTACGGACGTCGGTCAAGTAGCCATTGTCGAGCAGGAGCGCCTGCGGGAAGCCAACTTTGGCGCTGAGCAGAATCACCATACCCCCCAGGCTGGGCAGCCCCAGCTTGTAATTGTCAAAAAAGCCGGAGGACATTTTTACGGCGAAGTTGTCCAATCCCGGCACGTAGGCCGACTTGATGTCCACTTCACCGTTTTGCTCCGGCACATCGATGCGCATGATAGGCGGCATGACGACGCTGCCTGCTGCTAATTGGGTGAAAGCGTTGGATACGGCCCTCAACGCCTCCTCATCCAGACGCACGCACTGCCGAATTTCGCTCTCAGTCAAAATCGTAATCTTCATAAGCTCACCGCTAAAAAATTCACCGCAAAGGACGCAAAGAAAAAAAGTGATAAACTTGGCACTCTTGGCGTCCTTTGCGGTTCAATCGATTACCGAACACCGATTACCAATCAGTGTCTCAACGTTGCCCCCAGGAATGATTTTGTGCGCTCGTTTTGTGGGTTTTCGAAGATCTGGAGCGGTGGCCCCTGTTCTACAATCTTGCCCTTGTCGAAGAAGATGACCCGGTCCGAGACCTCTTTGGCAAAGCCCATCTCGTGAGTTACCAGCAGCATGGCCATTTCGCCCTCTTCGGCCAGCTCGCGGATGACGCCCAGCACCTCACCCACCAGTTCCGGGTCCAGTGCCGAGGTCACCTCATCAAACAACATCACCTTGGGCCGCATGGCCAGCGCCCGGGCAATAGCCACGCGCTGCTTTTGCCCGCCGGAAAGCTGCGACGGGTAATGCTCATGTTTGTCGCCCAGACCAACTTTTTCCAGCAAAGCGGCCGCTCGCGCCTTGGCCTCCTCCTTGGGAACACCTAGCACATTAATGGGCGCTTCAGTCACGTTGCGAAAGGCGGTCATATGGGGGAACAGGTTGAAGTGCTGGAAAACCATACCGATGTTGCCGCGTACCTTTCTCAGATGTTTTTGATTGGCTTCGACCAGCTGCCCGCCTTTTTCCATATGCCACAACGGTTCACCATTCACGTAAATAACGCCGCTGTTTGGCTTTTCCAGCGTCATCAGCACCCGCAAAATGGTGGTTTTGCCGGAGCCGCTGGGACCGATGATGGTTACTTTTTCGGCCGGAGCAACCTCCAGGTCAAGCTCATTCAATACGACCAGGTCGCCAAATGCTTTTGTTACCTTTTCAAAACGAATAATATTGTTATTAGCCTCGCTTGGCATAGCGTGCCTCCAATCGTTGTACAAATAATGATGACGGATAGCTCAACAAAAAGAACAAAGCGCCAACCATCGTAATCGGTTCTAAAAAGCGGAATGTTTGTGTGCCGATGATACGGCCGGTCAACAGCATCTCCGTTACGGTGATGGCGGCCAACTGTGGCGTCTCCTTGAACATAGCTACAAAGTAGTTGCCCAGAGCTGGAATCATTGGCGGTATGGCTTGCGGCAAAATGATCCGCGTCCAAACATGTGTTGGGGAAAAGTTAAGCGCCGTGGCGGCCTCCCATTGGCCACGTTCTACAGCATCAATACCCGCCCGATACACCTCTGAACAGTAGGTCCCGTAGTGTAGTCCCAGCGCAAAAATGCCGGTGACGAGAGCAGGCAGCCGAATGCCATAGCGGGGCAGCACAAAAAACAAGAAGAAAAGCTGTACCAACAGCGGCGTGCTGCGAATAAATTCGACAAAGGCACCTAACGGCCGTGAGAGCCACTTGTTCTCACTGCGACGGCCCAAAGCAAATAACAAGCCTAAAATGGCGGCTAAAATGAAACCACCAATGGTCGCCTCAACGGTAATAACCAGGCCTTCCAACAACTCGGGTAAAACTTCAGTTAGGGCAAAATCCCAATCCCAATCAAGCATCTCTCCCTCCTTTCACTATGCCCAACGACGGCGGCTTTCTAACCAGCGCACGCCAAGCGTCAGGGGATAGGCAATGACAAAATAGATAATCAGCAAAAGCACGTAAATCTCCGTGATTCGGGCAACGCCAACCGACTGCCGCAGCGTTTGCGCCTGAAAAGTCACGTCGGCCAGGAGTATTAACGAAGCCAGCGACGTTGCTTTAAGCAGTTCAATCAGCAGATTGCCAAAGGGGGGCAAAATGCGTACCATGGCCTGGGGCAAAATTACGCGGCGCATCATCAGTGTTGGCGACATATTGAGAGCAATTGAAGCCTCAATTTGTCCGCGGGGGATAGATTGGATAGCACCGCGCACGACTTCGGCACCGTAGGCACCAACGTTTAATCCCAGGGCCAGGATACCGGCCTGCAAGGGAGTTAGGTCAAAGCCAAGCTGGGGCAATACAAAGACCATCCAAAACATTTGCACCAACACAGACGTACCCCTAAATACTTCGACATACAGGCCAGAAATGCCGCGAACAATTAGAAACGGGGAGGCGCGCAAAATGCCGGTGAAGATAGCCACTACGAGCGCCAACGCCGCGCCGTACACCGTCAATTGAATGGTAGTGCTGAGCCCACGCAGCATGGTGGGCAGCAAGTCAAATGGAGGTGTTTCGGGGGAATCGGTAATCATTTGCACCCCGAAGGCAGTGCCTATCAGCAAAAGCGCAACGGCCGCTGCCAGATAGTTCTTGACCCTGGTTGATAAATCTTCGGTTACGGGCATATCTCCTCCTTCAGAAAATTAACCGCGGAGAGCGCGGAGAACGCAGAGGGGAAAATGGCTAGCTTGTTTAATCTGCGTAATCCTTCGGCTCTGCTCAGGACAGGTTCTGCGAAATCTGTGGATAAACCTTCATAATTTAAACGATAAATAGCTGTTGCGGTACGGCCGTAATCACTTCGCAGCCATCTTGGGTGACAACGACCGTATCCGACACAAAATAATCTCCCTCGCCCGCACCCATCAGCCAGGACATGACGTGAAAAACCATGCCGGCCTGGAGTTCCAGGTCGCTGCCGTAGCGCAGGCCAACCACCATCGGGCCGCCAACCCAGCTGGGCGGGAAGCCAATGCCCACCATGTAGCCGCAATGGTGCCGCCGGTAATGGCTCAATCCGGCGGCGTCCACCGCATCCTGCCACGCCTGGTACACCTGTCCGGCTTTTACACCTGGTCGAATCGTGCTAACAACGCTGTTGAATGCTTCCAGGCAAAGCCGGGCCATTGTTTCGGTGCCGGGTGGCGCTTTGCCAATGTAGAGCAGCCGCCCCATCGGCGCGTGGTAATGGTTGATGCAGCCCGCCAGCTCGACAAAAAGCGCTTCGCCCGGCTGCAGCCGATGATCGCTCCAGGTGCGGTGCTCTTCGCCCAGTGTGGGCGTGGCGCGAATGAAGGGACCAAAGCCAGGATAGGTACCACCGGCCAGCAGCATCGCCCGGTGGACTTCAGCCGCCACTTCTTGCTCGCTTACGTTGGGAGCGGCCGTTTCCCGCGCAGCAATCATCATGGCATCTGTCACCTCGGCGGCCTGCCGCGTGTAATCCAGTTCCCGTGCCGACTTGATTTGGCGCAGGCTATCCACCAGGCCGGAGCAGTCGCCAACGGCTGCCTGCGGCAGGTTGGCGCTGATGCCTTCGGTGACGCGTGACGGTAGAAAGAGGCTGCTCTTTTCCGCCCCCAGTCGGGCCGCACCCAGACCCAGTTGGTGCAGGCGATCACAGGTGAAGCGCACCAAATCATCCCCGTCCTCAAAGCCAAAAAAGTTGGCCCGTTCTGGCAGGACCACCCACTTCTCCACCGTCACCCGTTCCATGGCGCGGCAAATCAGGGCCATCTTGCCGTCGCGGGGAACGATTAACAGATGGTAGGCAAAGAATCCTTGGTGGCTAAGGCCGCACAAATAGAAGATGTTTTCCGGGCTGGAGATGAGGCAGGCGTCCAAATCTTGCTCAGCCATGAGCCGGCGCAAGTTGTGCAGGCGCTGATCGTATTCTTCTTGGGGAAAATACGGCCGTTCCTCCATCTCCTCTCCTATGGAATGCGTGGCGGCTTGTCCAGCGGCTCGTCTCGCTTTTCCCACCACACATTTTCTCGCTGCAGTCGCTCGCGAAACCACGGAACCGTTAAACCCACACCAAGCAGCAAGCAAAGCAAGGCCACCACAAAAAGCTGTTCGTACGAAATGGGCAAAATCGACTGCACAAATCGCCAAATTCCCAGATCAACAAAATCAGGTGTGAAGCCGCGGACCACGTCCCAATATTGTTCCAGTGCCATACCCAAAATGGCGCTGACCAAAATCAACAACACGCCAACGAATGCCAGCCACTTTTTGAACATGGTTACAAATTAAAGCAGACTAGCTTCGGTTCCGTCATTTCTTGTAGAGCAAACTTAATTCCCTCACGTCCCAGACCAGAGCCTTTGACGCCGCCGAAGGGCATGGCGTCGATGCGGTAATCGGTGCTGTCGTTGATCATTACCCCGCCGCATTCCAGCCGGGCGGCAGCGCGAAAAGCGGTCTGCACGTCGCGGGTAAAGATGCCGGCCTGGAGGCCATAGTTCACTTCATTGGCCCGCTCGATGGCTTCTTCCAGCTCGCTAAAGCGGTAAAGCACCGTCACCGGACCGTAAATCTCTTCGCAGGCCAGCGGTACGGAATCGGGCACGTTTTCCAGCACGGTGGGATCGTAAAAGGCGCCTTCGCGCGTGCCGCCGGTGAGCACGGTGGCTCCGGCAGCGACCGCTTCGTTGACCATGTTTTCAACATTTTTTGCGGCCGTTTCGTTAATCAACGGTCCCATATCGGTGGCCTCGTCCAGCTTGTCGCCTACGCGGTACGCCGCTGCCGCATC
The DNA here is from genome assembly GCA_937967805.1 of uncultured Anaerolineaceae bacterium. Next base: position 17,740 of record CALBTC010000086.1, read on the forward strand.
CACAAAACGCTGCTTAAACGCGTTGTAAATGCCGTCCTGCACGATGAGGCGCTGCACATGCAGGCAGTTTTGCCCGGCGGCCCAGAACGCGCCGCTGACGTTGGCCTCTACCGCCTGCTCCAAATCGGCGTCTTCCATCACAATCACCGGGCAGTTGCTGCCCAGCTCCATGCCTACCTTCTTCAGCCCCATCTTGCGCATGATGGCCTCACCGGTGCTCAGCCCGCCGGTAAACGAGATCATGCGCACGCGCGGGTCAGTTACCAGCAGGTCACCAATTTCGCGGCCCGGCCCGGTAATCACTTGCAGCACGCCCGGCGGAATGCCGGCGTCGTGGATGGCGCGGGCCAGCCAGAGGGCGCTGAGCGGCGTCTTCGTGTCCGGCTTGACAATGACGGCGTTGCCGCCAGCCAATCCCGGCCCCACTTTGTGCGCCACCAGGTTCAGCGGATCGTTAAAGGGCGTGATGGCTCCAATGACGCCAATTGGCTCACGGCTGTAATAGCCCATCCGGTTTTCACTGCCAGGCATCTGGTCGAACGGAATCGTCTCGCCGTTTAGGCGGCGCGCTTCCTCGGCGCTGATGCGGATCGTCTGGATACAGCGGGTGACTTCCTTGCGCGCCTCGCGAATCGTTTTGATGCCTTCCTGGGCAATGACGCGAGCATATTCTTCGTGCTTTTCGGCCAAAATATCGGCCGTTTTTTGCAGAATCGCCATTCGTTTATGGACAGGCATCGTCCGCGCGCGCTCAAATCCGGCAACGGCCGCTTCAATGGCTGCTTCCATGTCTACGGCCGTTGCCCGCGGCACCGTATCCACCAGGCTGTTATCCT
>CALBTC010000087.1 GCA_937967805.1 uncultured Anaerolineaceae bacterium
GCCAGATCGATCTTGTTGAGGCAAACGGCCGTTTTCAACCCGTTCCGCTGCGCCCCAATCAAATATTCATCGATCATTTGCAGCCACAGCTTGGGCTCCAGCCAGGCGGCCACCACCAGAAGCTGGTCCACGTTGGCAGCAATGATTTGCTTCAGATGCACCTCGTAGCTGTCGCTGCGGGCCAGGCCGCTGCGGCGCGGCAGCACGCCTTCCACCAGCCCGCGTTCATCGCTGAGCGGCTGCACCAACACCCGATCGCCCACCGCCAGAATGTTGGTGTAGCCCGTACCCTCGGCAATCAGCGTGCCGCGCACGTCGCAGACGAGTGTGTCACCGTTCACTTCGGCCCGGCACAGGCCACGGCTCACTTCCACCACCTTGCCCAGCAGAAATGGCGTCTCATCGGCCATGTTTTGCCATTGGGCGTCGTCGAGCGTCTGCACCAGCGCCGCCGCCGATTGTTCCTCGACCGCTTCACGCCGGTCTCGCTCGTCCAGCGGCATGATGCGCTGGTCAGCGATCTGGCCTGCTTCATCGGGCACCAGCGGCTGCCAATCGACGCGGTGTTTTTCCTGGTTGGCGGCCGTGTTGTGGCGAATCTTCTTGCGCCGCCCTTTTTCGGCATCCCACGCCTTGCGCTGCTGCCGGCGAATCTCTTTCCTCTTCTTGCTCATATTTTGCTCTTTTAATAGGACGCTGATCCCCCTGATTTTCCTGATTAAAAAGATCAGGGTTATCAGGTAAATCTGCGTTCCATTGTTTATTTTTCGGACATGCACCAGCCGATGAGGCGGCGCACGAAGTCGTTGGTGGGGTACGGCTTGCTGTCGTGTTTCCAGCGGGGTACCTGTACCTCTTTAGCCCCCGGCCGGCGGGGAAACTGTTCCCCTTCCACGCGCAGGGTGGTGTATTCGTCCCCCTCTTTGGGGATGCGGTAATGGACGATGAACTTTTTGTTGGTGGCGATGATGTGTACGATGCGCTCCGGCGTGTGATCGACAAAGCCGCCCTCTTCGGGAATGTGTTCATCTTTGCTCTCGACGTACCAGATGTACGGCCGTCCCTTCACTTTCACTTTGCGTTTACCTTTGGTGTTGACTGCCAAACCAATCTCCTTTTCGGATAAAAGATTGGACCAATTTCGCTTCATACAGAAGAAGTCGGAAAAGACAAATTGGTCCAATCTCGTTTACAATGGCTTGTGGAAGGTCATGCCGCGCTTGACCTCCGCAAAGCCCATTTTCCGATACAGATGCAGCGCGCCGGACAGGTTTTCGGCATCGACACCCAGCGCCGCTTCAGTCATTCCCGCATCCTTCAATACCTGGAAGCTGCGGGCGATGAGCGCCTTGGCCAACCCCTGGCCGCGCCACGGCCGTCGCACAAAGATGGTTTCGGTGTAGCCGCGCTGCCGTTCAAACATCTCATTTTCCTTTTGGTCGATGAAGTTTAGCACGCCACCGGCCACCTCGTCACCGGCCCAGGCAACCTGCCACAGGTCGGGATTAAAGGTGGGATTCTTGCTCCAGGCGGCAAAGTTTTCCTCGGACCATTCAGACATGCCCCAATGGTCGCGAAACGCCTCGCGCGCACCTTCCCAAATTTGCCGCCATTCGGCCAGCGTGCCACGCCGAATCTCGATGCCGTCGGGCGGGGGACAGTGTGGGATGTTTTCCAGATTCGGCCGTACCATGTCCAGCCCGTAGCGCACAATTTTGTGGCCTTCGGCTTGCAGCAGGTTGATCCAGTGCGTTTCCGTTTGCATGCCCCAGTTGACGAACAGTTTTTTCTGCTCAACCGGATGGGCGGCGGCGATCTGGCGCAGGCGCTGTTTCAGATGACGCATCATGGCCAGGCGAATGCCTGTCTCGCGCCATTCCGGCAGCAGATGGGCAAAGAAGTAGTAGGCGATGGCGCCGTCTATCTGGTTATTCCACCAGCAACGGCCGTATCCCACCACATCCCCATTCACCTCAGCAAAAATCATATCCGTGTAAGGATCGCAGTTGGTCAGATGAGCATAATCGGTGGCGGTTTCCTCAACCGAGGCGTGCCATTCGCTTTGATCGGCTGCCTGGCTGCCGTTGATGATGGCCACCATGTGCGGGTAATCGCTTTTGCCTTGAAAACCGCGAAAGTGCAGACCGAACACGGCAGGCATCTCGGCCACGATAATTTCATTTTCTAATAGTTCCATGCTAGACATGTTGTTGTTCCTCCACTTCCTGCTGCCACAGTTCCCGCATGGCGGGTGAAGTGAGCAGCAGATCATCCAGGGTGCCGGTGGCGGCGATACGGCCGTTCTCCAGCACCAAAATTTGATCCGCCTGCTGCAACACTGCGCGGCGGTGGCTCACAACCAGGCAGGTCTGTCTTTCGCCTCTGCGCCTCTGCGCCTCTGCGTTAAAGAGTCCTTCCCACAGTTGCGCCTCCGTTTCTACGTCCAACGCGCTGGACAGATCATCGAATATCAGCAGTTCGGCGTCGCGCACCAACATGCGAGCCGTGGCGGCGCGCTGCACCTGCCCGCCAGACAGCCGCACGCCGCGCGGCCCGACCACCGTATCCAGCCCGGCTTCCAGTTGGGCGACGTCCGAGGTGAGTACGGCCGTTTGCAACGCCCACTTCAGCCCATCCGCAGGCAAGCCGAGCAGGATATTGTTCCGCAGCGGTTCGCTGAACAGCCGCGGTACCTGCGGCGTGTAGGCCGTGCGCGGCGGCACAAAAAAGGTAGCGGGATTGGTGATGAGACGGCCGTTCCAGCGAACCTCTCCACCAGCCGCAGGCAGCAAGCCCAGCAATACCCGCAGCAGCGTCGTCTTGCCCGAGCCAATCTTGCCCGTAATCACGGTGAAGCTGCCGCGCGGGATGGTGAAGGTGATGTCTTGGAGGGACCAGTGATCGGTAAGCGGTAATCCGTGATCGGTGGTCGGTAATCCGTTATTGGTAAACCGTTCGCGAAGCGGTCGCTCTGCGACATTACCGTTTACCGATGACCGATTACCGTATTCAAAACTCAGCCCTTCAACCTGCAAAACCTCTAGGCGATCTGCGGCCGTTTTCGCCGGTTTGCCAATGGCAGGTGCCGGTTCGTTTTCATAGATGGGCACGTGGGCCACCAGGCTTTCTGCTGGAGCGTTGGGCGTGATCTCTTGCAGACGATCCAGCACCACGCGCTGTTGGGCAATCTCAGACAGGTAGCTGCCGATTTGCGCCGGGAAGCGGGAGACAAAGAAGAGATAGGTGCTGAACAGCACAAAATCCCCCACGCTAAAAGCGCCCTGCTGCATCGAAAAACCGGCCATTACCACCATGAGCGCCACGGCCACGTCGCCCATGTTGTCGGTCACAGATTGGAAGATGGCCCAGAATAGGCCAAAGCGAACGTTGGCCGTGCGCCGCTGCTCGCTCAGCTCACGCAGGTAGCCGATGGCCCCAACTTCGGCATCGGCCACCTTGATGGCTTGAATGGCGCCAAACGTCTCGCCCAAAAAGGCCGTCACGCGGCTGTCGCTGACGCGGCTGATGCGCACGTAGCGCAAAAAGCGGCTCCAGGCCCAGCGAGTGAGAAAAAAGACGCCAATGAGGGGCAGAATGGCAACGGCCGTAATCCCCGGCGCAATACGAAACATAATGATCAGGGCAAAGACGGCAAAGACGGTGTGGCCGGTGAGCTCAGGAATCCAGGTAGGGAAGTCGGCAAAGTCGGCCAGATCATCATCCGTCCGGTTGATCACATCGCCGGTGGGCACGGGCAAAGGCTGCGCCCCCGGCTTGCGCAGGATATTTTGCAGGAGGTTGATGCGCATGAGCGACTGTGCCGCCATGCGCACTTTAGCCGCGCCCCAGTTGCCCAGGATGTCAAACGCCATCCGGCTCAACTCCACGCCGATGATGAGCAGCAGCAGGGTCCACAGGGCATTACTGAGGGAGACGGCCGTTTCCCCCGAACCACTCAACTGATCAAAGTAACTTTTTTCCAGCCAGCCGGGCACCAACCGCA
>CALBTC010000088.1 GCA_937967805.1 uncultured Anaerolineaceae bacterium
GTAGTCAATTAGTAATCAATTCAGCTGCACAAACCTTACCGAATCTGCCACCTTTTGTTTGCTGCCTGGCTCTGATTTGCATAAGATGGACGCTATGTATCCCATTTTGACGCGATTGGGTCCATTTTTTATCTACAGCTACACGGCCGTTTTTACCGTGGGTTTTCTGTTCGCCTGGGTCGTTACCCAACGCCAACCGGCGCAACAAACATTGCCTGCCTGGCGGGATGCGGCGCTGAATATTTTGCTGCTCGGCTGGCTGGGAGCGCGGATCAGCTTTGTCTGGTTGAATTGGAGCTACTTTGCCGAACGGCCGTCTGAACTGCTGCAACTGTGGCAAGGCGGGCTGACTGCTTTTGGCGGATTAGCGGGCGGTTTGCTCGGCCTGGGGCTGTGGTGCTGGTGGCAGAAACGGCCGTTCCTGGCCTACGCCACCCTGTTTTCCCCAGCCGTTTTGCTGCTCATCATCGCCGGCTGGGCCGCTTGTTGGGTCGACGGCTGTGCTTACGGGGCAACCACCACGCTAGGCCCGCTGTCCGCCGACCTGCCGGACCATTTTGGTGTTTTTGCTGTGCGCTATCAGACCCAACTGCTGGGAATTGGACTCAATTTACTGGCCCTGGTTTTTGTACTGCTGTGGCAGCAGCGATGGGGCAACGGCCGTCTCTTTGCCCTCACCCTACTCCTGGCCGGCCTCATCCATTTTGCGCTCACCTTTTTGCGGGGAGACAGTGTGCCCACCCTGGCCGGCTGGCGCCTGGACAGTTGGCTGGCGCTGATTTTCGCCATTGTGGGATTGATCCTGTTACAATACGGCCGTCTATCAAAGAGTAAGCAAGTGGGCAAGTAGGCAAGTGGCAGGTGAATTCATAGCACCTGCAAACCTGCAACTTGCAAACCTGCACACATAACCTATGAAACTAAAAGTTGGACTTGCCCAAATTACTCCCAAACTCGGCAACCTGGAAGCCAATCTGGAGCGCCACCTGGCCGCCATTGAAGAAGCTGCCGAAAGCGGCGTAGAGCTGCTCATCTTCCCCGAGCTTTCCCTCACCGGCTACCGCCTGCGCGACCTGGCCTTCAGCGTCGCCATCCAGCCCTCGTACAAGAACCCGATCTTTGCCCGCCTGCTGGACGCCAGCCGGGACATGGACCTGGTCGTCGGCTTTGTGGAAAGTGATAAGCGGCAAAAGTTTTTCATCTCCGCCGCCTATCTTTCCGGTGGCGAGGTGGTGCATCTGCACCGCAAAGTGTACCTGCCCACCTACGGCATGTTCGACGAGGGGCGCTACTTTGCCTGGGGCGACGCCATTCGCGCCTTCGACACCCGTTTTGGCCGCGTCGGCATCCTCATCTGCGAAGATTTCTGGCACGTCAGCGCCGCCTACACCCTCTGGCTCGATGGGGCCGACATCCTCATTCTCACCTCCTCCTCGCCGGGGCGTGGGCTGGCCACCGAGCAAAAAATCGGCAGCGCCCGCTGGGTGGAGCACATCAACCAGGCGTATGCCAGCATGTTTACCAACTTTGTGCTGCACACCAACCGCACCGGCTTTGAAGACGGCGTCACCTTTTACGGCGGCTCCACCATCTATGATCCGGAAGGCAACCTGCTGAGCCAGGGCGCTTACTATGAAGAAGCCATTGTCACCGCCAGGCTGGATTTAAACGATATCCGCCGCGCCCGCATCCGCCTGCCCCTGCTGCGCGACGAGCGCGTGGGGCTCACCCGGCGGGAGCTGAGCCGGATTTTGAAAGACAAGTAGATGTATAGAGATATTTATCAGCAGATTACTCCCTTGAAAATACCTCACGCAAAGTCGCAAAGACCGTTTTACGCACTTTGCGACTTTGCGTGAAATTTGTATTCGTGGGGGTGTGCCGCCGTTGATGAAATCTCCTGTGCAATGAGCAGATAGATGATTATGAATGAATCAACACCTGTCCCATCTGGCTACGAGACAAGCGACGACCACCGCTCCGGTTTTGTGTCCGTCATTGGCCGGCCCAACGTGGGCAAAAGCACACTGATTAACGCGCTGCTGCAGGAGAAGATCAACATCGTCACGCCGCGGCCGCAGACCACGCGCAGCCGCCAGCTGGGCATCCTCACCACGGCCGAATACCAGATCATCTTCATAGACACGCCCGGCCTGATGCAGCCGCGCCACAAGCTGGACGAATTCATGGTGGAAACGGCCACGGACAGCCTCAACGAAGCCGACGTGGTGCTTTGGCTGGTAGACGGCAGCGAGCCCGTCGGCCCCGGCGACCGGGCCATTGCCGAGCAGTTGCAAGCGGTTGATGACACCATTCCCATCATCCTGGCCATCAACAAAAGCGACGTCACTGCGCCGGAAAACGTCATGCCGCACACCGAGGCATACCGGGCACTGGCCCCGGAAGCTGACTGGATTTTCTTCTCGGCGCAGCGGGGAGACGGCCGTTCCGAACTCCTCGACCTCATTGTGCAGGCTTTGCCCCAAGGCCCGCGCTACTACCCGCCCGACCAGGTGACCGACGTCTATTTACGCGACATGGCTGCTGAACTGATCCGCGAACAAATTATGTTGCAGCTTCGGGATGAGATACCGTACGGCGTGGCCGTGCAGGTAGACCAGTTCAAAGAGCGCGACAACGGCGTCACTTACATCAGCGCCAACATTTTTGTGGAGCGCGACAGCCACAAAGCGATTGTCATCGGCGCCAAAGGGAGCCAACTGCGCCAAATTGGCGCCGCCGCCCGCAAGGAGATCGAGGCCCTGCTTGAGGGCAAAGTGTTCCTGGAACTGTGGGTGAAAGTGGAACCCAAATGGCGCCGCAACGAAAACGCCCTCAAACGCCTGGGGTACAGCAGACCAGAATAACGGCAGGAAATTCTTCCTATTTTCCGTGTCTTTTAGCTCACATCCGTGTCTTATAGCATAATCCAGATTGGACCAATTTCTGTAACCACACAGGTTGTATCCCAAGAAAATTGGTCCAATCTCTGAGAGGCTTAATAGTTGCATTAGGCAAAGGTGGTTGATCGATATAGAACATTCGTGCTAAAATTGCCAGGGTTGGCCCAAACCGGGCGTTTGCGTTTGTTGAGCCAATTTTCTCGGGCGCATTTGCAGAAGCACGTTGTTTTGTAAGGTAACGATCACCTTCGCCTAAGGAGAATGGATATGACAAACCAGGATGAACAGGTAGTAAGCCGTCGCAAGTTTATTAAGGCAGCGGCGCTAACGGCCGTTGCCGCTTCCGCCACCGGCGCTGGAGCCGCCATTTACAATCAATCCACCGCCAATGACACCGTCGTCACTTCCGTATCGAACGCCGCTGCGCCAGTCATCAATACGGCCGTTTCCCCCACCACGCCAGCCAACAACGATCTCTTCACCCGGCTTGCCGCTGCCCAGGCGGAAAACGTGCGCCTGCAATCGGCGCTGGATGCCGCGCAGCGCCAGCTCGCCAGCCTCGAGCAAAACAATCAATCCACCGCCAGCAACAGCGAAGCGTTAACGGTGGAACTGAACCAGGCCAATGAACGAATTGGCGTTTTGGCCGGACTGATTGCGCTGTACGAAGAGCTAGAAGCGGTCGATGTGGAAACGGCCGTGCAAAACGGTCTCGCCAATTTCTCTGGCAACCTCGATACCATGCTGGCCGAAGTGCCCACCCTGTCTGAGAGCATTCAGATGGGGCGGCAGGCGCTGGAGAATTTTGAATCCCAGATACCGGTGCTGGACAACGGCCGTCTCTGGCTCATCGATCATCTCAGCAAAATCGAGGGATATTTCCAGGTCGTTGAACAGCTTCTGGCCGAAGCGGTGGACCGGGTTGGCCCCTTCCTGCAAATGCTTACCGACTGGTTTGATAGCGTCAAGCGCTGGCTCCCGTTTGGCATGGGGCAGACGGCCACCACCATCATGCAATCCATCACCGATCTCATCATGGAAACGCCCAACACCCTCAGCGGGCTGGATACCAACGTGATGCAACCGCTCAACGTCTGGCTCAACCGCGACCAAAACAACGAAACGGCTCTGCACCAAACCCTCATCAAGCCCATCCGCGACGACCTGATGCCCAAGGCCGACACCACCGTCAGCAAAGTGCAGCAGATGGATGAATCGTATAAAACGGCCCTGAAGGAACCGGTGGAAACGGCCGTTGCCGGCCGGCACATCATCCGCAATTTGATCACTGAGTACCGGCAGCAGCATGGGGTTTAGTGATCGGTAATCGGTAGGTCAGTGATCGGTAATCAGTGAAAAGTTTACCGATTACCGATTACCGATTAATGGTTAAGTTGGCGCCGTGTCTAAGGGTGGGGCCACGGCCAAAAAGTCGTGGGCGAAGCGCTGGCTGTAGTCGTGGATGAGCTGCTCGACGCGCTCATGTTTTGGCGAGGCGACGATGAGGCCGGCGTGGTGCTGCTTGTGGACACGATACACAACTTCCGGGTCCTGGTAGCCGGACAAATCGGGCCATTCCTGCCGTGCCAGGCAAATCATGACGCCGGCGTATTCCCCTTTGTCCGTTGGCACCTGGTAGTTTTCATTGCGAAGCGCGGCCGTTTCCAATTTCGCCCACTCTGCCCACAAATTAATCCCCGATGATGCCTCTACCAACTGCTCAATATTTGCGCCGCCGACACGTGCGGCCGTTTCCAAAAAATAAAAGTCGCCGTCTGCCCCCTTGATAAACTCCGTGTGGGCCACGCCGCGCTCCATTCCCAGTGCCAGAACCAGCTTGTTGTGCAGCTTGATGAGCGCCTTCGTCTCCTTGCCCTGGCGCGGCATCGTGCGGGTAACAAAAACGCCGCCTTCATGGGCCACGTCGATGGGCGGCTGCAAATATTGGTGCGCCGAGGCAAACACAACCTTGCCCTGCCACACAATCGCATCCACATGATAAACCGGCCCAGACACAAACTGCTCCAGCAAAAAATAAGATTGCAAATCGCCCAGCTCGTCCAGCTTGCGCCACAGCATCTCCGAATGCTCCATGCGCTTGATGCCCATCGCCCCAGCCTCGGCCCGCGGTTTGAGCAGCCAGGGGGGCGGCACCCGGCTCATGAATTCGCGTAACTGATCGTAGTTGAAGACGGCCGTAAACTCCGGCACCTTAAACCCTTCCTGCCGCGCCTTCACCCGCATCGCCAGCTTATCCCGGAAATGGCGGCTCGCCGTCTCCCCCATCCCCGGCAGCCGAAAATGCTCGCGCAGCGCCGACGCCGTCAGCACGTCATAATCATCTAGGGGGATGATTTGGTCCACAGCCCAGCCCCGCATAAAGTAAGCGACGGCGTAAATAATGTCTGGCTGGGCCGAAAGCTGCGGCATGTAAAACACCTCATCAATGCTCTCCCACGGCCACGCTTCTCCCTGTAACTTTTCCCGCGTTACCAACACTACCCGGCAGCCAGCCTGTTCAGCGGCAACCAAGAAGGTTGTTCCTTTAAAATAGCTTGCCAGGCACAAAATTGTCACCGGCTTTTTCTCAGAGTCCACGTATGACATCAATTCCTTTTTAGTTTTTTACAGCTATAACTACAACGAATTGGAGTGAACAACAAATTTGTTTGCGCCCGATTTAAATTCGTTAATTACTAAAATTCGTTGTAGCCACCGGTTACTGTATCAGCAGCAAAACAATCGTCACAATCGCGGCAATCGTCAGCACAAAAAAGCTGATGATAAGCAAAATCACCAGCCAGTCGGTGTCTTGCCGGTTGATTGGACGGTAGCTGGTGGTGAGATCGGCGAGCGGTTCTTCTAATTCTTGGGGAGCGGCCTGTTCAGGGGGAACGGCCGTATCCACTAACGCCTCAGGCGGCTCCACTTCTTCCGGCATGTACTTAGCCAAAAACGCCGGCGTCAGCTCCAGTTCATCCTCACTATCCATCGCCTCAGACAACCTGGAGATAAGTTCTTCATCCAGTTCAGCCTTGGGCGCTCGGGGAGGAACTACTTCATCCGTCTCATCCTCAACCCCAGCAACCTCCACTTCTGGCGGTGCGAGCTTCCTCACCCAAACCGGCAGCTCCTGGTCCGTTTGCGTTGGGGCCACAGCCGCTCTCGCCTTCACGGCCGCCAGGGCCGACAATAGCCCTTCACTTTCAGCCAACAACTCTCGCGAACTGCGGTCAGGTGCACCCAATGGTTCAGACTTTATCACCTCAATATCGCGGGCCAGTAAATAATAGCGAAGCTGTTCCGCATCAAACATCAGATGCCCGCCGGCACGTACTTCATCCCCCTTCCCAATCTGGCCATTTTCATCAGTCTGGCAATGTAAGCGGTGGGAACCTTCTGCCAAAATGAAACCATTGCTATCTAACTGCTCAACCCGGCCCACGACAAATACCAGTCCTAACGGTAATTCGGGGGGAAGTTTAGAGGCTAAACGGCCGTTCAACCCACTAACCGAAATCTCCATAACCAACTCCAAAACAATGCCCAATCGCTAAATTCTTCGCCCATTATAAACGAACTCGACAAGCAAAGATACGTAATTCTGCTCAACAAAAACATTTTCCCGGCATAACCGGCAAATTTCCCTAAAACAATTTGACGAAAAAAACACAAATGCTATACTTATCCGCCTGAGGTTGCTCAACGAGCAGCAGAGGTGACTTGCCTGCAACCATATACATGCCGACGTAGCTCAATTGGCAGAGCAATGCTCTTGTAAAGCATAGGTTATGGGTTCAAGTCCCATCGTCGGCTTGTTAACACATACTTATATTTTGAGGGTCAGTGTCCCGAGCGGCAAAGGGGGCGGACTGTAAATCCGCTGGCGATAGCCTTCGTAGGTTCGAGTCCTACCTGGCCCACCTTCCAGTTTGCAGTACCCAGTTAACAGTGTTCAGTAAAAACCCTGATTTACTGATTGCGATTTACTGATTACCAACTCACTGATTACTGTTTACCGAGCTGCCCACGTAGCTCAGGGGTAGAGCACATTCTTGGTAAGAATGAGGTCATGGGTTCAAATCCCATCGTGGGCTTCTGCCCCGTCTATCTTGTACTAGACAACAGGATGGCGGGGTATTGTTGTGAAAACGGCGAGCATCACAATATTTATTATTGTTAAAAAGCTCGCCTTGAAGTGACTAAATTGGCAACATTAATTTAGATCAAACAATAAGGAACAAGGGTTTATTAACGATGGCAAAAGAAAAATTTGTGCGCGAAAAACCACATGTGAACAT
>CALBTC010000089.1 GCA_937967805.1 uncultured Anaerolineaceae bacterium
GGCGGATGTGCTGCTCGCGGGTTTGCATCGCCAGGCGCATGGCCGGGTTGCCCTGGGCATCAATCGACACACCCACCAAACGGCCCGGCAGCTGCCGCTTGTATTCTTCGCGGGTGGCCATGTAGGCGGCGTGCGGACCGCCGTACCCCAGGGGCACGCCAAAACGCTGCGTGTTGCCCACCACCACATCGGCACCAAACTCGCCGGGGGCGCGCAGCAGCACCAGCGCCAGCAAATCGGCAGCAACGACAACAAGCGCGTCGTTTTCATGGGCGGTTTTGACAAACGGCTCGTAGTCAAACACATCGCCGGTGGTGGCCGGGTATTGTAGCAGGGCACCAAAACAGTCGTCGAAGTCGTAGCCGGCGTGGTCGCCCACCACCACGTCGATGCCCAACGGTTCAGCCCGCATTTCTACAATGGCAATGGTTTGGGGATGACACAGCTCAGAGACAAAGAAGGTGTTGGCCTCGGAGCGGCGCGGCCGCTGGCGCAAAGCCAACGTCATCGCTTCGGCCGCGGCGGTGCCTTCGTCCAGCATGGAGGCATTGGCAATTTCCATGCCGGTCAGGTCCATAACCATCGTCTGGAAGTTGAGCAGCGCTTCCAGCCGCCCCTGGGCAATTTCTGCCTGGTAGGGGGTGTACTGGGTGTACCAGCCGGGATTCTCAAAGATGTTACGCAGCACGACAGGCGGGGTGAGGGTGTCGCTGTAGCCCATGCCGATGAAGCTGCGGTACGTTTTGTTTTGGGCGGCAATGGCGCGCAGTTCGGCCAAAATCTCAGACTCGCTGCGGGGGGAATCCAGCTTGAGCTTGCCTTTTAGCCGAATGTTGCCGGGGATGGTTTGTTCGATCAATTCGGCCAGGGAATCAACGCCCAGGGTATGCAGCATGTGGGCAATCTCTTCATCCCGGGGGCCAATGTGCCGGTCGACAAAATGGTCGGTAGGCACCAGTAAATCGCGGTTACTCAGGTGAACATCGTCGATTAGCTTGCCCTTGTGGCGGCCGTTTTTGCTGGCGGGTGCTTCGGCGATTAAAGTGGGAGCGGCCGGAATTATTATCCTCGGGCGTCGATTACTGGCGTTCGCGTCGATATTTGTCGTACGCGGCGGCAGCCAGTAAATTGTCCAGTTCATCGGGGGCGCTCATCTTCACTTTGACGAGCCATGCTTCGCCGTAGGGGTCCTGGTTAATGATCTCCGGGGTGTCGATGAGGTCTTCGTTGACGGCCGTTACATCCCCAGAAACCGGCATCAGCAAATCGGCCGCGGCTTTGACGGATTCCACCACGCCAAATGTTTCCGCCGCGCCAAAAAAGTCGCCCTCGTTGGGCAGTTCCAGGTACACAATGTCAGACAAGGCATCCTGGGCGTGGTCAGTAATGCCAATAACGGCCGTATCTCCCTCAACGCGGACCCATTCATCATCCTCGGTATATTTCAAATCTGCCGGTATCTTGCTCATCATCATCTCCTTGGGTTTGAGCCAGAGAGATCACAGAGAAAAAAGAGAAGGTTCTCAAATTCCTCTGTGAACTCTGAGGCCATTCTTAAATTACACCAACAAAAAAGGACGCATAGCAATTCCAAAAATTACTAGCGTCCTCTGTCTTAGACCTGAGAGATTCGTGTGCAGCTTGCACATGCAGCTTGTCTGCGCCACTTGCCCCGTCGGTGGGCATTCGTCAACGCTGTCGCTTACCGAATGCGCACTTTCCAGATTTACCCAGCAGCCCGGTCCTTTTACCTGAGAGTTTCACAGCGGATGCTTTTAATTCGCCATTTGCCCCTTCGGTGACGCTCTAAAAAATAAGCGCTCTCTCCCGAACGGCCGTTTGCCCTATTCAATTGTTCAATAAACAGTGCTCTTACAACATTGTAAAGTTTGCTGACCCAATGTGCAAGTAACCGACCTTACCAAAATCAGACCCAGCCGCGCAGCCGCACCGCTTCTGCCACCCGGTTAACTGCCACCAGGTAAGCCGCCACACGCGTATCCACGTTTTTACTCTCCGACATGTAGTTTACGGCATGGAACGCGGTGGTGATCTTCTTATCCAATCGATCATGCACCATCGATTCATCCCAATAATATTGGTACCCATTCTGCACCATCTCAAAGTACGATACGATAACGCCACCGGCATTACACAAGAAGTCTGGGATGATGTAGATGCCCTTGTCATTGAGAATGTTGTCGGCATCTGGCGTGGTCGGCCCGTTGGCCAGTTCAGCCACAATTTTGGCCTTCACATTGTTGGCATTTTGGGCAGTGAGCTGGTTTTCAATGGCTGCCGGAATGAGGATGTCTACCTCCAGCTCCAGCAGGTCCTCGTTGGTAATGCTTTCCGTGCCAGGGCAGTCGATTACTTTGCCGGTTTGCCGCACGTGTTCCACCACCACATCACAGTCCAAACCATTGGCGTTATAAATACCGCCAAACTCGTCGCTGACGGCCACAACCTTTAGACCAAACTGCTTCTGGCCTAAAATGTGGGCAAAGGAGCCAACGTTGCCGAATCCTTGAATAGCTGTTGTTGCGCCGTTCAGGTCCAACCCGCGCAGCCTGGCAGCTTCGCGGATGGTGAACAGGCCGCCCATGGCCGTGGCCGGCGTACGGCCGGCCGAACCGCCCAGCTCCAGCGGCTTGCCGGTGATCACGCCGGGTTCGCGCTTGCCGTAAATCGTTTCGTATTCGTCCAGCATCCAGGCCATGATGCGTGGATTGGTGTTTACGTCCGGCGCGGGCACGTCCTGCGTGAGGCCGACGTAGCGGGCGATGTTGCGCATGTAGCCCCGGCTGAGGCGCTCCAACTCATCCTGGGACATCTCGCGCGGGTTACAAATAACGCCACCTTTGCCGCCGCCAAGGGGGATGTCGGAAACGGCCGTCTTCCACGTCATCCACGCCGCCAAAGCGCGAACGGTGTCTATTGTTTCATCCGGGTGGAAGCGAATGCCGCCTTTGGCCGGGCCACGGGCATCATTGTACTGCACTCGAAATCCCTGGAAAGTTCGGGTTGTACCGTCGTCCATCCGCACCGGAATGGTGAAATGGAATTCACGCATGGGCTCACGCAAAAATGCGTGCATGTCGGGGTCAAGTTGCAGCACCTGAGCTGCTTCATCTAACTGCGCTTGTGCAATTGCAAACGGGTTCAGATTTTCTTTCATTGTAAAGCACACTCCATTGGTAAAGTGGGTTTAGGGATCATGCCAGCATGGCATCAGTTAAAAATTTGAACTGTCTTGGAAAAATTCAGGAATTCGCAGAAAAGAGTACAGCACGCTTTTCTACTGAAGAATATGTGCAAGTGGCTGCGTCGTTCCATATTAATTAACGGCCATTGGCTGGCAATGTGAATTGTACAAGATTGCCCCGAGCAGGTAAACATACGTTTCGTTCAGTTAGAGAAGATCATGACTTTCTGCTTAAATATGGATTATTTTCTCCTGCCTTTGGGAATATTTTTTAACGAAGCGGCAAAATTTAACGGCCAAACTCTCTACCCAATCAGGGGGGGCTCTGGTAAACTAGCAGCTTAAATTTTGTGACAAATTCATGATCAACCCACTCGTTCTTGCATTCCTCCTCAGCGGCCTGGTTGCCGCCCTGGCTTATTGGCGCGGTTCACTGGCTGCCTCAGGGGCCGCAGGGGCTCTGTTGGTCGGTACCGTTATTTTTGGTTTTGGCGGCTGGGTTTGGGGCGTTTTGCTGGCTCTTTTTTTCATTAGCTCCAGCCTGTTGTCTCATTACAAGGAACGGGAAAAACAGACGGTAGCCGAGAAGTTTGACAAAGGCCACCGGCGCGATTTGGGCCAGGTTTTGGCCAACGGTGGGGCCGGCGCTATTGTGGCTTTGCTGCACGGCTTTTTTCCTTCTCCACTCTGGCTGCCGCTCTTTTTGGGGACCATGGCCACAGTAACGGCCGACACCTGGGCTACGGAGCTGGGCACATTGAGCCGGCGCCCGCCCCGGCTGATTACCACGGGGCGCATTGTTCCTGTGGGAACTTCTGGTGGTATTTCGCCGTTTGGCACGGCGATTTCCTTCATCGGCGGTTTGCTCATCGGCCTGGCCGCCGGGTTGATGAGCCAAAACAATATCGTGCTGCTGACCATCACTGGTGGCGTTGGCGGATTGGCCGGTTCCTTAGGTGATAGCTTTTTGGGCGCCACCGTACAGCAAATTTTTTATTGTGATGTTTGTCAAAAGGAGACAGAAAAAAGCTTTCACTGTGGTCGTCCGACGCGCCCCCTACGCGGCTGGGGCTGGATGAACAACGACATGGTGAACTTTTTGTCTTCTATTTTCGGGGGTGGAACGGCCGTATTGGTATACACCTTACTGCTAGCGTAGCGACGTGACTTTATTGACAATAGCACTTGAGAAAAAAAGGACACAGGAGTTGCAATGAAATCACAAGCACGCCCCGCCGGGTTTACGCTCCGGCATACGCTCAAAGCCAACAATCGCGCGATTACGCGCCTGGCCTGGGCCCCTGATGGCACTAAACTGGCTTCGGCATCTTACGATCAATCCGTCCGTATTTGGGATACAGAGGCCGGCTGTGAGCTGCGCCAACTTTACGGCTACAGCGGCTCGGTCTTCACCGTGGTCATTACGGCCGACGGCCGCTTTGCTCTCTCTGCCTCTAAAAACGGGCTGAAAGTTTGGGACATGTCTGGCCAGAATCGCTCACGCACTTTGCGCGGCCATGCCGATTACATTTACGCCGTGGCCGCCACGCCAGACGGCCGTTACGCACTCTCCGGTGCTTATGATGAGACCATTCGCCTCTGGAACCTGGAAACCGATACCGAAGAAAAAGTGCTCACCGGCCACAAAGGGCGCATTGGCTGTTTAGCCGTCACGCCAGATGGAGAGACCATTGTGTCTGGCGCTGCCGACGCCCACGTAAAGCTTTGGCATCTGGCCACCGGGCAAACAAAACAAACGCTCAGCCGGCATCGTGGGGAAGTTTTAGACCTGGCGATCTCGCCCGATGGAAAGCTGCTGGCTTCGGCCTCGCATGACAGCGATGTACATCTATGGCAGCTAGAAGGCGGTACGCTCGTGGCCAGTTGCACGATTCACAAGAAGCGGGTAACGGCCGTCTCCTTTTCCGCCAACGGCCACTTGCTGGCCACAAAATCTGCCGACAACACCGTTCGCTTCTGGCGCACCGACACCTGGGAAGTTGTGGCCAACCTTGAAGAACCTCATTCTAAATTTGCTTTCTCGGGCCTTGCCTTTCACCCTGCCCAACCAACCATTGCCACCCTGGGTGAAAAAGACAAAATAATTCGCGTGTGGGACCTAGATTGGGGCAATGGTTCTAAATAACCACCTTATAACCCAACTTTCCTCTCACCAAATCCAAAAAAACTGTTAACATGAAGGTGGGTTAGCCAAACACCGGCGTTTGGGCTGCTCAAGAAGTGCAGAGGTCAAATCGTGTATCAAGAAATTACGCATGCAGGTACTGCCCAAAATAAACGCATTGTTGTCCATGTCACCCTGGACGCAGCTTTCAATATCCTCAGCTGCCCACCAGAACTGTATCAATGGTCTTGCCTTGACCCGGACACAGTTGCCAAACTTGACCTGTTTAGCCTGTTTCCCCAACTCGCCTCCAGCCGGCAGAGCATAGCTAAAAGCGTCCAAACTCCGGGTGATGCTTTTGTCTACCGCTATGCACGCTTTCTTCAGGATGCGGCTTCTGAAAAGTTGTTTGATCTGCAAATTGAGGCATTTCCAGGCGTGCCAGGCAAGCTGCTTTTAACCATTGCCCCCCAAACCCCGCTAACTGAAAATGGTGGCAGCCAGGATTTGGCCGTACTGGCGCGTCATAACCAGGAACTTCTGCTGCTAAATCGCGCCAGCCGCATTTTAACGGCAACCCTAAATTCAGCAGAAGTTTTGGAGCGGTTGCTACAGGTTACGGTGCAAATCATTAGTGCTGCGGGCAGTTCTGTCTGGCTGTGGGCCGATGCAGATGAAGAACAGTTGGTTTGCCAGGCGGCTTTTCATCCGGGCAAGGATGAGCGGCTCATTGGGCTTAAAGTAGCGTCTGGAAAAGGAATTGTCGGCTGGGTAGCTCAATCCAATGAAGGCACCATTGTGGCTGATCCGGCCAATGACGGCCGTTTCTACCCCCACGTCGACAAAAGCAGCGGCTTCCTGACCACCTCACTCCTGGCGGTTCCCATCCACATCCGCAGCCGTACCCTGGGCGTTTTGGAAGTGGTGAACAAGCGAGACGGCCGTTTCACCCAAAAAGATTTGGCCTATGCCGAGATGCTGGCCGCCTCCGCTGCCATCGCCATCGACAACGCCCAGCTCATTGAAACCTTGCAGCAAAACATGAACGACTTAACCATTCACAATGCCGAACTGGAGGCTTTTGACCACACCGTGGCCCACGATCTGCAAAATCCCCTGGCCCTGGTGGTGGGATTTGCTGATTTGTTGCAAACGCAATGGAATGAGATCACGGAAGAGGAACGCGACCGCGCGCTTGAGCTGCTGGTGCTAAACGCCCGCCGCATGAGCAACATCATCCAGGAGCTGTTGATGCTTTCCAGCGTGCGTAAGCGTGACGTGGAAACCCATCCGCTGGCTATGGCAGAGATTGTGCAAAATGCCCTTGATCGTCTACGCTTCTTGATTCAGGAGTACAAAGCGCAAATTCTTTTGCCAGAGCAGTGGCCCGTAGCCCGTGGCTACGGGCCTTGGATTGAAGAAGTATGGGAAAACTACATCAGCAATGCGCTAAAATATGGCGGCAGCCCGCCTGCGATTGAACTGGGCAGTACGGTATTGAGTGACGGCCGTATCCAGTTCTGGATTCGCGACAACGGCCAGGGCATCTCGCCAGAAAAACAGCAGATGCTCTTCACCCCCTTTACCCAGCTTAACGAAGTGCGCGTAACCGGTCACGGCCTGGGGCTTTCCATTGTGTGCCGCATCATGGAAAAACTGGGCGGCGAGATTGCCGTAGAAAGCCAGCCAGGAGAAGGCAGCACCTTTAGCTTCACCCTGCCTGCTTACGATCCAGCCGAAAGTTGACCTTTATTTTGGACTAGCAGTGCCACCGTTGCCACGCTATTATTCCTCATCCTTAAAAACAATCGCTCTAATAAAAACTGTAGATCACACAACTTCTGAAGCCTGCAAACGCCAATCTGCGAAATCTGTGTACTCTGTGGATTTTTTTAGAGGAGACTGCACCGGCGACTACCGGCCACCATGAATGAAAATTTCACGCCAAACCGCCGAGTACGCAAAACGATCTTTGCGACTTTGCGTGAGGCTATTTTCAAGGGAGTTTACCATGCTAAAGTCAGACAAACGGCTAATCACCGCCGAAGATTTATACAAAATAGAGCTTGTTTCCGATCCTCAGCTCTCCCCGGATGGCGCCAACATTATTTTTGGCGTCACCCGCGTGGAGCGCAAAACGGAGAAAAAGTTTACCAATTTGTGGCTGGTTCCCAGCGATGGCAGCAGCGCGCCGCGCCAGTTCACTTACGGCGATCAGTCCGACACCCAACCGCGCTGGTCGCCAGACGGCCGTTCCATTGCCTTCCTCTCCAACCGCAAAGACGAAAAACAATCCCAAATCTACATCATCCCGCTAAATGGCGGTGAAGCCCGCCCGGTTACCGATATGGAAGGCAGCTTTGCCAACTTTACCTGGTCGCCAGACGGCCGGTCCTTTGCCACCCAATTCCGCAAAAAAGACCAGGCCGCCATCGAGCGCGAAAAAGATGAGCAAAAGAAGAAGCTGGGGGTTGTCAGCCGCCATTTCACCACGCTCGATTACAAAGCCGACGGCAGCGGCTATCTGCCCGATGAAAAGTGGCACATCTGGACCATCGATGCCGATAGCGGCGAAGCCACCCAGCTCACCGAAGGTGATAAGTTTAATGAACTCCAGCCACAGTGGACGCCGGACGGCCGTTCCCTCATCTTCATCTCCAACCGGGATCCCCAGCCAGATATCAACTGGGACCAGACCGAGCTTTATCGTATTCCCGCCGAGGGCGGCGACATGGCGCTCATTCCCTCCCATGAAGGGCGCAAATTTAACCATAGTATCTCGCCCGATGGAGAATGGATTGCCTACATGGGCCGCAAGCAAAAAGGGCATTGGTACCAAAACGACTGCATCTACCTGGTGCCCGCCGGCGGCGGCGAAGCGCGCAACCTCACAGACAAATTTGATCTACACCTCTCCACCGCTACCCTCACGGACGTGGGCAGCGGCACGCCGCAGCCGCCACCAACCTGGTCGAAGGACGGCAGATCCCTCTACATTCTGGCCACCGAAAAAGCCAACCAGCCCTTGCTCGCCTTCAGCACCGATCCGGAAGCGCCCGGCTACAAACGCCTCATCGACGATGCCGGGTTGGTCGCCAGCTTCTCCCTGGATGACACCCAGCAAACCATCGCCTACCTCTGGGGCGATTTCAGCGGTCCGGCCCAGGTACGCGTACGCAACCTGGCCGATGGCGAAACAAAGACACTTACACAGTTTAACACTGACTGGCTGGCCGAAATTGAAAGCGGCAAAATTGAAGAAGTGTGGTTCAAAGGCAAAGACGGCACCGACCTGCACGGCTGGATCATGACGCCGCCCGGTTTTGATCCAAACAAGAAATATCCCTCCATTTTGGAAATTCATGGCGGACCGCAAACGCAGTACGGCCGTGCCTACTTCCATGAGATCAACTTACTGGCAGCGCAAGGCTACGTTGTCTACTGGAGCAATCCACGCGGCAGCCAGGGATACGGCGAAGATTTTGCCGGCGCCATCTACAACCGGTGGGGCACCGTCGATTATGATGACGTGATGGCCTGGGCCGACTACGTCGAAAAGCTGCCCTACATCGACACGGAGCGCATGGGCGTAACCGGCGGCAGCTACGGCGGTTACATGACATCACTTATCATTGGCAAAACGGACCGCTTTAAAGCGGCCGTTGCCCAGCGCGTCGTCAGCAACTTCATCAGCTTCTACGGCTCCAGCGACATGAATATTGGCGCCGAATACCTGTTTGGTACCGAGCAGCCGCCTTGGGACGATCTGGAAAATTATTGGCGACAATCCCCCATGGCCACCATCGGCAACGCCAAAACGCCCACCCTGCTCATCCACAGCGAGCGCGACTTCCGCTGCGACAAGGAACAGGGCGAGCAGGTCTTTGTCGCCCTCAAGAAGCTGGGCGTAGACTCCGAAATGATCCTCTTCCCCGAGGAATCACACGGTCTCTCCCGCGCCGGCCGCACCGACCGCCGCATCGAACGGCTCAACCACATGATCCGCTGGTTTGCGACGTACCTCAAAGAATAAGTTATAATAACCCCGCAAGAAACAAAAATTTTCAGAGTAAGAAAGAGATTGCAGATTAGAGATTGGAGATTGCCCAATCTCCAATCTCTAGTCTCCAGTTTCCTATAAATATGCTAGATAAGATTAAACAAGTCGTCACCCGCTACGACGAAATTGAAAGACAAATGACCGACCCGGCTGTCCTGGCCGATCACGTGAAGCTCACCGATCTGGCTCAGGAACGCTCCGACTTGCAGCCGCTGGTAGAAGCGTATCGCGAGCATGAACGCGTGCAGCAAGAGCTGGCCGATGCCCGCGAACTGGCCGAGCTGGAAGATGAAGAAATGGCGGCCCTGGCCGAAGCCGAGATTGAAAAGTTGGAAGCCCGGCTGGAGTCGCTAGACAACGAAATGCGCCGCCTGCTGGTCCCCAAAGACCCGCGCGATGAACGTAACGTCTTTGTGGAGATTCGCGCCGGGGCGGGCGGCGATGAGGCCGGCATTTTTGCCGCCGATTTGCTGCGCATGTACATGCGCTATGCCGAAAGCCGCAACTGGAAGCCCACCATTTTGGAAGAAAATGCCACTGGCGTTGGCGGCTACAAAGAAGTCATCTTTTCGGTGAAGGGAAAGGGGGCTTACTCTCGCTTCAAGTACGAAAGCGGCGTCCACCGCGTGCAGCGCGTACCGCAAACAGAATCACAGGGGCGCATTCATACCAGCACCGCCACCGTCGCCGTCATGCCGGAAATTGATGAGGTAGATATTACAATTGATCCCAAAGATTTGGAGATTACGGCCACATTTTCCTCTGGTCCTGGCGGCCAGCACATGCAGAAAAACGCCACGGCCGCACGCATCGTTCACATCCCCACCGGCATCGCCGTCAAGATTCAGTCGGAACGCAGCCTGACGCAAAACAAGCAGTTGGGCATTGCCATCATCCAGGCCCGGCTGCAGGAAATTGAGGAAGAAAAGCAGCAAACGGCCGTTGCCGCCGACCGCAAATCACAAGTTGGCACCGGCGACCGCAGTGAGAAAATCCGCACCTACAACTATCCCCAGGGGCGCGTCACCGATCACCGCATCGGTC
>CALBTC010000090.1 GCA_937967805.1 uncultured Anaerolineaceae bacterium
GATTTTGTTCGTGCCATACCAGTACGGTTTGCCCCAATAAACCCTAAGGGTTTTATTCTGGAAAGGCTGATCGACTAATGACACAAAACCCTTAGGGTCTGACATTAGTTGATCTATTCAACGTCGTCGGCGGTGACGCTGCGAAGAGTGAGGGCCAGCCGCTTGTTGGCTCCATCCACTTTGAGCACGCGGGCGACGACAATTTGCCCTTTTTGCACGACGTTGCGCGGATGGAGGAAAACGCCTTCGGCCAGTTGAGAGATGTGGATGAGCCCTTCCAGTTCTTCTTCGATCATGACAAAAGCGCCAAAGCTAACCACGTTGCTGATAACGCCTTCGACCAACTGCCCCGGCTTGAACCGTTCATCGACGGTGAGCCACGGGTTTTCGCGCATGCGTTTAAGGCTGAGGGCGACACGGCCGTTTTCTGAATCAACATTCAATACCTTAACGCGCACTTCCTGGTCCGGTTCCAAAATATCGCTGGGGTGAATGACACGGCTCCAGGAGAGCTCCGAAATGTGAATAAGGCCTTCCACACCACCCAGATCAACAAAGGCACCAAAGTTAGTTAGATTAGTTACCTTGCCTTCGTGAACCTGGCCCGGTTTAATCTCGTAAAAGAGCTTCTCGCGCTCGTCTGCTTCCACCAATGTTGCCCGTTCTGAAAAAATCAGCCGGTTCAACTCTCGATTCAGTTCAATAATTTTGAGGGTGAGCTTTTCGGTTTGCCATTGACGCAGCGCATTTAGCCGCTCGCTTTCCAGATGAAATTGGGGAAAGTCGATGAGCTGTGAGGCGGGCACAAAGCCTTGCAATCCTTGCCACTGAACCAGCAATCCCCCTTTGTTGTAGCCGGTGACGGACAGTGTTAGCGTGTCGTCGGCATCCATGATCGCCTGGGCTCTTTGCCACGGATCGGTTTCTTCTTCACGCTCACCGTCTGACCAGCGAAAACGGCCGTCGATCCGCCGGTTTAATGGCGCCCACCTGCTGCTTAAGGGCACGTCCGGTTTGTTATCGGTGGGAAGCAATGCCTCCTCTTGTTCAAATAGGGCAGCCCAATAGGCATCATCAGATTGCTGCTGCGGGGACATGTCGGGGGAAGAGTCTGCTGTCATTTCCATTACTCGCTTGTCATATAAATTACACGCGGAAGAAAGTGGTATGATTTGTAATCGACAAAGGTTTTTACAAAAGGCGTTTGGGCCGATTACTTAAGTAAAAGCGTTTGAATCAGGCTGACTTATTTAATTTTCCGCTTTTACAAACATAAAGTTATGGCTCAATTATAGGCGGAGATGATCTCCTGTCAAACGGAAATTTTAAGAGAAACTAATCGAGTTACAGAGGGATGCAATGAAAGATATTTTGTCGGAAACGGCCGTGTCTCATTTACTCACCACGCGCTGGTTGGGCAAGCACTGCCGGGTGCTGATGGAAGTGGATTCCACCAATGATTTGCTCAAAGAAATGGTGCAGCAGGGCAGCGATGAATGGCCACCTGCCGGCTTTGTGCTGCTCACCGAATATCAACGAAAAGGGCGGGGGCGTCTGGCCCGCCGTTGGGAAGCGCCCCCCGGCAGTTCGCTGCTGCTCTCCATGCTGTTTCGTCCCCACTGGCCGCCCGCCCAGGCCAACTGGCTGACGATGTTGGTGAGCCTGGCCGCCTGCGAAGCGATTGCCGCCCACACAAACCTGGAAGCTGGCCTCAAATGGCCCAACGATGTGATGGTGCGACAGGATAACCGCTGGCACAAGGTGAGCGACATTTTGCAGGAGGGATCGTTTGGCGTAGACGGCCGTCTGCAATGGGCCATCGTGGGCATCGGCATCAACGTCAATATTCCGGCCGACCAACTGCCGGAAGGCATTACGCCGCCAACAAGCCTGCTGGCGGCCACGGGGCAAGCCGTGCCGCGCCTGCCGCTGCTATACGCTTTTCTGCAGCGGGTGGAGGAATTATATGATGGGGTGGGGAACGGCCGTTCCCCACAACCGCTGTGGCAAAACAAGCTTATCACCCTGGGGCAGCCCGTGCGCATCACTCACCACCAAACCAGCGACACCTTCACCGGTATTGCCGAAGCCACCGATGCCGCCGGACACTTGTTGGTGCGCGATGAAATGGGCCGGCTGCACACTGTCACCGCGGCCGACGTCACCCTACGTGAGAATTGATTATGGTCAAGTTAATAGTTCGTTTTTCACTGTTTTTCCGCTACAATAGAGCACATCTTCGGTTTACCATAACCGGTACTTACCTTGCCGAAGTTAAGATCAATCGCCAGGCAGTTTTCGGCACAAACCGATGAGAGGTACAACCCATGACTGACTTTCGTGACAATTATGACGACGATTTTGACAGCAATGTTGATGATGATTTTTCTGCGTTTCGGGAGGATTTATTCAGTGATGAGGAAGGCGCGCCGCTGGCAGATGATTTGCCGGCCGTTGATGATATTGAAGATGAATTTGACCAACTGCGCCGCAAAACCGCCCGTGGCGAATCGTTAGACGACGATTTAGACAGCGATGATGCTTTTTTTAGTGAAGAAAGCAGCGGTGGCTCCGGCGGTTTCGCCTGGCGCGATTTTACCCCAGGACAGCGGCTGACGCTGGCCCTCCTGGTGCTCTTGAACATTATCATGGGCACTATTGGCTTGCTGGTGATCACCGGCAATTTGGGTTAATCTTTCTCCATCCCCGGCTCGTATTCTTCCTCCAAATTGGCCAAAATTTTTGCTTCTGTGAACCAAAGCGGCGTTAATTCCCGTGCCACAAAAATGGGGGCCTGATCGGCGAAGTGGGGTGAGGTTTCATCCAGCGTGGCGCTGCCATATTGGTGGATGCTTTGCGAATGGACCGAGCCGTCTGGCTGCCAGGTAACCATTAAAATGTAAGAATCGCCGGCGATGCCACGGAAACGGCCGTCTTCGCCCATCTCCCCATAAACAGCGTGCAGCACATCGGGTGAGCCGCCCAACCCTAAATCGACTTCGCCGCGCACCAGCCGGTTCACCTCCTGCCAGGGCACTTCAACCGTGCCAAAATGCTCCAATAGATGATCCACCGCCTGGGAAAAGCCGTTTTGGATGGAAACGGCCGTAAACGCCCCGCCCGTCATATTAGATACTGAAATATGGGTGTCTTCTGCCTCCAAAACATAGTACAGTGTCAGGACGGCGACAGTGGCCCCGGTGCTGTCCGGCGAAGACTGCCAGTTCCAATTGGCCAGCAGGTCGTAAGCGACCCGCTCGTCGGCATCGTCGGGCGGCGGTTCGGCCAAAATCATGTTTACCATTCGCACAATATCTGCTTCTGGATGGTAAGTCATGTCGTACTTGTAGGCAGCAAACTCCTCTTCGGTGATTGATTCATCGCCGCCAAACAGCTCCAGCGCCCGCAGCGAGCGGTTGGACATTGTGTCGTTGATCCCCAAAGTGGGGGAAAAGTCAGCCTCATCCGGGTTGCCCTCGCCCAGCGTAGTGCGGTATGGGCTGCTGTTGGCGTTCTGGATAAAGCCGGAGGGTGGATTGCTCACCTGGGGCAGCGCGTCAAACGGCAGGTACTCGGTCCACAAAGTGTCTGATGTGTTGCCGGGTAAATATTGTTCCCAGTTATATCCTTCGGTGCGGATGGGGATACGGCCGTTGTACACATAAAAAAGATTTCCCTCCTTGTCGGCGTATCCCACATTAAACATCGGCAGCGGTCCCTCGCGCATCGCCGCTTTCCATTCGGCCAGGTTGGTGGCATTGTTCAGCCGCACGAACTGTTCCACATGGCCAATCTCACCCATCCCGGCATAGCGCAGGGCATACACACCATGATCCTGCCGCACCGTGGGACCATACACCGACCACAGCACTTCTTGTTTTACCGTCCAACGAAAACGGCCGAACAGCGTCACCATAATCGGCGCTTCGCCCACCTCCAAATCACGCCATTTGCCGTCAAACAAATATTGGTCCGGATTGTCGGGATTCATCTCCAGCACGTAGATGTCGATCAGGTCCGGGCTGTTCACGGTAAAGGCCCAACCTAGATGCTCGTTGTGCCCGTGGGTGATCGTCGGCGAGCCGGGGAGCAGGCCACCAACCATGTTCCAGCCTTCTTCGCTGTGCATGTGGGCTTCGTACCAGGCTACCGGCCCTTCCCACGGCTGGTGCGAATTCACGGCCAGAAACGTCTCGCCGTTGGCGCTGCGGCTTGGGCCGACGGCGATGACATTAGAGCCATATTTTACGGTTTGGGGCAGATGGGAAACGGCCGTTTGCAATCCGACTTCTTTTGCAGAGACGGTTCCCTGCCGCGTCTCGGCAAAAAGCTCACCCAGCGCCCCATCCAGCCCAAAAAAGAGCGGCACGCGATGAATAAAGCCAGCCGCCACGTCGCGCCCGGACAATGGGAAAAGCGCTGGGAGCAGCACCTCATCTTCATGGAGGGCGGCGTAATAATTCAGACCATCGGCATACCCTTGCATGATCGCCTGTACGTCTGGCGGAATGGTGTCATACTTTTCCTCCACTACCTCCCAGATGCGCAGCAGCTGCACCATGTAATCGTTGGGTGCGGCGTCGATGCCGTAGGCCACGCCCAGCTTGCCCCGCGCCGCCACAAACGCCTGCTGGATAGTTTGGAAGTCATCTTCAGCGTGGGCGTAACCGAGCCCGTAGGCGGCGTCGGCATCGGTCTGGCCAAAGATGTGGGGCACGCCAAAGCTGTCCCGCCGGATCACGACGTCGTAATTTTCGTTGACGGCTTCCAGCTCATCCAAATTCACCACAAAGGGCCAAACTCCCTGCGGCCAGAAGATGTAAGCGGCCGCCAAAGCCAGAACAATCACAATGCTGAGTACAACTTTTTGCCAACGTTTCATCACGTATTGTCTCGTAGCCGCGGATTCTTTCCGCGGTTCATCATTGCGCGGAAAGAATCCGCGGCTACATTTAGTCGCTTGGTTGGAGGATGAGGTGATTGACGGCCGTTTCCCTCACTACTTCCTCACTCCACACCATGGGCAAATACTCGCCGTTGAGCCACAGTTCAATCTGATCGTCGTAATTGGGGTGGTAGGGGTGGCCGGATTGTCCGGTGGGGATGATCCACTCGCTGGCGTCAAAGTCGCTCATGTCGATGAGCATGCGCATGGAGGGATGGCCGGTGACGGCCGCCGGATTGCTCCAGCTCCAGCCGTTGGCGTTGACAATGCTGCTGCCCCCGTCGGCCGGAAACGGCCCGCGATTGACCAGCGACTCCACCGGGCCGATGCCGCTTTCGCCCAGCGGGTTGCTCACAAACGTGGCGGTGTGAATGCTGCCCCAGGTCCATTCGTTCATGTCGTCGCCCACATTTTCCTCAAACCAGGCCACGGTGTCTTCCAGCGCCGCCAGCAAAATATCCGCCTGCGTCTCTTCGGCGCCGGTGGATTCGTCGTCCCACCAGGTGGCTTCTGGATTGTCGGCCAGTTGGTGAAAGAGGATACGGCCGTTAAACGAGCGCACATTGTCTTCACCCACGTCATCGGTCAAGGTGGCCTGAACCAGGTGCATGTAGAAAATCTCGAACAGGGCAGCGGGCACGCTGTCGCGCCGCGCCTGCCGGTCCCAACCGCGCAGCCGCTCCAGTGCCGCCTGCACTTTGTCGTCGTCGCTGGAAAGGCCATCGAGCAGCGGCACGTAGCTGTCGGCCATCAAGGAGCGGCTGTCGAACTGGATACGGGCCAAATCTGCTTGCGACAGTTCACCGTCGCCTTCCAGCTCCGCCTCAATCATGTCCACAATGCGCTGGCCGCGGTCGCCATCGGCCCAGTAGAGGGTGAGCAAATAAGGATACTCCTGATCGACAACGGCGTGATTGGCGGTGACGATATAGCCCCATTCAGGGTTGAGGATGGCGGGCAGCTCTTCATAGGGCACCCAGCCTTCCCACTCATATTCGCCGGTCCAGCCGGGCACGGGTACCAGCCCGTTGCCGTTGGCCCGAATGGGAATAAGGCCCGGCGTCTGGTAAGCGATGTTGCCTTCCACGTCGGCATACACCACGTTTTGCGAGGGTACGTCCCAATAGCGCAGCGCCTCGCGGAAATCTTCGTAATTTTCCGCTTTGTTTAAGCCCATGATCGATTCCAGGGTGCGCATCGGCTCGTGGGCGGTCCAGCGCATGGCCAGCACGTCGCTGGTGTCATCGCGCAAATCGGAGATGATGGGACCGTGCCGGGTGATTTTGACTTCAATGACAACGTCTTCACCGCCGTTGACTTTGATCACCTCTTCGATGATTTCCATATCTTCCCATTCACCCATAAATTCCGCCTGGTTGGGGTTGTTGGGATTGATCTTTTCGATAAAGAGGTCCTGCACGTCTGGGCCGACGTTGGTGACGCCCCAGGCGATGTGGTCGTTATGGCCGATGACGATGCCGGGCACGCCGGCAAAGCTGAAGCCGGCGACGTTGAAGCCGGGGGCGTGCAGGCCAACCTGGTACCAGATAGCGGGCATCTGAATGCCCAGATGGGGATCGTTGGCCAAGAGTGGCATTCCAGTGTCGGTATGTTCACCGCTGATGACCCAATTGTTGCTGCCGACGTAATCGCCACCGCCCAGGAACCCATCGGCCGGGTAGCTGCCAACGATGTTTGTATTCACATTGGCCCAATCGACCTGTTGTAATTGCTGGCGCAAAGCTTCAGTTTCTTTGTCGGTAAATTCGATATCTAACGCTTCCGTTGGGGCAATGACGGGGCGGCTGTCATAGGGGTAAAAGGGGAGCAAATTGGCGGTTGTGCCTTCGCCCAGCTCGTCAATGAGATTGGCCCGTTCAATTTCCTGGCTCCAGTTGCCGCTGAGGTCGTCGGCCATGACCACGGCCCAGGCGATGGTGTGCAGCGGCTCCCACGGCTCGATCTCCCACTTGTCGTTGACCAGCCCGAGAATGGTGTAGTTGAGGGAGAGATTGTCGCCCTGTTCCGTGATGTAGGCATTGACGCCCTCGGCGTATGCTTCCATGATGGCCATCATTTCCGGCGCTTCATTTTCGTAGTAGGCCAGGGAGTCGGCGGCGATGCGGTTCCAGCCCATAGTGCGAATAAACGTATCGCTGCTGACCGTTGCTTCACCGGCAATCTCAGAGATACGGCCGAGGCTCACATGCCGCCAAAACTCCATCTGCCAGAAGCGATCCTGGGCGTGCACGTAGCCCTGGGCCAGGAAGAGATCGTGTTCGTTTTGGGCGTAGATGTGGGGAATGCCGTTTTCATCGCGGTAGACGTGGACCTCGTCTTCCAGGCCGGGCAGGGTGAGGGTGGCGTCGGTGTCGGGGAACGGCCGTCTCACGTTCACCACACCAAGCACGGCCAAAACGACAATCAGCAAGGCGAGAATGCCAAGTAAAATGAGTCCAATGCGGGCTGCTAATTTCATCTTTTCCTCCAATGGGATGTGGGCTGTGCCACGGACGTCTTACGGCGTTTTTGGAGTGGGACACAGCAGGTTGAATCGGCCCAATGATACACGGTTTGCAGTTGGCTAACTAGGTGAGAATGAAGGGAAAAGTTGAGCGAAGGGAGAAACCTTATTCGGTTGACAGCGAGGCGAACAGGGTTGATTTTTGCCAGGCCCAAATGACTGCCTCGGCGCGGCTGGTGACCTTAAGCTTGGTAAACAGCGCTTGCTTGTGATGCTTTACCGTGGAGAGGCTGATTTGCACGGTAGCGGCAATTTCCTTGTCGGAATGGCCTAGGGCCAGATGGTGTAAAACTTGCTGTTGTCGGGGAGAGAGATTGACTTCTTCCGCGTCTAGTGAGGGCTTAACGGCCGTACCCAGCGGACGCAAAACAATCATGCGCACCTTACGGCCGTCGTAGATGATGGGGCTGGCGGTGACTTCGATATCGATTTCTGCCCCGGTCTTGTGGAAGCATTTGGTTTGGTAAGAATGATGGTAGCTCACAGGGACATGCTTCAAAATATTGGCTTGCTCAGACGCCGGCGCCATGGCGTGCACCAGTTTCTGAATCTGCTGCCCCACCAACTCATCGGCTGCATAGCCAAACAATTGCGTAACCGCTTTGTTGACGGCCAGGATACGGCCGTTTTCGTGCAATACGACCGGGCTGTAGGTGTCATTAAACAGGGCGGCAAAATGTTTTTCGCTTTCCCCTTCTTGGTTTAAGTCAGCCAACAGCCTTTCGGAAAAGGTTCCTTCTTCAGGCTTGTACATTTTATGCAGCTTTCGGCTGTAGCCGACAGTCATTTCCGCCCAAAAGGTGGCGAGTCGCGGCGCCAGCCAGGCCGTTTGCGTTTGGTCTAAATCCAGCAAAAGCTGTTCTGTCAGCAGGCGCTGCAAATAGCCCAGTTTAGCCAGCGAGAGTTCAAACTGCGCCAGTTGTTCGCCCACAAGCCGCCCGGCTTCGGGGGCAAACGGTGTCATAAGCAGATAGCTGGTGATCTGTTCTTGAAGGTCGGAGGCTGCCGTTTTGGCTTCACTGGAAGGGGGCAAGAGATACCAGACCAGGCCGATCTTCTCCTGATGTGCTGCCCAGAGTGTTCCGATTTGTTCAGCGATATTCATGGCGTATCATGAAAAGGTAGATATCTCACAGCGCTTCTTTCATTCATTGGTCAAAAAGGAAGGAGAGGTAATCTCACTCATTTTCCATTAATGTTTATCACGGCAAAACCTGTCCTTAAAGATAGGTGGCGGCGGCAAAGGTGTATGCTAAGATTGCCGTGCGGTTAATCATAGCCCAAAAGTGGGATGAATTCACACAGAAGAAGTGTGATTTTTGTCTAATCGCAGCCGCGAGAGAGGAAAGGATGCAAAGCCAA
>CALBTC010000091.1 GCA_937967805.1 uncultured Anaerolineaceae bacterium
GTTCTTCTTGCAGCGGTTTGGTGTGGGCCATCATCTTTTCGGTGTAGGCGTTTTCCGCTTCCAGGTAAGCAATCACTTCGGGATTGTCCCGCTCGCGCAGCCAGTAATAGTTGTCGATGCGGGTATGCCCGTGCACAATCAATTCTTTGGGTTTGACAGCGGCGATAGGTGGTTGGGGAGTATTGTTCATTTCAAAATCGCTCCAGATGAATTTTGATGGGACGCTGATTTCCCTGATAAAAAAGATCAGGGGAATCAGGGAAATCTGCGTCCTATTTAACGTGCTCGCTAAAATAGTCAGCCAATGCTTCTTGCCACGGCCGTAATTCAATGCCAATTGCTTTTCCCGCGATGTTGTGTAACGCACAGTAAGGTGGTGGGGTGGACGGCCGTTTAAATTCTTTGCCTAAAATGGGGGTGTTTGTGACGTTGGTCAGCCCGGCCAGCCGCAAAATTTCGTTGGCAAATTCCCAGCGAGAGCAGCTGCCACAGTTGACAAAGTGATAAATACCGTACTGCTCGGTTTCAATGAGTTGTCTTATGGCTTTGGCTACGTCCTGGGTGTAAGTTGGATTGCCCACCTCGTCGCTGACCACGCGCAGTTGGCCGGTTTGCCGGGCGCGTTCCAGGATGGCGTGGATGAAGTTTCGTCCTTGCGGCGCGTACAGCCAGGCGGCCCGCACAATGTAGTAGCGCGTCAGCAGGTTTTGCACGTGGGATTCGGCGGCGGCTTTGGAACGGCCGTACGCGTTCACCGGATTTCGTGGCATCCACTCTTCATACCCGGCGGGATTATCCCCGGCAAACACCTCGTTGCTGCTAATGTGGACCAGTGCGGTACCGAACTGCTGGCAGGCTAGCGCCACGTTTTGTGTGCCGAGGCCGTTGACTTTGTAAGCGTATTCGGGGTCTTTGGCGCAGCCGTCGACGTTGGTGTAGGCTGCGGTGTGGATGATGAGGTCGGGGGAGGTGGTGGAAACGGCCGAAAACACCGCTTCCTTGTCCGTTATGTCTAGTTCGGCCCGAGGAAAGGCAAACAGCTCGTGCTGGTTGAGTTCGGTTTGCAGGGCAGTGGCCAGATGCCCACCCCCGCCGGTGATCAAAATACGCATGGCGGGGATTATACCTCACTCCCGCCGAAAAAAACTGGTATTCGGTAATCGGTAAACGGTAATCAGTGAACGGTTTACCGACTACCGATTACCGATTACCGATTACTGATAACGAGCCGCTTCCCAGCCCAAAATCGCCTTCTTGCGGCTGCTGCCCCAGCGGTAGTCGCCCAGGTTGCCCGCCTGGCGGATGACCCGGTGGCAGGGGATGAGGTAGCCGATGGGATTGTGACTGACGGCGCTGCCCACGGCGCGGGACGCTTTGGGATTACCGATCATCTGGGCCACGCTGCCATAGGAAACGGCCGTTCCCGCCGGAATTTTCAGCAGCGCCTGCCACACCTGAATCTGGAAGTTGGTGCCTTTGAGGTAGAGGGGGAGAGACGGCCGTTCTTCTGCATCGCTTAAGTTAAAAATGGGATCGACATACGGCCGTGTGGCTTCCGCGTCTTCTACAAATTCCGCTTGCGGCCATGCAGCTTTTAGCTCATCCAACGCTGCCTGGCGATCCTCGCCGGCCACAAATTGGAGGCCGCAAATGCCGCGTTCGGTCAGGCCAATGAGGCATTCGCCAAAGGGTGAGTCGTGGAAGCCGTATTGAATGGTAAGTCCCGCGCCTTTTTGCTTGAATTCGCCGGGGGTGATCGCTTCATGGGTGACAAACAGGTCGTGCAGGCGGCTGGGGCTGGAGAGCCCGGCCTCGTACGTCGCGTCCAAAATCGACTGCGATTCTGCCAGCAGCTTTTTGGCGTGCTGGATGGTGAGAAACTGCAAAAAGCGCTTGGGGCTGGTGCCCGCCCAGCGGCTAAAAAGGCGCTGGAAATGATATTCACTCAGTCCCACGTGAGAGGCAATTTCCGCCAGCGTGGGCTGGGCCTGGAAGTTTTCTTCAAGATAGTGAATGGCGGCTTCGATACGGCCGTAATCGGCCGAAAGTTCTGCAAATGATGGTTCTGCCAACATGTGTGATCCTCCAAAAGTTGGTCAAGTTTGCAAACTTGACCTACGGTAGCGTGGTTTCATTAGTGCCATGATAAGCGCTTTGCCGAGGCTTCTCCACCCACTTCTTGCGCAATTATTCGGCAGCAAAGGCTAGCTCTTGCCGGACGGCCGTATCCTCCTCCACCTTCCTCAATTCCGCCAGCGCCACTTCGGCCTCACTCCTACCAATTTGCCACAAGGCCCATACCGCATGGCCGCGTACGATTGGTTCTGGATCGGAGAGTAAATTGATGAGGGCAGGAACGGCCGTTTCACTCCCCCAATTCCCCGCCGCCACACAGGCATTGCGCACCAGCCGCGTCCGTTTAATCCGTTTGATAGGGCTGTGGGCGAAGCGCTCGGCAAAGTTGGCCTCGTCCAGGGTTAGTAAATCGAGCAAGGGGGGGGCGGCTTCATTCCAATCTCCCCCTGGATAAAAAGCCACTTCCTCCGTTTTGCGGGCAAAGCGGTTAAACGGACACACCACCTGGCAGATGTCGCAGCCGTAGACCCAGTTGCCCATCAACGGCCGTAACGCCCGCGGAATCCATCCTTTCAGCTCAATGGTCAGGTAGGAGATGCAGCGGCGGGCATCCAGCACATAAGGCTGGGGAAAGGCATTGGTGGGGCAGGCGTCCAGGCAGCGGCGGCAGGTGCCGCAAGAGGGCATGGCAGAGATTGGTTTAGTCTCCAGTCTCCAATCCCTAATCTCCAGCGTTGTCAAAATTTCGCCGAGGAAGAAAAACGAGCCGCGCTGTGGGGCAATCAGCATTGTGTTTTTGCCGGTGAAGCCCAGTCCGGCGGCGGCGGCGTGGTCGCGCTCTAAAATAGCACCGGTATCCACATAAACTTTTGTCTCTACACCGCTCTCCGGCTGCTGCGCTTTGAGCCAGGCAGCCAGTTCTTCCAGGCGCGGCGTCATTACGTCGTGGTAGTCGACACCCCAGGCGTAGTTGGAGATGCGCCCCCGGCTGGGATCGTTGGCGATGGCCGGCGGCAGCGGCACGGTGCTGTACTCCAGCCCGACGCAAATGATCGTTTGCACGCCGGGCAGGATGACGTTGAGGTCCTGCCGCCGCGCCAGCCGGTCTGGGCGGGCCAGGTAGCCCATCTGCCCGTGCATCTCGGCGTCGATCCAGTGCAGGTAAGCGTGCAGATTGGGGCTGGGAACGGCCGTAACCACCCCCACCATATTAAATCCCAGCGCTTGCGCCTGTTCTTCTAACTGCTGCCATAACTCTGCCATGCTCCAAATGGTAAGGTGGCAATCGCCAATCGTCAATTGCGTGTTATAATCTGCCGCAATGCTTACCGACCAATAGAAGGAGGAATTTTCCATGAGTGATACCGCAGTAAATGTAAGCGTAGAATCGATGAAGCGGGTTGAGTTGGTGACCGTAAGCGGGCGTATTGACAGCAGCAATGCCGCTGAATTTGAGGGAAGTTTAAAAGAGCTGACGGAAAACGGCCGTCACAATTTGGTGCTGAACCTGTCTGGTGTTTCTTACATGAGCAGCGCCGGGCTGCGCACGCTGGTCTCTACTTTGAAGGATTGCAAAAAGCGCAGTGGCGATGTGCGTTTGGCGGCACCATCCGAGCGTGTGGCTGAAGTGCTCTCACTGGCCGGGCTGGATTCCTTGTTTAAGGTGTATGAAGACAATACTGCTGCCGTAGGCAGCTTTTAGGTTTGCGGCCGTATTCAGTGAGCAGTTTGCAGGTGTCGCTGCCCGCTGCTTGCTGATTACCCCTCTTTATTCCTCAAATGGGTGTTAAACACGTCCTTACCGTTCCCGGACGTTACGAAGAAATTCAAAAAATTTGCCAGTTTGTGGCAGATGGCGCTGCTGAATGTGGGCTGGATGAGACGGCCGTTTTTCACATTGAGTTGGCCTGTGATGAAGCATGTACCAATATAATTGAACATGCTTATGGCGGGGAAGATAAAGGCGAGATTCACATTAGCTGGCAGATGAAGGATTCATCTTTTACCGTAACGTTTCACGATAACGGCCGGTCTTTTAACCCAGACGCCGTGCCCGAGCCAGCCCTGCCGCCCACACCGCCCGATCCCACATCCCCGCCTGACATTGACAATGTGAAAGTCGGCGGACTGGGCATTCACTTCATGCGGCAGCTGATGGATGACGTCGAGTTCCATTTTGATAAGAAAGAGGGCAATACTTTGGTTTTGGTGAAGAAAAAAACATGAGCGGTATGAATATTTGGGAAGAATCGGTTGGCGATAATATTTGGATTGTGGGTGTAAGCGGCCGTTTAGACCAAACCCTCAACCCCGAGCTGGAACAACACCTCACCACGTTGCTGGATGAGGGCCGGACGAAACTTGTCGTTGATCTGAGCCAGACCAACTACATTAACAGCGGTGGGTTGCGCACGCTGGTCACCGGCTGGCGCAAAGCCCGGCAGCGGGATGGCAACCTGGTTTTATGTGGGTTAGACGGCCGTCTCCAGGAAATCTTCGGCATGGTCGGCTTTGATCAACTGTTCCAAATCTATCCAAACCGGCAGGCGGCCCAAAACGGCCTCTCCCAGCGCTAAATTCAACACCATTTAAATGGGTATGATGTCCACTTTGGCAGCAATATTCGGACAAACAATGGACGGTCTTTCGTGGCCGTCTATTTCATTTGCGCTGCTGATAGGAGCGCTGGCATTATTGGCCTACATTTTGCTCCGTCGCTACAGATCGCGCCAACTGCTTGTGCAGCGCGTGGCCGAACTAGAGGCACTCAGCGATGCGGGCCGCGCCCTGGTAGCCGCTCAGCTGGATGTAGACGCTTTAGCTGAACTCATCGCCAATGAAGCGGGGCAGATCATTGATAACGACACCTTTCAGGTGGGCCTGTTTGAGGAGGGCGATTACCATATTCTCTACTGGAAAATTCGCGGCGTGCGCCAGGAAACGCCGCAAACTTTCGACCTTCGCGAAGAGGGCGGCCTCATTAGTTGGGTGCGCGAAAGCAAAAGCCCGCTGCTGGTGCGCGATTTTCAGCGTGAATTAGACAGTCTGCCGGCTCGGCCCCGCTACATCAGCAGCTCACCGCCGCGCTCGGCGCTCTTCATCCCCATGATCAGTGGTGATCGCACGATTGGCATCGTGGCCGCCCAAAGCGGTGAACCCAACCGCTTCGCCGAAGAAGATATGCGCCGCCTGACCATTCTGGCCAATCAGGCGGCGGCAGCCGTGGCCCATGCTTTGCTGTTTGCCAGGGAGCGGCAGCGTTCGGCCCATTTGGAACTGGTGGGCCAGATCGGGCTGGAAATTAGCAAGGTGCAAAATCAGGATGAGATTTTTGGCCAGGTCGTAAAGCTGACGCAGGAGACGTTTGGCTTTCATCTGGTTTCTATTTTTGGCATCGATCCGGTAACGGGAGAAGCGGTTATCCAGGCCAGCAGCGACGCCGACATTTTTGCCCAGGCGTGGCGCATCCCGCCGGGGTATGGGTTGATAGGTACGGCCGTCGCCACCCAGCAAACCATTGTCAGCAACAACACCGCCGAAGATGAACGCTTCGTCTCCCAGGATAATCCGCTGGAAAAAAGCACCCGCGCCGAAATGGCCCTGCCGCTCATCGTTGATGGCGAGGTGGTGGGCGTTTTGGACGTACAGAGTCCGAAAGTGGGCGTTTTCACCCGCATAGAGAAGATGACCCTGGAGGCGCTGGCGGCGGAGATTGCCATCTCTATCAACAAGCTGCGCCAGTTGGCCCGCCAGCGAGAGCAGGCGTGGCTGTCTACCGCCCAACTGCAAGTGGCTGAGGCCATCAGCCGCAGCGCCGATTTGGAGGAGATGTTAACGGCCGTCAATCGCCTCACCATCATGCTGGCCGGGGTGCCGTTTTGCGCCGTTTTGTTATGGGATGAGGAAGCGGCCGTTTATCGCGGCAGTCACAGCACCGGCTTTACACCGGAAGGCCAACTCCTTATCCGCCAGCAGCGCCTGAAACTGGGTGATTGGCCCGCTCTAGATGCAGTTCACGTCGGCCAGGAACGGATCGCTACCAAAAAAATTCCCCACTGGCTGCAATATCTGGCGGATGATCAATCGCCCCCCAAATCGCTCATTTTGCTGCCTGTTTGCACGCTCAATGAAACCAACATGGGCGTGATGATTGTAAGCGAGATGCCCCGAGCCGAGCACCACTCAGACGTTTTACAGACGCCGGGCCGCCGTGAAGATTTGTTGGAAAGCATCAGCAAACAGTTGGCGCGCGGCCTGGAGAATTGGCAGCTGCGCAATGCCCAGCAAGAGGAAGCGTGGGTCAATACGGCGCTTTTCCAGGTGGCTGCGGCCGTCAACAGCCTCATCGACCTAAACGAAATTTTAGATACCATTGCCCGATTAGTGCCGATGCTGGTAGGCGTTGAATCATGCATCATTCTCATTTGGGATAAAGAGCGGGAGCAGTTTCGGCCCGGCCCCAGCTACGGCATTAATGAGATGGGCCGCGGCCTGCTGGAAACGTTAGCCCTGGATCAGGAGGAATTTGACCAGATTTCTCCTCGGCTGGCCGATGGTTTGTCGCCAACCGGCACGTATTATGTGATTCAGCTGCCGGGCTGGTTAGAGAAGGTTTTGGGCACCGAGCAGGCATTTGCCTTCCCCCTGAATGCGCGCGGTCAGCTGGTCGGGGCGATGGTGATTGGCTCGATAATGGAAAATGGCCATTCACTTTCTACGCGGCGTCTCAACATTCTCACCGGGGTGGCGCATCAAGCGGCAACGGCCGTTGTCAATAACCACCTCTACCACGAAGCCGCCGAGCGCGACCGGCTGGAGCGGGAGCTGGACGTGGCGCGAGGCATCCAGGCCAGCCTCATCCCGGCCGGCAACCCGAACATTCCCGGCATTTCTGTAGCCAGCTATTGGCTGGCCGCCCGTCAGGTGAGCGGCGATTTCTACGACTTCATTCCGCTGCGCGATGGCAGTTGGGGCATCGTGGTGGCCGACGTGGCCGACAAGGGCATTCCGGCGGCGCTGTTTATGGCCCTTTGCCGCACCATTTTGCGGGCGGTGGCCATCAACCGGATCGATCCAGCCGAAGCGCTGGTTCGCGCCAACGAGATTATCAACCAGGATACCCAGTCTGACCTGTTTGTGACCGTCTTTTACGCTATTTGGGACCCGCAAAAGCAGTGCATCTGTTATGCCAATGCAGGTCATAATCCGCCCCTGCTGCTGCGGCGGGATGGCTCGCCACAGCTTCTATCGGCGCACGGCATGGCCCTGGGTGTGGTGCCCGAGGTCAGGATGAAGAGTCACACCATAAAATTTTCGCCAGGCGACACCCTCCTGCTGTATACCGACGGCGTGACGGAAGCGATGAATGAAGATTTTGATGAATTTGGCATCGGCCGTCTGGAGCAGGCGGTGCTAAAGAACCGGCAGCGCCCGGCCAAACTGATTGCCCGCAGCATCACCAAAGCGATCCGCACCCATGCCGGGGATACGCCCCAATTTGATGATATTACGTTGGTGGTGGTGAAGCGGGAGGACGTTGGTTTGTAGCATGGTGCGTGATGCGTGAAACGTGATTGATTTCTCACGCATCGCGTTTCACGTTTCACGCAAGCAAAGGAAATAACAATGAGCAAAGATCGCGACACAGTTGACAATCCAAATATTAATCGCGCAGCGCGTACCGGGCGTCCCACGGAAGATGAGCGGCTGTTGGCCGGTCCGGCGCTGGAGGATAAGCCTTTTTACAAAACCGATACCTGGCGCGTGATGCGCATTATGGGGGAATTTGTGGAGGGGTTTGACGTGCTGGCCGAGTTAGGGCCGGCGGTCACCATTTTTGGCTCGGCGCGGGCCAAACCGGGAGATGCGCAGTATGAAACGGCCGTTACCGTGGCCCAAACCTTAGGCGAAGCCGGCTTCAATATCATCACCGGTGGGGGGCCTGGCATTATGGAAGCGGGCAACAAAGGGGCCAGACAGGCCGGCGTGCAGTCGGTTGGGTTGAACATTGAGCTGCCCTTTGAGCAGCATCTCAATCCCTACGTCGATCTTTCCATTGATTTCCGCTACTTTTTTGCGCGCAAAGTGATGCTGGTGAAATATGCCCAGGCGTTTGTCATCTTCCCCGGCGGTTTTGGCACCATGGACGAGCTGTTTGAGTCGCTTACCCTCATCCAGACGGGCAAGGTGCAAAACTTCCCGGTGGTGTTGTTCGACACCAGCTATTGGGGTGGCCTGATTGATTGGCTGAAAAACCATATGCTGGCCGGCGGCAAAATTTCGCCAGAAGATTTGGATTTGCTCATCCTTACCGATTCGGCTGAAGAAGCGCGAGATGCCATTGTGCAAAGCTTAAAGGACAAAAATTGGCGGTTTGCCCAGGAAGAAGGCGCCCGGCATGAGGCGCGAAAGGCTTACGGCCGTCGCTAGACCAAAATTTACGGCAGATTCACTGGCTTTTTGGGCAAATTTTGTAAATTAGGCTATTGTAATTTTCAGATGAACCCACTACGCTATGTCCACACTTCTAACAATCCAACAACTACAAAGT
Source organism: uncultured Anaerolineaceae bacterium (assembly GCA_937967805.1). The sequence continues at coordinate 8,627 of CALBTC010000091.1, forward strand.
AAAACATTATGACTCCAGAAAAAATTGGTCGTTATGAAATAAAAGGTGAAATCGGACGGGGCGGCATGGCCACCGTGTACGAGGCATACGATCCCCGCTTTGAGCGCACGGTGGCGCTCAAGATGCTGCCCCGTGAATTTATGCACGAAAAGGAGTTTCGGGCTCGCTTTACCCGTGAGGCCAAGACCATCGCCACGTTGGAACACCCGGCCATTGTGCCCGTGTATGATTTTGGCGAGGAAAACGGCCAGCCGTTTTTGGTGATGCGCCTGATGACGGGCGGATCACTGTCTGACCGGCTGGCGGAGGGACCGATTCCGATTGATGAAGCGGCCGTTATCCTCAAGCGTCTTGGTTCGGCGCTGGACCGGGCGCACAGCATGGGCATTATTCATCGTGATCTGAAGCCCAGCAACGTGCTGTTTGATCAGTATGGCGATGCCTTCCTGGCCGATTTTGGCATCGTGCACGTTTCATCCTCCACCAATGCCCTGACGGCCAGCGGCAGCCTGGTGGGTACACCCACCTACATGAGCCCGGAACAGGTGTATGGTGATCGACAGCTAGACGGCCGTTCCGACATCTACGCCCTCGGGGTCATTCTCTTCCAGATGCTCACCGGCCACACGCCCTACGACGCCGACACACCGGCCCGCATGATGATGAAACACGTTATGGACCCCGTGCCGGAAATTTTGAGGGTGCGCCCCGATTTGCCGCCGGCCTGCAATGAGATTATCAGCAAGGCGATGGCCAAAGAGCGGGATGAACGTTTTTCTACGGCCACGGACTTGTCTTCGGCATTAACGGCTGTTACCAAACCCGGCCTGCAGCAGCCCAACATTGCCAAACTGGAAGAAGAACTGAGCGAGATGCAGGCGGACTTATTAACGGAAACACCACCAGCAACGCCGACGCAAACAACGGCCGCTTCTGCCGAAACTGTTACCGATACGCCCGCGGTGCCGCCACCACCGCCGCTTGGCTCCGGCATCGGTCCGGCCCCGACACCCATTCCGCAAGCACAAACAAGCGGTGGCGGCGTGCCCAAATGGATTTGGGGGGTGGTGGGTCTGATTGTTTTGCTTTGCCTGGCTGGTGTTTACCTGGTGGCAACCTCCATCGCCGATGGTGAATTTGCCTTGTTTGGCGAAGATCCGACCAGCACGCCCCGCCCTGATGAAGATGAAGAGGATGAGGTGGACGAAAGGGCCACCGAAGAGGCAATTGCCGCCATCGAGACTGAAGAAGCGGAAACGGCGACGGCTGAAGCGGTACCGCCGCCCACCGAAACGCCTGATGTGCCAACGGCCGTTCCCACCGAAGCCCGACCCACTCCTGACCTGCTGGCCACGCGACAAAGCGCCGAAGCCACCCGCGCCGCTGCCGCCGAGGCGACGGAACCGCCGCCACCTCCGCCACCGCCGGACAGTAGCGTGGCGGCCATTTATGGCCCGCTTAACGGCTCGCTGCCCCACGATGATGATGCCTTCATCGAAACCGAATACGCTGATCCCACCCCGGCAGACTTTTTCATGCAGGTTGATATGGTCAACCCTTACGGTTTAGACACGGGCGGCTGGGACTTTGGCCTCATCTTCCGCCAGAGCGATGTGGATGACGAAATGCGCGTCGTCGTGCGCTCCGATGGCGAGTGGACGCTCAATGATCGCACTCCAGGCACCGATGACTTTTTGCAAGAGGGGGACGTTTCCCGCTACCTCAATTTAGGCGAAGGCGAGCGGAATCGGTTCCAGCTTATTGCCAGAGGTGATGTGGGCTACTTCTTCCTGAACAATGAGTTTGTTGCTGATCTGGACCTTTCTTCGCGCACCAACGAGGGCAACATTGCGCTGGGCACCGGTTTCTATGGCGAAAATGAGCTCAATGGCGAAATCACATCCTACGACGATTTTGGCCTATGGTCGCTCGATCCCGTCTACGGTCCGACCAGCGGCGAACTGGTTCACGCGCTGGACGATTTGATCAAGCTGGAAACGGCCGATGTCGATTTGCGCAACTTTATAGTGGAGGCGACGTTCATCAACCCCTTTGCCGCCTCCGTCAACGATTGGGATTACGGCTTCTCTTTCCGCACCAACGGCTCTTTTAAATATTGGCTGGTGGTGGCTTCGGAAGGTGATTGGCAGTTAGCCGACCGCCAGGGCAGCGTTGACGATGAAGTCACGGTGATGGAAGGCGAGCTGTCTAACCTGAACTTAGGGGCCAACGAAACCAACACGCTGCGCCTGATTGCCCTGGGCGACCGCGGGTTTTTCTTCCTGAATGATCAGTTCATCGATGTGCTGGATATTTCAGGCAACCAGGATTCAGGCGAAATTGAAGTGATGACCGCCTTCTACTTTGACCATGAAATTGAAGGTGAAGCGACGGGATTTGAAGATTTTACAATTATCCCGCTGCCATAAAGACAGGAGATTGGAGACTGGAGATTAGAGATTATTTAATCTCCAATCTCTAATCTCCAATTCTCCCCCTGCTCAAAAATCCCAACATCACAAACAGTAAACCAAAAACAAACATGACCGCCGCCTGGACGTTGACCCGATTTTGCCAGGTGTCGGTAACGGCCGTTACCAACCGCATCCCCGTTTGCCGCACCGTCACTTCTACCAGCGAGTAATCTGGCACTGCCTGCCGCAGCAGGGTGCGGGTAATCGCCGGGAAGATGAAGGTAAGGAGCAGAACGAGAACGGCCGTGCCTAACAGCGGCCAGCCCCACCAATGTCCCAACTCCGACCAGGAACGCACCGCCAGTATAGCGATCAGCAGCAGGCAGCCCGCCGGCAGCAGCCACAGCAGCCAGCCCCAATTTTGCGCCAGGGCAAAGGTGCGCTGCCAGCGCAAAAGCTGCTCGCGTGCCTGCACCAGTTCCGCATTCTGCGCCTGCTGCTCCGGCGTGAACAGCGGCACGCGCACCACGCCCAATTCACCGGTGAGCTGGGGATTGCTATCCAGCGCCTGCACCAGCCGGGTGTGGACCTCTTGCGTCACCTGCTCAGCGGGTATCTCGGGCGGCAGGCAGGCGGGGATGGTCACGTCTGGCCCCAGCAGCTCGGCCGGATTCACGGGCTGGGTGCACGGCGGCAGGCTGTTGACGACCGTTGCCACAATTTCCAGTCCGGGCTGGCCGCGAAATCGGTCCAGAATAGGCGTGGTATTAATTACCAGTTCGGCATTGTCCAGATCGCCCGTTTCCAGCATGTCGTAGACGGTGTCTACGGCCGTATCCGTCTGCGACTCAATCCAGCCCGGCGGCAGCAGGGTTTCCATCGACGCCTGCAAAACTTCTTCATCCAGATCAATGGGGGCCAGACCGCGCTCTCGTGCCTGCTCTTCCAGCGTCCGGGCCACAATTGCCGGTACGGCCTCCACCACCAGGCTGTCCAGATCAGACAACGACTCTTTAATCAGTTCACGATCGGCCACAACGGCGAAAAAATTGGTGAGAAACAGGGCAATAACGGCCGTAAGCACAAACAGCGCCGCCATAATTCCCGCTAAAAAGTTTAAACATCCTCGCATGTTGCTCTCCCGTATTCGGTAATCGGTTACCCGTAATCGGTGATCGGTAGGTAAGTGATCAGTTTAGCTTAGAAGTAACGATGATTTATCAACCGTTTACCGTTTACCGACCACCGATTACCGTTCGCCGGCTGCTAGCTTGCTCAAAAACCAGCGATCTTCCTCGCTGAGTTCGGCCGTCAGCAGCAAATCGGGGCGGCGCTGCCAGGTGCGGCGCAGCGCTTGCTCCCGCCGCCAGCGGGCGATGTTGGCCGCATGGCCGGAGCGCAGCACCGCCGGCACCGGCCAGCCGCGAAACGTTTCCGGGCGCGTGTAGTGGGGCCCTTCCAGCAGGCCGGTGGCGTGGCTGTCTTCCCCGGCGGCGTCTTCCGCGCCCAATACGCCGGGAATGAGCCGGGCGACTGCATCAACAATCACCATTGCCGCCAGCTCGCCGCCGGTGAGGACAAAATCGCCAATGGAAATTTCATCGGTGACGAGGTGCTGCCGCACCCGCTCATCGACGCCTTCGTAACGGCCACACAGCAGCAGCAGCCGGTTATATTGGGCCAGTTCCTCAGCTACTTTTTGAGTGAACGGCCGTCCTTGCGGCGTGAGCAAAATGATCGGCAATCTCCCATCTTTTGGAGAGTGGATAGTGGAGATTAGAGATTCTACGGCCGAAAAAATCGGCTCCGGCTTGAGCACCATGCCGCCACCGCCACCGTAAGGGGGTTCGTCCGTAACGCGATGCTTGCCCGTGGCGTAATCGCGGATGTTGTGCAGCGCAATGTGCAGCAGCCCGGCCGCCTGTGCCCGCTTGAGAATGCTTTCATTCAGATAGCCGGGAAACATCTCCGGGAACAGCGTCAAAATATCAATGTGCATGGCAGTAAGTATCTGGCGGTGGGGTGGCTGTGTCAAGCGTACCAGTAATCGGTTATCCGTAAACGGTAATCGGTGGCTTTTACCGATTACCCTTTACCGTTTACCGATCTACCGCTTCGCGTAGGGCGCGGATGTTGCGTAGGGGGGTGGTGGTCATGGCCACGCAGCCGGTGCCCAACAGAAGGCGACGGCCGTTTGTCTGGTCAATCGCATCTTTTGCTTCGGCCAGCGTTTGTTCGGGCGATTCCTGGTGCAGCGTCCAATGGTCGATGCCGCCGCTGGCTGCCCCTTTGATTTGTTTTACTCCCTCTGCCAGGGTGATACCTGTTTCCCGGTCGTGCCAGTTGAGCAGCTTGGCCGGGTAGCCGGCTACCAGATCAAACATGACGTCGCTGCTGTGCAGATGGACCATGTTGAGCCATAAATCTTGCACGGCGTTGAGAATTTGGTGGTCGTACGGCCGTCCCCACATCTCATACTCTTCCCGGCTCAGCAAAGGATACCGGGCATGTTGAATGGCATAAAAAATGCCATCAATGCCAATATTCCTGGCAGCTTCAATGAAGTTAAGCGTACTCTTAACAATCGTTTCCTGCCCCTGCCGAAATGACTCCGGCTGGCGGCGCATGTGGCTCAACATCGGTTCATTGCCGGCCAGATGTTTGGCCTGGGACAGCGGGGCAAAAATGGTGGCCAGCACCGGCACGGTGTCGCCCACTTCCTCCTTCACCAGGCGCAGCGCCTCTAACTGCGTCGCCAGCATTCCCTGACCAGGATTAAGCGGCTGGAGGTTGGCCCAATCTTCTGGCTCCTGGATAGGACGATGGGTGTACTCTCGCGTACCTTCAATATGGCCCACCCATTCATCCTTAACGCCCCAATCCACGACCGAATAGCTGCTGGCGGGGCCAACCTTTAGCAAATCCCAATCATAATCCTGCTGCCATTTTAGGTGGGCGGCGGCTAGAGCCTGCGCATCCTGGTCGTCTCCTGGCCAATGCCGCCACAGCGCTACCGGCACCCGGTCTGGTGCTTCATCGCTAATCGTTGCTTCCAATCGTTTCCGTTTACTCCAGTTTGACATAATATCTTCCTTTAAATCGTGCAAACAAATGGTTCTACTGAAAAACTTAACTGCGGAGAGCGCGGAGGACACGGAGAAAAAGAAAAACTCTGCGCTCTCCGCGTTCTCTGCGATGAAAAATCTTTTTATATTGTACCCGGTAGCGAGAGATGTGGATTGTGGGTAGAATCTTTTTTATGGAACAAATAATGAATGAAACTGGAAAACAGCAAGATAAAAATGTAAAAACGGCCGTCTCCCTGGCCACCAGCTTAGCCGAACAGTTCGCTGCCCGCGCCGATGAAGCGGACCGGGAAGGTGTGTTGCCCGCTGAGGATGTGGCTGCCTTGAAAGAATCCGGCTATTTGGGCATTAGCGTACCGCGCGAATTTGGCGGCTTTGGGCTGTCGCTGCGCGACTGTGTAGAGGCGCAGCTGGCATTGGCCCAGGGCAGTACTTCCACCGCCATCGTGGCCGGGATGCAGGTGCATATTTTTGGCCACCAGCGGGAAGTGCGCTCATGGGATGATGCCTGGTATGAGGAATTTTGCCGCCTGGCTGCCGGTGGCGCGCTGTTTAACTCCATTGCCAGCGAACCGGCGATGGGCAGCCCGTCACGCGGCGGTTTACCGGCCACTACGGCCGTTCCTGCCAAAGATGGTGACGGGTGGGTGGTGAACGGCCGTAAAACGTGGTCCACCGGCGGCAAACACCTCACCCACATGCTGGTGCGTGTAGCCCTGGAAGGGGAAAACGCCGTCGTGTTGGTGGAGCAAGATATGCCCGGCGTAGAATGGATCACCACCTGGAGCGATTCGCTCAGCCTGCGCGCCAGCGACAGCCATGACGTGGTTTTTCATGATGTCCGCATTCCCCAAAATTATGTCGTAGAACGAGGGGATGCCAAAGCCAGGCCTAACGTCTGGTTCCCGATGATTATGTCAACAATTTACCTGGGAGCAGCGATGGCCGCCCGGAATCGGGTGATTCAGTTTGCTTTAGAACGCGTTCCCACTGCCCTGGGTAAACCAATTGCCACGCTGCCCAAAATCCAGCGGCAAATTGGCGAGATTGACGTGGCGCTGCAGGCGGCCCGCTCACTTTTGTTTGACGTGGCGGCTGATTGGACCGGCGAAGACGCCGACCGCAAAAAGATGTCGGCCCGCATTGCCGCCGCCAAAACGATGGTGACGGAGACGGCCAACAAGGTGACGGATCAGGCGCTGCGCATTGCCGGGGGCAGCAGCATCACCAAGGCGCTGCCGCTGGAGCGCTACTTTCGCGACGTGCGCGCCGGCGCCATGCAGCCCCCCTCTGGCGACACTGCCCTGGAAATGGTCGGCCGCGCCGCTATCGCCGAATTCGAGGATTAGCCACAAAAAAAGACAACGCAGAGACGCAAAGACGCAGAGCTAATGGGTTATCTTCCTCTGCGTCTCCGCGTTTCTGCGTTAAAAATTCTTACAACGGTTTGAACTGCTCGAAGGCATCCTGGCAGTCGTGGCAGTAGTAGATCATGCGGCAGAGGGTGGGGCCGAAGCTGTTTTTGATGGTTGTGTTTTTGGAGCCGCAGCGGGGGCATTCGGCCACGTCTAAAAAGGCGACGGAGATGAGGTCTCCGCCGTGCTTTTGTGGCGGAGCCAGGCCAAACTGGCGCAGCTTTTCGCGGGCTTCGTCGTTAATCCAGTCGGTGCTCCAGGGAGGATACAAGACGGTTTCTACGGTGACGTTTTCGATGCCTAGCTGGCGCACGGCCGTTTCCATCTCCCTTCTCATCACGTCCAAAGCCGGACAGCCGGAAAAGGTCGGCGTCATCGTCACGCGGACCGTACCTTCATCTACTTTAACGTCCCGCACAATCCCCATTTCCACCACAGACACAACCGGAATCTCCGGGTCTTTCACCTCATCGAGAGCTTGCCAGATTTGTTGGGCAGTAATTATTTGCGTGTCCATAAAATGCTTTCTTACCAGACCGCTTCCCGATTCAGCCGGGCTACTTTTTGCATGTCGTTTAGCAACGTGGTGAGATGGGCGGTGTGTTCGCTGCGGCTAAAAGTGTGTGGTGTATCGCTGCTGGGAATGCCCATACGAGCTTGGACAAGAAACGGCCGTACCCGCCGCAACCATTCGTCACGTACCTCGGCCATATCTGGCACAATTTTTGCTTCAACCAGAATAGACTCATCAGGCAGTGGCACAAAAAGCTGCTGCGCATATCGCCAAAGCTCAGACAAAGCTGTCTGGGTGCGGCGCTTGCTTTCCTCTGTCCCTAATCCCAACCGCTTAATCCAGTTGCTGGTGTGCCGCAGATGGTAAATCTCCTCGTTACGAATTTTGGCGCACGCTTTGGCCAATGGCTGATACTGGCTGTGCTGCAATTTGTCCAACAGCAGCAGTTCGTAAGCATCAAATAAATACTGGCGCAGCATCGTAAACGCCCAGTCGCCACGCGGCAGTTCCACCAACTGCACGTTGCGAAATTCGGCGGCATCGCGGAAAAAGACCAGCTCATCTGGCTCGTCTCCAGTGAACGACTCTACCAATTCGTACCAGATGTTGGCGTGCCCCAGCTCGTCCTGGGCAATGTTGGCCAGGGCGATATCTTCTTCCAAAATCGGGCCGTGTCCAATCCATTCCGAGTTTCGATGGGCCAGAATCAGTTCATCATCGGCCATCGCCAGCAGCTTTTGGATCAAAATCTGTTCTGTTGCCTGGTTCATGCACTTTCCTTACAAAAAATTTAACGCGGAGGCGCAGAGACGCAGAGAGGAAAAATCAGCGTCATCTGCGTTCATCAGCGTCCCATTTTATTTTTCTTGACGGCCGCGTTTTTGGCGGCGCGGGCTGACGAAGCCGTAATGGCTTTGCTGCCGGTACGTTTTGTCTTGCGCCGGGGCAAACAGGCTGTCGATGTCGTCACTCCTGGTGCGGACGATCTGGTCTTCCGGCACCACCCACCAGACCCACACGCTGTCGGCGTCGAACTGCTCGCTTGCGATCGCTTTTTGCAGGGCGATATGGGCGGTTTCAGCTTCAACCCGGCCGGCGTGTTGCACGTAGGTCATGCTGCGTCGCTGGTTGGTTTTGGTGAAGATGTGGAATGCTTGTACCGAGCGGGATCGAAGTGGCCGTACCTCACCTTCTCCATTATCCGGCAGCGAACCAAGATTTGCTTCCAGCTCTTCCCGCGTCACCATCAAAATAGTACCCGCTGGCACCACCCACAGGCTTACGGCAGACGGCCGTCGCACAAACACATCCCGCGCATTTTGCAGCGCCAGTTCCGCATCCGGTGCGTGCACGGAGCCAACCGCCTCGTGCCGCTTATTCGGATTATCTTGCTTGAACACCTCGTAACGAGGCCATTGAGTATCGTTCATCTTTTTTCACCGCAAAGAACGCCAAGCGCGCAAAGAAAAAATATAAAAAACGTTGCGTTCTTTGCGCACTTTGCGGTTAGTTGTTTTCTGCATAGGCGGCCATGGCTTCTCGGACCCAACGGCCGTTGTCATGCGCTTCTTGTCGGGCCGCCAGCCGTTCGGCATTCATGGGGCCGTTGCCTTTGACCACGCGCCAAAACTCGTCCCAATCAATAGGGCCGGGAATCCAGTTGCCGCTTTCTTCGTCAAAATACAGGTCGGGATCGGGAATTTCCAGCCCCAGCGCCTGAATTTCCGGCACTTCTTCGTTGATAAATTCCTGACGCAGCTCGTCGTTGCTCTTGGTTTTGATGCCCCAGCGCATGAGAATTTCGCTGTTGGTCGAGTCGCTGTCGTGAGGCCCAAACATCATCAGCGTGGGCCACCACCAGCGGTTCAGGCCATCCTGCACCATCGCCTTTTGCTCCGGCGTGCCGTTACTGGCGTAGTGGACAATCATCTCCTTGCCCTGCTTGTAATGAAACGTCTCCTCGGCGCAGATGCGTACCATCGCCCGCGAATACGGACCGTAGGAGGCGTGGGACAGCATCACTTGATTTTTGATGGCCGCGCCATCAACCAGCCACCCAATCCAGGCCACGTCGGCCCAGGTGAGAGTGGGGTAGTTGAAGATGGAAGAATATTTGGCCTTGCCGGTAAGCAGGGCGTCCAGCAACTCTTCGCGGGTGGCTCCCAGCGTTTCGGCTGCGTGGTAGAGATATTGGCCATGTCCCGCTTCATCCTGCACCTTGGCCATGAGGACCATTTTGCGGCGCAGGCTGGGCGCGTGGGGAATCCAGGCACCTTCCGGCAGCATGCCCACCACCTCGCTGTGAGCGTGCTGCGAAATCATGCGAATGAGCTGGCGGCGGTATTCGTCCGGCATCCAGTCGCCCGGCTCGATCTTCTCGCCTCGGGTAATGCGGGCTTCAAACTCGGCTAACTTTTCGTCAACTTCTTGGATTTGTTCAATCATATGAAATGCCTCGTCAGTAGATAGTGGTTGGTTATGATTATACAACAAATCGAGATTTCACTTATGCAGAACTTAGAAAATGCGGAACACAGAGTTACGCAGAGGAGGCACAGAGCTGCACGAAGATTTTCAACAAATTTGTGCCATTTGTTTATTCGTTAGATTCGTGATTCGTTTTTTGGCTGGATGGATAACGAGGCGGCCGTTTCTCCCGCAGAGCCTCCACCCCGGCCATCATATCCTCAGAAAAGAAGCCGAGCATTTCCAGCGCCAGCGAATGGTCGAAGATAGGGCCGGCCTGGAGCAGCCATTGGTTGAGGGCGCGCTTGGTGAAGCGGATGGCGTGACGCGGGCCGCTGGCCAGGTTGGTGGCCACTTCCATTGCCTTGTCTAGCAGCTCCTCATCCGGCACGCACAGGCTCACCAGCCCCAGCCGCTCCGCCTCCGGGCCGGAGACGAAGTCGCTGGTCATGAGGTAATATTTGGCCTTGGCCATGCCGCATAGCAGCGGCCAGATGATGACGGCGTGGTCGCCGGCGGCCACGCCCATGCGCACGTGCCCGTCGGCCAGTCGGGCGCTCTCTCCGGCAATGCTGATGTCGGCCAACAATGCTACGACGAGTCCTGCGCCAACGGCCGCTCCGTTTATCGCGGAAATAATGGGCTTGCTGCAATGCAGCATGTTGTAAACCAGGTCGCGCGCCTCATCCAGAATGCGGATTACCTCATCGTGGTTTTGGTAGGCATTTTCCACCAGCTTCAGGTCGCCCCCGGCGGAGAAGGCGCGGCCAGCCCCGGTGACCACGGCCACGTGCACCTCCGGGTCGCGGTCGATGGTGCGCCATACTTCGACCAGCTCAGTATGCAGGCGGGCGTCGGCGGCGTTAAGCACCTCGGGCCGGTTGAGCGTCAGCCACAAAATGTGTGGGTCTCGTTTTTCAAACAGGATGTGCTGAAAATCTTTGTAGTTCATGGAACTCCTTCAACAAGATTTAACGCAGAGGCGCGGAGGCGCAGAGAAAAATTCTGCGATTGTGTAGGTCTATTGTGAGATGAGAACATTTTAGCGGACGGCATACCACGCGCCAAACAGAAATCGACACAAAATGGGGATGTGATGATAATTGAGGTATGGATATGACAAGTACGGGCATGATTATTGGGCGCACGGCCGTTTTCTTTTTAGGCATCTTCATCATCGGTGGCACGCTGGTTGCCGCCATCAAAACGTTTATTCTGCCGCGTGGCGTTAATGTCTGGCTGACGCGGGTCGTGTTTCGCGCCATCGGCTTCTTTTTTCGGCTGCGGGTAAAGCGTGCGACGTATGGCGAGCGGGACCGGATCATGGCCTTTTTCCCGCCCTTGGCCCTCTTCTTGATGCCCATGATTTTGCTGGTGCTTATTTTGCTGGGGTACATCCTCCTGTTTTGGGCCCTGGACCCACGACCGTTGTCTGAGTTGTTGTACCTGAGCGGTTCCTCGCTGCTGACGCTGGGGTATGCTTCCGTCAACACAACGGCGTCCAAGCTGCTGGAATTTTCGGAGGCGATGATTGGTTTGGTGCTGATTGCCATGCTGATCGCCTACCTGCCCACAATGTACAATGCGTTTTCGCGGCGGGAAACGGCCGTTGTCCTCTGGGAAGCACGGGCCGGGTCACCGCCAACGGTGGCGGAAATGGTGGCCCGCTCCTACCGTACAGGTGAACTGGAGCGGCTGCGCGATCTTTGGCTGGCGTGGCAAACCTGGTTTGCCGAACTGGAAGAGAGCCACACGTCGCTTTCGCCGCTGGTCTTTTTTCGCTCGCCGCAGGCGCAGCGTTCCTGGATTACGGCCGCCGGCAACGTGATGGATTCGGCCGCGTTCATTCTTTCGGCGGTGGATGTGCGCTTTGAGCCGCAGGCTGCCTTTTGCATTCGCGCCGGCTTCCTGGCGCTGCGCCAGATTGCCGACTTTTTCGGCCTGCCCTACGATCCGGACCCCGCGCCGGATATGCCCATCAGCATTAGCCGCCACGAGTTTGACGAGGTGTGCGACAAGCTGGCGGCGCAGGACGTGCCCCTCAAAGCGGATCGCGAGCAGGCGTGGCGCGATTTTGCCGGCTGGCGGGTGAATTACGACGACGTGCTGCTGGCCCTGGCAGCTTTGACCATTGCCCCGTACGCGCCCTGGATTTCAGACCGTTCTGCCTTAACTCGTCAAAATTAATCTTGCTAAACCCACCTGTTCCTTGACTCGAATTTATTCCTTGACTATCATTGGTCCATGATTACGACAGTTACAGGCAAAAATCAAATAACGATACCGGCAAAGTTAGCCCGCAAGCTAAATATCGAGCCGGGAACACGTCTCGATTGGTCCATCGATGAGGAAGGCAAGCTCATTGCTAAACCGCTGCCTCCTCGCGGGGAATTAGCCCGGAAAGCCGCAGGGATGGGCCAGAAATGGGTGTCTAAAGAAGCAGATCCCGTTGCCGACTTAATTCGTGAACGTGCCGATGAAGACTATAACGAAGGGTTGCTGTGACAGTACTGTTTGATTCATCTGCATGGCTGGCACACTTGTTTGGCGAACTGGGTGCGGAAGCGGTCAATCGTATCTTCGATGACCTGGATAAGGACGTATCGATTTCAGTACTTTCTATCCCAGAGGTATTTGGCCGCTTGAAATCGCTTGGCATCGAAAGCAAATGGGATGAAGTTTGGGATACCTATTCACCCCTTTTTTCAAAAGTCCTGCCGGTCAATGAAAAAGTCGCGCACCAGACGGTGACTTTGCGTGCTGTGGCTACCAACCGGCTGCCAACCATCGATGGCTTGATTGCCGCAACAGCTGTTGTTCATGGTTTAACCCTTGTACATCGGGATCCACATTTTGCAGCTATTCCTGCCTCTCATTTGCAGCAGCTCCACTTACAAGAAAAGTAGCCCCTGATATATAGATTTTCCTTAAATTTCCCCGGAAACTTCTGCAGAGCATCACTGCATGAGTCTCCGGGGAAATGTTTGTTACTGAATATCCCCTTCCCATAGCCGCTGCATTTCCGGGCTGGTGAGGAGCAGTTCTTCCAGTTTACCTTCGGCTTCGATACGGCCGTCTTTCAGCACCACAATATGATCCGCCTGCCGCAACGCTGCCCGCCGGTGCGACACCACCAGGCAGGTTGGCACGGTCTCGCGGGAGAAGAGCTGCGTCCACAACTGCTTTTCCGTGTTGACATCCAGCGCGCTGGACAGATCGTCGAAAACGTACAGTTCGGCATCGCGCAGGAACATGCGCGCCGTGGCCGAGCGCTGAATTTGCCCGCCAGACAGCTTCACACCTTTAGGCCCAACCTTCGTGTCCAGGCCATCTTCCAGTTGGGTTACATCTTCATTCAGAATGGCGGCTTTGATGGCGGCGGGGATGTTCACCTGCTCTTCCGGCAGGCCGAGCAGCAGATTGTGCCGCAGCGTGTCGCTGAACAGGCGCGGTACCTGGGCGGTGTACGCCGTTCGCGGCGGCACGAAAAATTCGGCCGGCTGCGTTACCAACTCGCCGTTCCAGCGAATCTCGCCGGACTGGTGCGGCAGCAGGCCCAGCAGCGCCCGCAGCAGGGTAGTTTTGCCCGCGCCGATGCGTCCTGTCACCACGGTGAAGGAACCTTTGCGCAGGTGCAGGTTGATGTCGCTGATGCCCCGTCTGGAGTCAGGGTGCTGGTAGCTGAGGTTGTGCACGGTGAGCGTGTTGAGGTGGTGAACGGCCGTTTTCGCCACAAACGGTATCTCCGGCAGTGGGCCGGACATATGCACCGGACCATGCTGTACCAGGCTGAGCGGCGGCGCGCCCTGCAGCAGCCGCACCATGCGCCCCACGGCCACGGTCGCCTGCCGGTAACGTGCCAGCAAGAAGCCCAAAAAGCCGACAAACCCGGTCGCATTACTCAGGTAAGAGACAAACAGGGCAAAATCTCCGATGGAAAAGTCGCCCGCTTGCAGGCTTTGCGCGGCCAGCAGCAAGATGATGGCTGTGCCGATGTTGCCCGAATTTTGGAAGATGGAGCCCAGCACCTCGTTGAACAGCCGGTCCTTCAGCGCCGCCTGCCGCCGCTTTTCGTTGAGCGTGTCGAAGTAGTCGATCACCCGGTCTTCGGCAGAGGCGACCTTGATCGCCTGCACCGCGCCAAACGTCTCGGCAATGAAGCCGGTGACAATACCGCTGCGCTTGCGCATCTCCTGCCGGTACGCCTGGATGCGTCCGGCGGCCCCGTTGGCCACCACAATCACCAGCACTAATGGCACCAGGGCAAACAGGGCAATGCGGGCGTTGATGCTCATCATAATTGCCAGGGCAAAGGCCAGAAAAACGCCGTTGGCCGTTACGTCGTTGATCCAGAGGGCATAAAACGGCACTTCCCACACGTCGCCGCGGAAGCGGCTGATGGCCTCACCGGGGGCCTCCGGCAGGGAGCGCGCGCCGGGACGCTGCAAAATGCGGCTGAGCATGTTTTTGTGCAGCAGGGCATGAGAATGCAGCATAAACGGCCGATTCATCTTGATCATGCCCCGCCGACCACCCATGCGACCGATTGCCACCACCAGCAGCAGGGCCACCAGGGTGGTCAGGTCAAAAGCGGCCGCGGCTTCATTAGTGAGCAGGTCAAAAAAGTGGCGAATCACCAGCGGCGGTCCCAACTGCCCCAGCATGAGGGCAATCAGCGCCAGCAGGTTGAAAAAGTGCGGCCACGGCCGAAAGCGAATCAACCTGATAATGAATTTCCATGTTGGCACATTGATTGTGGGTTCTTTAATTGTTGTCATGTTCCTCCTTGTGCGTGTGCAAGTGTGCAGGTTTGCAAGTCCACTTGCTCACTTGCCTACTTGCAAACTTGCAACTTCTAGTCCGGTCCGCAGCAGTTCAGCAAAGTGGGATGCGGGGTCGTTGGCCAGGGCGTCGTAGGTGTCGTGTTCCAGGATACGGCCGTTGGCCAGCACCATAATTTTGTCGGCGCGATGGACCGTCGTCAGCCGGTGGGCGACGATGATGCCGGTGCGGTTTTGCAGCAGCTTGTCCACCGCCCGCTCGATGAGCTGTTCGGTGGCCGGGTCCAGCCGGGATGACGCTTCATCCAGAATGACCAAGCCGGGGTCTTGTAAAAAGACGCGGGTGAAGGCCAGAAGCTGCGCTTCCCCGGCGGAGAGGCTGGCCCCTTCGGACTGTAATTCGGTATCCAGGCCGTACGGCAGCGCCGCAAACCAATTGCCCAGCCCCAACTCTTCCAGCACGGTCAGGATGCGCCCGTCGGGGATGTTTGGGTTGAAGAAGGTGAGGTTGTTGCGCACCGAGGCGCGGAAAAGCTGCACTTCCTGGGTCACCATGCCCACTTTTTGCCGCAGGTGGGCCAGGGGGAGCGTTTGGATGTTTTGGATGCGGCCGTTTTCACCTAAACAAACCGCCCCGTCCGTCACCTCGTACAGGCGAAACAGCAGCCGGGTGATGGTGGTTTTGCCGCTGCCGGTGCGGCCCAGCAGCCCCAGCACCTCGCCCGGCTCCAGCCGGAGGTTAATGTCGCGCAGGATCAGCTCGTCGTGGTAGGCAAAGTTAACCCGCTCGAAGGCGACGCCCAGCGGCCCGTCCGGCAGGCAGTTTTGTCCGCTGTTGACGATGCGGCTGGTTTCCCGGTAAAGCTGCTCTACGCGGTCGATGCCGGCGGCGGCCTGCTGCATGTTTTCAATCTGGTTGCTAATCTCACGCAGCGGGCGGAAGATGGCGCTGGTGTAGCTGAGCACCAGGTAGACGGTGCCCACCGTCAGCACCCCGGCGCGGAACAGGTAGTAGCCGGTGAGGATGGCGATAAGCTGGCCCAGGGTAAACAGGCCAATCCAGGAAATAATGATGAGGATGCTTTTGTCTGCGCCTTCAATTTCTTTGGCCATACGCACGCGGCTAAACTCGACCAGGCGACGCATGACGTAGGGCACGGCCCCGCTGGCGCGAACGTCTTCGGTGCCGCCTAACTGCTCCTCGATGAAGCCCATCAGGTCGGCGTTGGCTTCGCGTGCGGCTTTCCAGGCAGGCACGGCAACCTGGCGCAGTTTACTGAGGCCGTAGAGGGAAACGGCCGTAAACAACCCCAATGCCAGCGAAATCCGCCAATCTTCCCACAGCAGCACAATCAACACGCCGGCAATCAGCAGCAGGTTGCCCACAATGCGGATGACAAACTGGGCGAAGAAGATGGCGATATTGGCCACGTCGCCGTCGATGCGCTCGATCATTTCGCCGGGCGTGTGTTCATTGTGGAAGCTCATGTCCAGGTGCAGGCAGTGGCGGGCCAGATCGGCGCGAAGCTGGTTGGTGGACTGCCAGCCCACGTCCTCCCCTACGTAGGTGGCGGCCACGCCCACCAGTTGCAGCAGCAGCGAGGTGGCCAGGAAGACAACCCCGGCCCAGATGAGCGGTTGGGTGTCGGTGGTGGCGACGGCCGTATCAATAAAGCTGCGAATGATTTGCGGGTTAATCAGCTGCAAGGCCAGGGTGGCGAAGATCAGCCCGGCCAGCAAATACACTTTGCGGCGCAGCGGGTACAGATATTCAAACATCAAATCCCCATAGCGACGGATGGGTAACTCCATTTTTCCTCCTTGAATGTGGGTCAAGTTTTTAAACTTGACCTACGGCAACAGGCCGCAAGTCAAGCAGAGACGACAGACTGCCGTCCATGACGCCCGATGAGAAACAATATTCAGTTGTTAGGCAAAAAGTTGCGAAGTTACGAGAATGGCCAGCGGCCAATAATGGCCAAAGGCTGGCTCGACCAACCGGTGATTACCAGATGTGGTAATCCCAGAAGGGAGCAGCTGCACGAATTTTGGGGGAGCTATGTAACAGAAACATCATGGGAGAATCTCCTTCGTGATGCCAGACTGCCTGACACCAGCACTGTTACCTGAGCTGACCGACTCGGTCAGCCAAAACGCACGAAACGCCAGTCTACCACAGCCCAAAGAAGCTGCCAAACGCAAATTTTTAAATCTAAAAAGCAATCACGAATAGCACGAATGAACGAATTAGACGAATGTTTTTATTGATTCATTCGTGACATTCGTCAATTCGTTTTATTCGTGATTCCGCTTTTATGAACGAGACGGCCGTATAAAACCCGGCAAATTGTATAGTTTGGAACGAATTCTCTTATTTCATCGTTAAATCATCGTTGACATGTTTAGATAAAAGGAGAGCTATGTTTTCCCAAAAAGTGCAGCACTTTATTAACTTTCTGATCTGGTCGATGCTTTTTCAACTCATGATGATTGGCTGTGCCCCCGCTTCAGAAGCTGATTTGGCGGCAACTACACCGGCTGCTGAAACCGGTATCGATGATGAACCAGTTGGCGAAATGGATGCTGCGGGGGAAACGGCCGTTCCCCAGGCCAACTTCAGCCGCATCGATCTGCCCAACGATTTACGGCCGCGCGGCGTGAGCAATGAATGGTACGTCGCTTCGGAAATGGCCGGAGGCACGCTTTATTTGATCGAGATTGAGAGCGGCAGGCGCTTTGTCATTAGCGAAAATGGCGGCTGGGGGGATGTGGTGGTGACGCAAACCACGGTGGCCTGGATTGACGATGACGGCCACGTGCAGCAGTACAACATCGTGACCCGCGAGACGCAGCAGGTGACGCGGCAGCCGGCGGAGCGGTTTAACCTGGTGGGCAACGATCAATGGTTGGTGTGGCAGGACAAGCGCAATGAAACCGGCGATGAAAACAGTTATGCCGCCGACATTTATGCTTTTAACTTGTTTTCAGGCGAAGAGATTCCCGTCGCCGTGGCTGAAGGCGTGCAGCAGCAGCCGGCCCTTTCCGGCGAGATAATTGTCTGGGCCGATAATCGCAACAGCCCGGTGCGCGGCGAGCTGCTGGAGGGCTGTGGCAACTGCCCTGACAACCCGTTTGATATCTACTCGTACAATTTGCGAACCGGCGAAACGGCCGTTCTCGTCGCCGACGGTAAACACAATGCCCAACCTACCATCGACCGCAACCAGGTGGCCTGGATCAGTTTTGGTGAAGGCCTCAAGGTGCTGGATTTGCGGACGGGTGTGCTGGAAACGGCCGTGCCTTACCAGCAAGGCATAGCGCAGCCCTACCTCTTTGCCAACCAGCTCCGTTACGCCATCAAACAAGCTTGTGATGTTATTGTGGTAGATGAAAGTGGGCAGGAAATTCCGGCAAATATCGGCGCTTTCCTCTTTGATCTGGCTTCGCGAGAGACGATGCAGCTGACCAGCTACAAAGAGCCGCTGGTGCTGCACAATCGGGCCAACGTGGTCATTGGCGAAGGGTGCATGACCGGTTTTGAGACGGTTTACCTGCTGCAAGAATTGCATCCCCAGGCGGCTGTCAGCCCGGTGCAGGGACCGGCCGTTGTTAGCCACGATCCGGATTTGCAGGTGACGGAGTGGGAATATTCGATCCCTGAATTTCCTCCGACCTTTGAAAATGCGCGGGAGTTGGATGAGCTGCATTATGAGATACGTTTGGCGGAAACGGCCGTTGGCTTTGATCTCATCTGGGGAAATTTTCCTTGTAGTACCGAACCAGTGCTCTTTCTACAGCCAGGAAACCGGCTTGAATTCTGGCCCGGCAACATTGTAGGAGAGGATTGTGACGCTATGGAGGCAATTCACGTGATTTCTGTCTCACTGAACCAAAACGTGCCGCTTGACGATTGGCAGTTCATTTTCCATGCTCCGCCGGGTGAGCAGTAAGCGCCAGGACAGCCAGTTCTCAGAGGATTGGCTTCATCTGCCACAGCCAGCAAATACGGCCGTCATCCAACCACTCAATTTCCCAACCATCATCGCCAAAGGTGCGGCGTATGCCGCGCAGGAGCATTTGCAGCCGCTGGGCGTGGGGCGGCAGGCTGTTGTCCGGGCGCTGCCAGCGGCCAAGTTGAGGCAGGTGAAGTTTTCCTTCGGGCAAGATGATTTGGTCTGCGTCGGCGTTGGCTGGGGAAACGGCCGTTCCGGCCAGTTCCGTTTGGGGTAAAGTGATGAGCAGGACATCGTGACGGCCATTTTGCCCCTGCCATGATTCGCATAGCGAGTTTGCGAGCGAAGCCGGATCGTCTGGCCGGATGGGCGGCTGGGTGGGGCCGAACTGGCTGTTGTGTAACGGCCGCAGCACAATCTCATCTTCCAGCTGGGGGAAGCGGGCTAAGTTGTAAAGTAAGTCGTGGAGGGCCTGGGGAGAAACGGCCGTAATCACCCCATCTTCTTTCTGTACAATGCCTTCATCCACTGCCAGCTCATAAAAGTTATGCAGCAATATGCCGCCATCCGGCACCGGCAGCCGGGCATTGGCCGCCCGATCCAGCAGGCAGCCCGGCTCAGCCACGTCCCGCTTGGCGGCTCGTTTAGACCCCAGCCAGGCAAAATAATATCTCACGCATCCTCCAATTTTGATTTAACCGCGGAGACGCAGAGGACGCAGAGAAAAAACAAAAAAAATCTCCGCGCTCTCCGCGCCTCCGCGGTTCCTTTATTCCACCGGCGTGCAGCTGATTTCGGCCAACTCATCGCCGGTGAAGAGGGGCGCAGCATACAGCGCGTAGTCGCCGCCCGGCTCGTTTTCGTCGCGGATGAAGGGGCAGGTGAAGCTGAGCTCCACCGAACTGCTGGAGATGACCTGGTTGAGCAGCGAGTCGCTGAAGGTGCAGGCGGTGCCGGTGCCCAGAACAGCGCTGGTTTCGCACAGACGCACTACCTGGGCGGCCGCGTCCCCATTAAGCGAGCAGCTTAACTGGACCGTGCTGCCAGGGTCGCAGCGTAAAACAGGTTCTTCGACTTCTTCTTCGTCGGCTTCGGGGAAATCGGGCAGGGGAACGGCCGTAAAGCCACAGTTGCGGCGCGGTCCCTGCTCGCTGCTGGCACACGGCTCGGTGACAAAGCTGCCGGTCGCCGGAATCACCACATCTTCTGTGCCGCTGTTAGTCGCGTCCCAATCTTCTACAAATTCACATTGGGGACGACTGATGGGCAGCCCTTCGCTGTTGCGCAGGCCGCTGGGTTCAAAAACCGGATTGCCCTCTTCGTCCAGCACCGGATACCCTTCGCATAAAAATTGCTCCGTGTTGAAGCGGAAGCTGAGGGGCAGCTCTGTGGTATCCCCTTCAAATTCCAGGTCGGTAATGTCGATCCATTGGCAGTCCAGCCCGGCGCCATACTCATCGACCCAGCCTGCCTGGATGCCCTGGATATTGCAGCTAAATTCGTGGGTCAATGGCGCCAGCTCATTGTTGCTCAAGCGGCTGGTGCTTTCCACGCAAAACGCCTGCTTACTGGGCTGGCCGGCAGTGCCCAACTGAAATTCGCCGTAGTTTTGAAAGTGAAAATGGGCGTGGCAGCTATTGTACTCAAACATGTTGGTCAGCGGATTTTCGGCGACGACGGGGCCGATGTTCAGGGCCACTGCGCCCAAATTGTGGGCGGTAGCGTCGAACTGGAGCAGCCGCCGCCAGCCGGTGCCGTTGACGCAGCCTTCGGCCAGGGCGCAGGAGTTGGCGGGGAAGTAGCGGTAGATGATGCGATTGTTCTGCAAATCTTCACTGACCACCTGCAAGTCTGGCGCGTCTTCGGCAATGACCTCACCGATGCGGATTTCATCGGCCAGATCGGGGTCCCATTCGAGGCGTTGGAAGGTTACGGCCGTTTCCACCACACCCACCGATGCATTCAAAGCTTCCAAACAGGAGAGCGTAGGCAGGGTGGTGCGATGGCAGCCGGCCGCGCCGCCGCTGTCGGCAGTACAGGTGTAGTCGTAAAATATATCGACGTTTTCTGAGTCGTAGCTGTTGGGTGGGAAGCCGCCTTCGTTGATGCAGGCGTTGCCCGTGCGCTGAAGAAGCTGCGTGGGGTCCGACGGCAAAATAAACGGCTCGTCCCACACGCCGCCAATGTCTGCCAGGGCCGGTTCGGCTTTGGCGGGCTCATCCAGGCCGGTGAGCAAGGTGCTGCTAAAGGTGTAGTCGATAAGGATCAGTTCCTGGCCGTTGATGGTTTGGCGTTCTGGCTGGCCATGAAGTTCAATGTGCCAGAGGGATTGGGGCGGAAGCGGCAATTGTCCTTTGTCGGCGTAGAAAAACGGCCGAAAATGCAGCCGATTGTACGTGAGCGCCACCTGGCGCTGAGCCAACTCTATCCAAAATGGGTCCGATTCGGCACTGAGGGCCTCGGCCACGGCATCGCGCATCCCCTCGGGATACTCATCGAGCAAGATGCCCACCTGGCTCTCCATCGTCAGGCTGACCAGCGCCCCTTCCTCACCCGCAATGGGCGAGGGCACACTGTTGGTGTCATCGTTGTCGTTGTCGTTTTCTTCAGCGACGACGGGGGTGCTGGTGGGCAGGGTCGTGGCAACGTCTGGCGGCGGAAGCGGATTGTTGTCGTCCGGCACTTCTGTTTCTTCCGGCTCGGTGGTGCGGCTGGGGTTGGGATTGATGGCCTCCTCTTCGGGTGGCTCCTGGCCGCAGCTGGCAGCCAGGGTGAGGAGGAGCAGTAAAAAGCCGGTGGCGAAGCGCATCAGTTTGTTCATGCGTAAGATTTTATCCATTGTGGTGATGCGCTTCAAAGCGTAGCGGGCTTCCTCATGGATTGTTTAGAGGAATGTGTGATGTAGGTTTGGGGAGCGGCCGTTTTGAGAAATCCGTAAGGTTTAAGGAAGCGGTCTCATCGGTAGGATAGATGGTGAAGCAACAACTCTAACCAGCAGCACTCACGATTCTTACACAAATGACGGGAGTAAATGATGCAATATAATGCAATTATTATTGGTTCAGGTCAAGGCGGTAACCCGCTGGCGCACAAGTTGGCAGATCGCAATTGGAAAGTAGCCCTTATTGAAAAAGAGCATCTGGGGGGGTCTTGCATTAACTATGGCTGTACGCCAACAAAAACGATGGTGGCCAGCGCTCGCATTGCCCACTATGCGCGCCGCGCGGCTGAATTTGGCGTGCAAACGGGCGAGGTGTCAATCGATTTAGCCAGCGTGGTGGCCCGCAAAAATGAAATGGTGATGAAGTGGCGATCTGGACAGCAAAGGCAGATTGATAAACGAGAGAACCTTGATTTGTACCGGGGACACGGCCGTTTCACCGCACCGCACACAATTGAGGTAAACGGGCAGACGCTCAGCGGTGACAAAATTTTTATCAACACCGGAACACGCGCTCGCATTTTGCCCATTCCCGGCCTGGACGCTGTGGATTATTTAACCAACCGCAACATTATGGACCTGGAAGAGGTGCCGGAAAAACTACTGATTTTGGGCGGCAGTTATTTGGGCCTGGAGTTTGGCCAGATGTTCCAGCGGTTTGGCAGCCAGGTGACGGTGGTGGAATTTATGGATCGTATTATTCCCCGTGAGGATGCGGCGATCTCAGACAGTTTGCAGCAGGCGCTGGAAGATGAGGGGATGCAGTTTCACACGTCGGCTAAAGCGACCGGGGTGGAAAAAACAGATAGCGGTTTGTCCCTGACGATTGAATATAAAGACGGCCGTACGGCCCAGCTAGAAGGATCCCATTTGTTTATCGGCGTGGGGCGTACGCCAAATAGTGATGACCTGGGTCTTGAGGCAGCAGGTATCGAGACCGATGATGCGGGCTATATCAAGCACAATAATCGGCTGGAAACCAACGTGCCCGGCGTTTGGGTCATCGGCGATGTAAAAGGCGGACCGGCCTTCACCCACGTTTCCTACGATGATCATTTGGTGATTTACAATAATTTGATCAATGAGGCGGATGCGTCGATAGACGGCCGTATCATCCCCTATGCCTTGTTTACCGATCCGGAACTGGGCCGGATCGGCCTCACCGAGAGCCAGGCGCGCGAAGCCGGCCACCGGCTCAAAGTTGGGCAAATCCCCATGGAGTGGGTGGCCCGGGCGATTGAGCGTGGCGAAACCAAAGGGTTGATGAAGGTAGTGATTGATGCCGACAACGATCAAATTTTGGGGGCAGCCATTCTAGGTCCCGAGGGGGGTGAGCTGGTTCAGGTGCTCATGGTTGCCATGCGTAACCAGATTCCCTGGACGCGGTTTGAGAAAGATATGTACATTCATCCCACGATGGTTGAAGGGTTCTTCACCCTGTTCGACAACGTAGAACTTGCCGACTGAGTTGGCTACAGATATTCCAAAATTGAAAAACATTCTGTGCAGCTTAACGGCCGTTCCCCGGGAACGGCCGTTTTCAATTCCAAAAGCAGTTGCCAAAGCGGGCGGTCTGTCATGGGAGCGATTGGAAATTGGGTAATTGCTAAATTACCCAATTTCCTTGTTTGGCGCTACGGCTGGTAAATAATTGTGTCCGGACGGAAGGCGGCCCAGGAGAACCAGAAATGGTCGGCATGGACGATGCGCGCGAGCCGCTCGCCTTCCAGTTCGCCCTCTATGGCTTCGCCGACAATATTCCAGGTGCTGCCCGTTTCATTGTCGACAATGGTGTTGCCTTCTTTGCGGAAGGTGAGTAGTTGGCCGTCCAGCACCGGATCAAAAACACCGGTGGCGCCAACATCTTCAGCGTCGGCAATCACGGGCGCACCCAGGGCGCTGGCGGTGCCGCCGACGTGGAAGATTACCAGGTTTTGCTCGCCTTGCTTATCGTTGATGACGCCTTCTTCTATCAAAACGTCCAGCGGGTAAGCCACGTCGATGCCGTTGGGCAGGGAGACGGTGACGACGCGGGCCACGGCAGGCAGCCGCTCGTCCAGCTCACCGTCAAACAAAAAAGGATTGCTGCCGATGGTGTCGTAACCGGCGTAGGGATTACGGCCGTAACTGCGCCCAAACCCGGTCTCCTGCGACAAAATCATGCCGTCCGGATACGCCTCGCGAAAGTTATCGAAGCTGATGATGGCCGAGGGCAAAAAGGTGAGCTGCTCGCCTGCCTTCTCGCCAATCAAGCCTTCACCGGTGAACTGCTGCCACAGCGTTTCCGTCTTGCGGTCATACATCACCAGGTCTGAGTTGCGCAGCAGGCCGGAAGTGCCAAACTCGACTGCCTCGCCTTCCAGCGTGCGCTCAAACACAATGGCCGAGTTGCACAGCGGGCAAAAGGTGACGATGACCGGCACGCCGCCAACGGTGTCATTGACGATTTCGTGCCAGGTGAGAATTTGCAGCGGGTAGGCGCGGGCGTCGCCGTTAAGGTCTACAGCAATAACTGGTTCATTGCCTGCCAGCCATGCTTCGGCCTCTTCGGGTGTCACAAACTGCGGATCGTCTATGGAGGGGATGCCGTCGCGCGGCGGGCCGCCAGATAGCAGTTCATCGGTGCTGATGATGCGCCGGTTCCAGTTGGTGTTCCAGCTGCGGGTGAGGGAGGCGAGGCGATCGCTGCGGTCGTCGGTGGTGAAGAGGACCGTGCCGTCTTCCAGCAGAATCTGGTCGTCATCCAGTTCGATTTCTGCGGTTGCAGTTGGTTCTTCAACCGGCGCGGCTTCTTCTACGGTAGGGGCAGCGGTGTTGGTGGCAACGGCCGTTTCGCTGTCCGTTTCTGCAACCTGATTATCATCGGTTTCGGCGACTGTGGCCGGGGCATCGCCGCCGGTTTGGGGTGAGCATGCTGTTAATAAGAATGCGCTGATCGCTGCCAACGCACTCAATTTCAAATAGAATTTTTTCATCGTAACTCCTTGTAAACTGATTTGCTTCGTCTGATTGTTTGTTCTTACAGCTTTCTTCCATTATTCACGAACGACGCTCACTTACCGTGAGCAGGATCACGAAACAGTGTTGGATATGTTCATTCACCTTTCGTTTTGTAGGTAGTGCTACAGTAGATTAACCAGAGGAGGATAAACTTAAGCTATGAAACCAAACAGGTTTTTGGGCGTCCTCATACTTTTCTTATTTGGCTGTTCGCTTCAATCCCCTGGCGAGGATACGGCCGTATCCTCTACTCTGCCTCCCAACAACGCCGATCTTTTGACCCCCTCTGCCCCGGACCCAACGGATGCGGCCGTTGCTGAACCAGGGGCAACCCCCAGGCCACAATTGACAGCGCCGCCACAGGCTTCCCCGCAGCCGCCGCGCCCTACCGTACCGCCGGCGGCAACCAATGTGCGCCGCAGCGAGGATGCGTCTTATGAATTTCGCCAGTGGGCCACGTTTGACGGCATCCCGCCCATTTACGAACCGACGTTTAGCCAGGCAGACGATGTTCCGCTGGAAGCTGAGGAGCTGGTTATGGGAGTGACGCTTGGCGGAGAGGCCAAAGCGTATCCGGTCTCCGTTTTGCGCTTCCGCGAGATGGTAAACGATGAGCTGGCGGGCATCCCCATCCTGGTGACGTGGTGACCGGTTTGCTACACCGGTCTCGTGCATGACCGGCGCATCGATGGTGAAACGGCCGTTTTTGGCAACGCCACCTCCCTTTTCATGTTTGCCATGACCTGGTGGGACCACGAAACCGAGTCTATTTGGTCGCAGCCGTGGGGGCGGGCCATTCAGGGACCCTTACAAGGCGTCGAACTGTTCTTGCTGCCGTCCCAGCTTACCACCTGGTCAGCCTGGCGCGCTGAGCATCCGCAAACGTTGGTGCTGACCAATGATTTAGACCGGCTATCGAGCCTGCGCCAGACGTTTGATGAGGCGTTTGTCATCGGCGTGACGTTGGGAGAGATCGCCAAAGCGTATCGTTTTTCAGAGGTGGCAGACGCTACCCTGGTGCATGACTTTGTGGGCGAAACGGCCGTGCTGATTCACGCTTCAGGTACGTCTTTCCACGCTTATGTTCGCCTGGCAGAAAGTATTGAGCAGCCGCTTACTTTTTTTGTGGAGAATGACGAAATCAAGGACCAACAGACGGGTTCTGTGTGGGATATGGGGCGCGGTCTGGCCGTGGCCGGCCCTTTGAAAAACACGATTTTGCCTGCGCTGCCCAGCCTGACCGCCTACGAAGATCACTGGTTTGACTTTTACCCCGAGTCCGAACTGTGGCAACCGTCAACAAACTGATACAATCGAAATCTAAACAGATTTTTACAAGAAGGAGCAAGCATGACCCAGCCAGATGTGACCGCCGCTTACAATTATGCTGTTTTTAATAGGGAGAACGTGATGCCCTGGCTCAACTTTGAGGGCAGCCCACCGCTGGGCCAGACCGCTCCGGATTTTCCCTTGTGGCATCTGGATGGGACGGAGACCCGCCTTGCCGAAATCTGGACCGCCAACCAGTTTACTGTGGTGGAGTTCGGCAGTTTTACCTGACCGTATTGCGGGATGGCGGCGCCATCTATGGATGCTCTGGCTGATGAGTTTGCCGCGCAGAACGTTGGCTCTATCTTTTTATACACCCACGAAGCCCATCCAGGCGAAAATTATCCTCACCTCACTTCTATGTCTCAAAAAACGGACCACGCCCGCGACCTGCGCGACGTGTACGGCGTGAAGCGGCCAATCTTGCTGGATGCCCTTGACGGTGCCTGTCACCGCACCTATGGCTCTATGCCCAACATGACCTGGATTTTTAACAAGGCTGGCGCGCCGGTTTACAAATCGAACTGGACCGACGTGAACAGCGTGCGCAACGCCCTGGAATATTATCTGGACGTAGTGCAGCGGCGGCGCGACCGGGAGCGGCTGGTGCCGTTTCACGTTGAGCGGCTCGACTACCGCCAATCGGACCGGGAAGGATTTTACGCAGGATTAGCCCGCAGTGGTCCCAAAGCGGTGCGCGAGTTTGACGAGTCGGGGTTGTAATGGGGCAAACGGCCGTCTGGATTTTGGGCGATCAATTGCCGGAAAATCATCCAGCTCTGCAAGCGGCAGAGGCGGAAGCAGGTAAGGAAAACGTGCGCGTGCTGCTGGTGCAGAGCCAGGCACGGACCCATAAGCAGCCGTATCATCGCCGTAAGCTGGTGCTGCTGTTTAGCGCCATGCGCCACTACGCGGCCGAGCTGCGCGCGCGTGGCTACCAGGTTGACTATCTTAAAGCGCCTACCTTTGGTGCCGGGCTGCGCCAGTTTGTGCAGGAACAGCAGCCGGATCGGTTGTTTACCATGGCGGCCAGCGAGTTTAACGGCCGTTCCTTCCAACAGCACCAGCTAGCCTCCATTGTGGGTATCCCCGTCACCCTGCTGCCTAACACCCAATTTTTGGTCGGGCAGTATGATCCTTACCCCAACCAAAACAATGATAAAAAAGTGGTGATGGAAAATTTCTACCGGGAGATGCGCCGCCATTTTGACGTACTGCTGGAGGATGGTGAGCCGGCGGGCGGGGAGTGGAATTACGACAAAGAGAACCGCAAATCGCTGCCCAAAGAAATCGAACTGCCGGACCTACCTCGCTTTGAGCCCGACTCTGTCACCCAGGAAGTGATGGATGAAGTGGCGGCGTCTGATCACGGCATTGGCGTCGTTGATGGATTTGATCTGGCCGTGACGCGGCAGCAGGCGCTGGCTGCATTTGATGATTTTTTAGCGCATCGGCTGCCCAACTTTGGCGCTTACGAGGACGCCATGACCGAACGCCACGCGACGCTGTTCCATTCTGTTTTGTCGCCTTACCTGAACATTGGCTTGCTGGAGCCGCTGGAATTGATTGAGGGTGCAGCGATGGCCTACACGGCCGGCGACGCGCCGATCAACTCCGTGGAGGGATTTGTGCGGCAGATTTTGGGCTGGCGCGAGTATATCTATTGGCAATATTGGCGGCAGATGCCGAAGCTGGTTGAGCAAAATAGCTGGGAGGCGAAACGGCCGCTTCCTGATTTCTTCTGGAGCGCCGATACCGATCTCAACTGCCTGCGTCACGTCATTGAGCGGGCCATTGGCGCGGGGTACAATCATCACATCGAGCGGCTGATGGTGCTGTGCAACTTTTGCCTGCTGGCGGGCATCGAGCCGATGGCCGTGAATAGCTGGTTCCTGGCCCATTATATCGACGCCTACGAATGGGTGATGCTGCCCAACGTGCTGGGCATGGGTCTCAACGCCGACGGCGGCCAGACGGCCACCAAGCCGTACATCGCCTCGGCCAATTACATCAACAAGATGGGGGATTACTGCGGCGGCTGCCGCTTTAACCACAAGCAGCGCCACGGCGAAGACGCCTGCCCCTTTAGCTTTCTCTACTGGAACTTTCTTTTGCAGCACGAGGAAATCCTTCGCGCCAACCCGCGGCTGGGACCTAACGTGCTGGGTTTGCGTTATTTAGACGATGATGAGCGAACGGCCGTGCGCCATCAAGCCCAACAATTCCTGCAGAACCTCTAGATATACGGAGTGAGCATCCTCAGGCTTGTACTGAGCGCAGCCGAAGTATGCCGGTTCTTAACAGGGTCGCATTTGACATGCTCAATTCTCAAGTTCAGTGGTGTTTAATTGATCGCGCAAAGGTGCAAAGTTTTCATTTGGCTTTTAGTTGGTGGTATTCGCGCTCAATATTTCTACAGTTGATCTTGCAGGTAATTTAGCAGCTGGTCGATGCCGACGCGGTCCTGTGCGGTTGTGTCGCGGTGGCGCACGGTGACGCTGTTTTCCTCCAGCGTCTCAAAATCAATGGTGATGCAAAATGGGGTCCCGATTTCGTCCTGGTAATAATACCGCTTGCCGATGTTGCCCCGGTCGTCCCAGGTGGTGGTGTGGTGGGGGGCAACCAGTTCGTAGACGGTCTGGGCTTTTTGCACCAGTTCTGGCTTGTTGCGCAGGAGGGGGAAAACGGCCGTCTTATAAGGCGCCAGCTCCGGTTTAAAGCGCAAAACGGTGCGGTTGTTTTCTTCATCGCGCCAGTACGCATCGCAAAGCAGCATTAAAAAGAGGCGATTGATGCCCACGGCCGGTTCGATGACGTGCGGCACAAACGTTTTGCCGCTGAACGGATCGGTGTAGGTCAGTTTTGCCCCGGCATGTTCGATATGCTGCTGCAAATCGTAGTCGGTGCGGTAGGCCACGCCCCACAGCTCCTTGAAGCCAAAGGGGAAACGGTAATCCAGGTCGTACGTTTCGCGGCTGTAATGGCTGCGCTCCTTGTCGGAATGCCGCCGCCAGCGTAGATTGTCTGCCCGGACGCCCAACGTGTCTACCACAAATTCCCACATGCGATCTTGCCACCATTCAAACAGCGTTTGCCAAACGCGCGTTTCAGGGTCGAAGAAATATTCAATCTCCGCCTGTTCAAACTCCAGCGTGCGGAAGACAAACTGGCCGGTGGTGATCTCGTTACGGAAGCTCTTGCCAATCTGGCCGATTCCAAACGGAAGCTTCATACGGGTAGAATCCAGCACCTGGCGGAAGTTGGTGAAGATGCCCTGGGCGGTTTCCCCGCGCAGATACAATTTGGACTTTTCACCTTCGATGGCGCCAACGGCCGTTTCAAACAAAATGTTAAATTCTTTGGGCGCGGTGACTGGGTTGCCGTCCGGGCTTAGAATCTTGTTTTCGGCTATGAACGCGCCCATTTGGGCCATGTCCATCTCTTCTACGATGCGTTCAGGCGGATTGGGCTGCTGCGCCAGCCACGTCTCAATCATGTGGTCGGCGCGGTACCGCTTGTGGGTTACCTTATCCTCCACCAGCGGATCGGTGAACGAAGCGACGTGGCCGGAGGCCACCCAGGTTTGCGGGTGCAGCAAGATTTGCGTGTCCAGGCCAATCATGTCGGCCCTTTTTCGAATCATTTCCTGCCACCATTTATCCTTGATGTTGCGCAGCAGCTCGGTGCCCAGCGGGCCGTAATCATAGGCGCTGGCCAGCCCGCCATAAATTTCCGACGTTTGGTAGACAAAGCCACGCCGCTTGGCGAGCGCGGTGATCGTTTCCAGCGTTAGTTGTTCGTTCATAAATGTCCCTGTAGCCGCGCATTCATTGCGCGTTGATTGGTAGAGGCGGGACGACCGGGTTTAAAGCTGGAAAAACTAATGGCCTTACTTCCCGGTCGTCTCGCCCATTGTGCCGTCAATGGGCGAGATGGCGCGGAAGCCAGGTTCCATGTTTGGCGCAATTTTTGCCCGCACCATCCCGCCCCTACCAAAATGTTCAACAATAAAACAAAAAATCCCTGCAACACACAAATTGTGCTGCAGGGACGGCTTTTTCAAGTCGCGGTTCCACCCTGCTTCCACCGGCCCAATTTGGGCCGGCGGCATCTTTCTTGGGGGTGCAGCTCCCGCTTGCCAAAGGCGATCATCGCTGCGGAATATTTTTTTGCCACAGAGGGCACAGAGAATCTTGAGATTTAGGCCCAAATCGTTTGGGTCTCAATATGTGGATTTATCCTTTTTTCTCTCTGCGAAGTCCTTGACAAAACTTAGAACATCTCTGTGACCGTAATTTTACGGCGTGGTGGTTAGCTGTCAAGGATGTCGGACGGCTGGGGCAGGCGGTAGGTGTCGAGATACGGCCGTATCGTAATAATCTCGCCCGCTTCCAGCCGCTGCTGGGTTTGCTGCCAAAAGGCCACGTCCAGCAAATCACCGTGGTGTTTCAGGAAGGTCTCTTTCACGCTGTTGGGCAGCCCCATAAAGCGCAGAAACTCTTCGGGGAAGACGTCGTTTTCGGCAATATGGAACCACGGTTCGGCTGAAAGCTCGTCTTCGTAGGTCATCGCTTGAGGAAATTGGCGGAAGGTACACTCGGTTAACGGCCGTAGCTCATCATAGTCGTAAAATACAATCCGCTCATGCCGCGTCACGCCGAAATTCTTCAACAGCATATCCCCGGCAAAAATGTTGGTCACCGCCAAATCTTTGATCGCCTGGCCATAATCAATAATCACGCGTTGGGCCGCCGCCTCATCCGCCTCTTGCAGGAACAGGTCCAGCGGAATCACCTGGCGCTCCACGTAGGCATGGCCCACCACCACAGTGCCGTCTTCCAGGCTGACGGTGTTGGCGGCAACCTCCAGCAGTTCAGCCAGCAGTTCAGCCGTGAAGCGTTCCTTCTTAAATTGCAAAAACTCAAACGACTGGGCATCGATCAGCCGTCCGGCCCGGTCGTGGCGGAACACCATCTCGTAATTACTAATGACGTCCTGGCGCGTGGTTTTTTTAGGGTAAGCAAAATGATCCTTGATCAGCTTAAACACCACGTCAAAATCGGGCAGGCTAAAAACAATCATCACCATGCCGCGCTGGCCGGGGGCAATGGCAAACTGGGCTTCGGACTGCTTGAGATGGTTGAGCAGGTCGCGGTACAGCTCCGTTTTGCCGTGTTTGTTGTAACCCAGCGAGATATAAATTTCGGCGATCCGTTTTTGGGGGATGATTGAATGAATGAATTGGACGAGATCAGACGGCCGTTCCACCATCACATGAAAGTAGGCGCGGGCAAAGCTGAACAGAATGCTCACGCTGCTCTCGTCTAGCAAAACGGCGTCCACAAACACGCCATTTTCTCCCTGCAACAGCACCAGCGCCAGCGGTACCAACCCCCGCGGCGTGTACATCCGTCCCACCAAATAGGCTCCCTTCCCTCGAAAAAAGAGCGAATTGACTACGTCAATCCGGGAAAGTGTTGTTTGTGTTCTTGCCAGAAAGCAGTTGAGCCGTTCGGTAATTTGGCGGCAATCTTCTTTGAAATTGGCAAATGGCACCGACAGACGACACCCGTGCAAAATTTGCTGCACTGTTTGATCTAAATCTTCAGTGTAGTAAGAGGTATATAATGTTTGCGGATCGGTGAGAGACGGCCGTTCAAAGTCGGGATCAACAAACTCAATCTGGGGATCAACGCCAACGGTGCTGAAGATGCGGCGCGTAATGGAGTTGAAGAACGTTTCGGCCAGCTCCCAATCGGCTCTGTCGGCAATGAGGCCGGAGTAGACCGCCTTCATGCTGGCCCACACCATCTTGCGGTTGAGGCGCTCTCCCAATAAATCACGCACAGTCACAACCACGCCGTCAACAACCTGCCGGTACAGGTTGAGCCGGGCCAGGGCATCGGCCCGTTGGCCATGCCAATCTTTGGCTTCGAATCGTTTTTGGGCCTGGCAGGTGATCTCGCGGAAGCGACGGCCGTATCGTTCAAAGCCATCGTAAATCTGGCGGGCAGCCACGTTGGCCAGGCGACTGTCGGTTAAACGAGGAGTGGGTGCATTGGACGGCATGTTGGCATTGTAAAAGCAACCATGCTTTGCGGACAAGTACCAAAAATCACCTATTCAAGTGAGGTCCAGAGGCTCAATAATCTGAAAAATCTTGACGCAAAGGCGCAAAGAGGCAAAGGATGGCTAAAGTAAGATTGAATCAGTTCCTTTGTGACTTTTTATTCTTTGCGTTCTTTGCGTCAAAATTCGATGACAGCCCAAATAATTTCTTGAGCCGCTCGCGCCCTTTGGCAATTTCCATGCGGCGCAGGCGCCAGGTGCCCACAATGCCGTAGGGCAAAAAGAGGACGATGACCACGTACACCGCGCCGAGCAAAAAGTTGGCGGCATCACCAAACCAGCGATCCAAAAAGAATTCCAGCAGGCGGAAAACGGCCGCACCAATCAACGCCCCGCTCAAGGTGCCCACACCACCAATCAAAATGATGAGCAGCGCCGCCACGGTCCAACCCAGCCCGGCCACGTTAGGGCTGACGATGGGTTGGTGAATGGTGTGGAAGAAGCCGGCGAGAACGGCCGTTAACGAAGCCACCGTTAAAGCCACCAGCTTAAACAAAAAGGTGTTGTACCCCAGCATCAGCGCCCGGTCTTCATTCTCGCGGATGGCAATGCAAACTCTCCCCGTGGGAGAGTCCACAAAGCGGCGGTAGATGAGGAACACGACAAACGTCGTCAGCAGCGTGAGCAAATAAAGCTGGAGCCGCGCCGTGTTGCTGTTCAGCCACTCCGGGGCGATGACCCCTTGCAGACCAACATCCGCCCCGGTCCATTGGCTCATTTCGGTGGACTGCACCACAATGTGAAATACCGAGGCCAGCCCCAACGTCACCAGGGCAAAGGTGATCCCCTTCACGCGGGGCAGCACCACGCCAAACAGCAG
This sequence comes from uncultured Anaerolineaceae bacterium, assembly GCA_937967805.1. The sequence continues at coordinate 41,475 of CALBTC010000091.1, forward strand.
CGCCTGCACCACCGCTACCCCAATCAGACCCAGCAGCGTTGGCCCCACGCCCCAGCCCAAACTTTTGAAGGCGATGCCGGTAAAATAGGCGCCCGTAGCACAAAACATGGCGTGCCCAAACGAGAGCAGGCCCGTCACGCCTAAAATTAAATCGTAACTCAGGGCATAAATTGCCAGGATAAACACCTCGATCAGCAGGCCCTGCATAAATTTGGCGCTGCCCGCTTCATTGGCCAGAACATCTGCCAACGATTGCCCTTCCGCTAGAGCCAGCATAAAGGGGAAGGCGATGAGCAGCAGCAGCAGACCCATCAACCCCCAATTGGCTGAGAGCCAGCCGGCTAGACTTGTCTTTGCAGTGGTGCGGTTTGCTAAAGTCGATTGCATTCAAATTCTCCGCGATACCAGTTCAGATTGGTCCATTCTGGCAGAATGGACCAATCTTGCTTTATTCATTTCGGCCAAACAGCCCCTGCGGCAGGATAAGCAAAATGATCACCATCAGCAGCACGGTGGAAGCGGGTACCAGCGGCGGCGACGGTTTAAACGGTTCGGCCAGGAAGGGTAAGTTGATGCCAATTTGGCCGTACTTGATAATAAATTGCTGCAGCAGCCCCACCAAAATAGCTCCGGCAGCAGCCCCAGGAAAGCTGGTCAGGCCGCCGATGGCCAGGGCGATGAGCGCCAGCAGCAGCAGGCGTGTGCCCATGTCGGTAGCCAGCCCGATAGAGGGTGCCGCCAAAATGCCACCCAGTGCGGCCAGTCCAACCCCCAGCGCAAAGACAAAGGTAAACACCTGGCGCACGTTGATCCCCAGCGCCTCCACCATTTCGCTGTCTTGCACCCCGGCGCGAATGATCATGCCGATGCGGGTGCGCTGCAAAATGAGCCAGACGA
>CALBTC010000092.1 GCA_937967805.1 uncultured Anaerolineaceae bacterium
CCTGGCTGTCGTACCAGGAATCAATAATCTGCACATCGTCTACCCAGACGCGCATGCCGTCATCGGTAGTGGCGCTAAAACGATAATTACCGGCCGAAAGCTGCACGTCTCGAATCCATTCTGCTGAAAAATCATCCACGGCAACAATGGGATGGGGTGAGCCATTACCCCAATCATGATCTAGCTCGGCCTCGGTTCGCTGCAGCACCGGCGTGCCGGACAACGATAAGTTGTTCCAATAACGCGCTTGCCACGCGTCGTCTTGTGCCTGCACAGGTTCCATGCCTGCGGCAAACAGTAAGAGTCCCAGAATGAGCATCAAGCCCAACCGGAAAAATTGCTTCCTCAGATTCTTTTGATTCATTTGTATTTTCTCTTGTGCTTGTGTTCGATTTCGTAAAATTGGGGTGCTTTCAGCAGGATTGCTGGGTTGAATATATGTGGATAGTTGACAGGCGAAGAGGAACGGCCGTTTTCCACAGTAAAAACAAGAAAACACCCAACAGGTATATACGGCCGTATTTGACCTAAAATTCGCTCAGATTGAGGCTAACAGGGGAAGTTATTTAGCTCAATGTGCAGGGGTACATATTCAGGGTATAAACTTTATACCCTTCAAACTCAAAACTAACCGCAATAAACACAGCATAATTTAGCGATCAGCATGAAGCGTGAAACATGTTGCGTCTCTAGTCACGCCTCACGTTTCACGCCTCACGTTTCACTCAAAGTTGAGACAATCTTTCGCTCAGTTCTGCCTGGCTGGCCTGCAAATCGGCCAGCTTGTCCCGCTCTTTTTGCACCACATCGGGCGGCGCTTTTTCCGCAAACGGGCTGTTGAGCAGGCCCGTCACCCGCCTGATTTGCTGTTCTAACTCGGCCAGCTCTTTGCTCAGGCGCTCTCGCTCCTTGTCCAGGTCAACCATGCCGGCGAGGGGAAGGTAGCAGCTAATTTCGCCCACGGCAATGGTGATGGCCTGTTCTGGCGGAACGGCCGTTTCGGCCACCACCAGCTCATCTTCATCCAGACGGGCCAGGAAGCAAAGGATGGGCTTTTGTTGATTAATGAATTCGGTTTTGTCACCGGCGGAGAGAACGGCCGGTATCCACTTGCCCGGCTCCACATTGTTCTCGGCTCGCGCGCCACGAATCGCCCGCACCAGGTCGCGCAGCCGCTCAAAATCGGCAGCCGCTTCAGGATACTTCTCACCGGCTGCCGGCCACTCAGCAATGATGAGCGCCTCGGCCCACCCTTCGGCGGGGGCAATACCCAGGCCAGCAGCTTCAAACGCCTGTTTTAGCTGCTGCCACGTTTCCTCGGTGACGTAGGGAATATAAGGATGCAGCAGCCGCAGGCAGTTATCCAGCACTTTTCGCAAAACCGAGAGCGTCGTCCAGGCACGCGTGCCGCCATCGCGGAGCTGTACTTTGGCCAACTCCACGTACCAGTCGGCAAACTCACCCCACAGAAAATCGTACACCTGTCGCCCGGCTTCGCCATAGTTGTAGCCATCCATCAGGCGATCGGCCGTTTCTGTCACTTCGCTCAGCCGGGTCAAAATCCATTGGTCGGCAGCCGTGTAGTCGGGCGAATCGGGGGCATCGGCGGTGCCAGTAGCACCGCTGGCCTTGTCCAGATTGGCGGTGATGAAGCGGGCGGTGTTCCAGATTTTATTGGCAAAGTTGCGGTTGCTTTCCACCTTAGACAGCGCCAGATTGAGATCGTTGCCCGGCGTGCCGCTGGTAAGCAGGGTAAAGCGCAAGGCGTCGGTGCCCAACTCACCCATCACTTCCAGCGGGTCGGTGACGTTGCCGTACGATTTGGACATTTTACGGCCGTGTTCATCTCGCACCAGCCCGTGCAAATATACCGTGTGGAAAGGAATGTCATTGGTAAACAGCAGGGCAGACATCACCATGCGCGCCACCCAGAAGAACAAAATATCGTAGCCGGTTTCCATCACGTCGGTGGGATAAAAACGGGCCAGATCAGACGTTTGCTCCGGCCAGCCGAGCGTAGAAAACGGCCACAAGCCGCTGCTGAACCAGGTATCCAGCACGTCCGGGTCCTGGGTGAGCGTGATGTTCTCACCATATTTTTCCTTTGCTTCAGCGTACGCTTCTTCTTCGCTGTGAGCCACAATCACCTTGCTGTGATCGTCGTTGACATACCAGGCGGGGATACGGTGCCCCCACCACAATTGGCGGCTGATGCACCACGGCTTGATGTTTTCCAGCCAGTTGTCCCACACCTTCACAAAGCGCTCCGGCACGATGCGCACTCGGCCGCGATGCACGGCATCGAGCCCCATTTTGGCCGCCGGTTCAGCGTTGACAAACCATTGGCGGCTCACCAGTGGCTCGATTACCTCGCCACCCCGCTGGCTGCGCGGTACGTTGAGGGTGTGCGGCCTGGTTTCGATGGTAAGGCCGGCGGCTTCCATGTCGGCCCACAGCTTTTGGCGCGCTTCAAACCGCTCCAGCCCGGCGTAAGGCCCAGCATTGTCGTTCAACGTCGCGTCTTTGTTCATGATGTTGACGATGGCCAGGCCATGCCGCTGACCGATCTCAAAGTCGTTGGGATCGTGGCCCGGCGTAATTTTGAGCGCGCCGGTGCCGAAGCTCATGTCCACGTACTCGTCGGCGATAATAGGGATTTCCCGGTTGAGCATGGGCACAAGTGCCGTTTTACCCACAAATTCAGTGTAGCGCTCGTCGTCGGGATGGACAGCTACGGCCGTATCCCCCAAAATCGTCTCGGGTCGGGTGGTGGCCACCGGCAAATGCCCACCACCTTTCACCGGATATTTGAAGTGGTACATCAAGCCCTGTTCTTCGCTGTACTCCACTTCGAGGTCGGAAACGGCCGTTTGCAGCCCCGGCGACCAGTTCACCAGATATTCGGCGCGGTAAATCAGCCCCATGCGGTACAGGCGCACAAACGCCTCCTTCACCGCCTCAGACAGCCCATCGTCCAGCGTAAACCGCTCCCGGTCCCAGTCGCAGGAAGCGCCCAGCCGCCTGAGCTGGTTGGTAATGTGGCCGCCGTACTTTTGCTTCCAGGCCCAGGCACGTTCCAAAAACGCCTCGCGGCCAATTTCCTGGCGGGAGGTACCTTCGCTGCGCAGTAGCCTTTCCACCTGAAGCTGGGTAGCGATGCCCGCATGGTCCGTGCCGGGCACCCACAGCGCCGCCCGCCCCTGCATGCGCGCCCGGCGGATCATCAAATCTTCCAGGGCGACAAACATGGCGTGCCCCATGTGCAGTTCACCGGTTACGTTGGGCGGCGGAATGGAGATGACAAACGGCTTGGCGTCGGCGGGGCGCGCTTCCGGCTTGAACCAGCCGTTTTCTTCCCACCAATGGTAAAGGCGCTCTTCGGTGCGGCTAAAATCGTACGCTTTGGGCATTTGGGTCATAGTCGTTTGGTCCTTTTGTCGATTTGTCGTTTGGTCGCTTAGTCGGTTGGTCGCTTAGTCATTGACTACACGACTACACGACTAAGCGACCAAAAAAAGCCCTCATCCTAATTATCAAGGACGAGAGCTTGGAATCTCACGCGGTACCACCTTGGTTCCGTTGGTCGGTTATCAGTGGTCGGTAATCGGTAATCGGAAAAACTGATTACGGTTTACCGTTTACGGATTACCGAAAACGGCACTCAGCTAAGCGTTAACGGGCTTTCCCGGTGACACCTACTTTCGTTCAATGCCACAACTCCTGGGCGACTTCGGAAACGGCCGTATCCACCAAAGCTCACACCACCTGCTGCTCTGGCTCTCTCGCGGAGTCGTTTCTTACTACTCCCATTCATCATCTTTCACTTTTTAATTTTAACTGGGCAAAAGTATAACAAAGCGGGCGCAGAAGGACAATCTTTCTTCACTCGGGAAGGCACGTTTGCTGGTGCAGCACAAACCAGGTGCCGTAAGCCAACAAAATCAGCGCCACTAACTTGGGCCAGCCGGCAGGCACAAAAAACCAAACCGACGAGCCACCCACCAGGACAATCATCGACACGGCTATCCATTTGATGCGCAGCGGGATGCAACGGTTGGCTTCCCAACCTTTAATGATCGGGCCAAAGCGCTCATGTTCTAACAGCCAGCGGTACGTGCGCGGGGAGGATTTGGCGAAGCAGGCGGCAGAGACCAGCACGAGCGGCGTGGTGGGTAGTAGAGGGACTACAATGCCGACAAATGCTGTGCCTAAAAAGAGAACGCCTAAAATGAACCAGATTTTCATATGTGTTCAAATGGATTCCCGCTTTTGCGGGAATGACAAATAACAGTAATCAAAAAATCAGGCGTAGACTAACACAACTTTGCATAGATTCGCAAAGATTTTTGTAATATTTTTGTCACAATAAATTGGTGAAGATAATCGGGAGATGGTGCGTAAAACGTGAAATGTGATAGAGAATCTCACGCTTCACGCATCACGTTTTACTTTTGGAATAGAAAGGTGATCAGGCGCGGGGGTTTACCTTCGTCCTGTTTGTGCCACCATTCATCGAGCGCCAACAATTTGAGGCCATTTTCTTTTGCGGCCGTTAAAAAGTCCGAGATGTGATGGACGTAGGCCGGGATGAACGTGGTTGCCTCCCCTTGCTGGAATTGGGCTTTGCTGCCCTGATATTGTTTAAACGGATGCAGTTCGCTAATGAACAGCTTGCCCCCTGCCGCCAACGAGCGGCCGGCTTCGGCAAAGATAAAGTCCAAATCGGCCACATGCTCCAAAATAAGGTTGCAGGTGATGAGGTTAAAAGCGGAATTAGCTGTGGGCCAGGGCCGGGTGATGTCGGCCGCCTGGAAGGTGACGTTTGGCGCGGTGATTTTGGCTTTGGCCTGGGCAATCATACCGGCGGAAAAGTCAACGGCCGTTACCCTCTCCCCAATTTCTGCCAGCAGCGGCGTATTCTTGCCCGTACCACAGCCAAGCTCCAGAACAGTCGGGCAGCGCCAATCGCCCAGAATTGATTCAGTAACGGTGCGATCCAGGTCACGCGTCAGGTTTTCATCGCCATCGTAGGTGGCCGACCAGGTGTCATATGCCTGTTGTATTTTCATCTCGTTACTCCTGTCAGATTTCTACAGTCCAACAAACTCAATTGGGTACAGCTCTGCTGACTACTCAACGACATGGTGTGTTAGGCTGCTCTCCTTGAGGAATGATCTCATATATGGTCCACCGGCCAACCGTCTGCAAGCGCCTGAGAAGTTTCACTTGTTCTGCCCGTATTTTCAACTCCTCATCAATTAACAGCACATAGCGTAAGTTTGGCATCATAAGATTTTCACAAATCTGAGCGGGATCTTGAAAAAAAATCGATGGGGTATTTCTATCTTGACTGTTTCTCTCTCTATCGAAAATTATTTCGCTATAGTGTTGCGATGTCAGATCAACCGCCAAGAAATCCCAGTAGCGGAGCTCAACCATGTAAACACCTGGATTTTTTTCAAGCAGTGTAAACAGCGTACGGCCGACCTCAACAGAGTCTAAAGACATGCCCTCAGGATAGTTGGGAAATCGGACAGCTCCCCACCACATCAAATAAGCCAACAAAAATACGGCCGTCAACCCGGCTAACTTCCCAGAAAATTTCGCGCGGGAACGACCCCCTAATTTGCTAAGCGAATAGATTCCATAACTGATATACAATGTCAAAATCACAACATGAAATATTGAATATCGATCAGGGGCAGCGGATGGAGGACCGGAAAATATATTCATGACGCTGTTCAAGATGAGGCTTGAAATTGCAACCAAAAGCGGGAATAGCTTCCATTTACGCTGCTCAGCCTGAACCAAGAATGGCAAAGATATGGCCAATCCGATCCAAACAGCAAAGCTTACGTTACGGGTAAGCAGCCTGGGATAATACAAAAACTTTTCGCTAATTGAGACATCATAGCCACCATAGTACCAACGGGAATAAGTAGTATGCTTTGCCAGAAATGCAAACAATTCCCCTGTATAGAAATACTCAATCAAGCCAAATCCAATAATCAAGCCATTGCCTAGAACATAGAAAGAAGCTAATTTGAATACATTACCGTATTCTCTTCGCCGGAAAAATTTATAGAGCACCGGTAGCGTTAGCAAATTCACCAGATTAATTAAAGTCCAGCTCTGAACATGAAAACCGGTGGCGAATAAAAAGCATATACCGGCACCCAACCAGTAACCCCTCCGTTTTTCCCGCAACCAAATAAGCAGCATTAGCAGGCCGGTAAAAAACAAGGCAAAGTAATACATTTCTAGCATCGGAGTGCCGCTTAACCAGACGAACCAGGGTTGAATCGAAATTAAGAGCGTCGCCAGGACAGCTACTGTGCGACTGCGAAATAAGTGCTGGGCTAAAAAATAGAGAGTCGCAATTAGCAGACAAGACGCAATAAAAACCGTGACGCGGGGAGCCAGGATCACATCGGGCCAGATTAAAATGGCCAATCCATTTAAATATTTTTCAAGCGGCAACCATGTGCCCTGCACGTCGGCCAGAATGTTGATCGAGGGCTGTGCTGCCCATGTTGCCGCACGAATTCCTCGGGCAAATTCGTCAGCAGCGACACTTATAAAACCATGCTGATACAAGGCAATTTGAACCCCTAACCGCACAAGGTTTAAACCAATTAGATAGATGATGCTGCACTTGTGGCCTGCGCTACACTGCCTAATCAAGAAGCTTCTCATAAGAAATAGAATCAGCGACCTAATGATGTCGCTGACTTAAATAAAGAAAGGGAATAAAAATAGGGACAGTTTAAGACACGGAGAATTATCTCTCCACAATCTCGATGCGCTCGATGGTATCGCCGGGTGCTGTAGCCGTCGCCGGGTTGCGCAGAGAGAGGGAACTCAAAACGTCATCGCCTTCGATGAGCTCGCCAAAGATGGTGTGCGCGCCGGTCAGGTGAGCCGAGTTTTCGGCGTTGAAGGTGATGAAAAACTGGCTGCCGTTGGTGCCCAAAATGCCGGCAGCGGCATTGTTGGCGTTGGCCATTGCCAGCAGCCCGCGCCGGTCAAAGGAAAAGCCGGTATCAAACTCATCTTCAAACTGGTAACCAGGTCCGCCACCACCAGTTCCTGTAGGATCACCACCTTGAGCCATGAAGTCCTCCAAAACGCGGTGGAAGGTGGTATTGTCGTAAAAGCCCTGGTTGGCCAGGAAGACAAAGTTGTTGACGGTGATCGGCGCTTCATCATCAAAAAGGCGGAAGCGCATTTCCCCTTTTTCGGTGGTGATGACCGCTTCATAATCGTTGTCGGTATCAATCACCACGGGAGGTGGGGCATCAAAATAGTTGTTACGCTCTTCCGGGGAAATGTCGGCTAACGGCCGTCCCCCTTCCAGCACCGCGACCTCGGTGGCCGTTTCTGCTTCCGGCTCCGGCCACACCTGCCACGCAATGATGGCCACAATAGCCAGGAGTACCAGGCCCCCAATGATGGTCATTAATCGCTTTCGTTCTGCCTTTTGTTTGGCCACTGCTTCCCGCCGCTCGGCCCGCGACGGTGGTTTACGACGATGTTTTGCCATGAAGTAATGTCTCCTGTTTATAGTTTATAAAAGATAGTGAACAGTAGAAAGTGAGCATGACTTTTTACTGTTCACTTATCACTTTTTACTGAATTATCCCCTTCATTCATCAACTGACAAGATGGTTTGGTGGCAGTTTTCCAAACCGTGCGGGATGAAATGTTGGTAATTGTAAGCAGGGGCGAGCAGCAGCAGGAAGGTGCGGCTGTTTTGTAAAAACCACTGACCATCTGCGCTCCAGGGAAAGTAAAACCCTCCAGTTTTTAACGGTCCTTCAAGCTGCTCAGTCACCGAATCCAGGAGGAAAATAGTGGCGTCACGGCCGTTTGTAGGATAATTGATCAGGAGAATGTAACGGCCGTCCGGCGAGTATCCGATTGTATCGGCTGGTATTGACCCTTGAGGCAGCATTTCGAGGCTGGTCACGCCAGCTAAGTCGGCGGAAAGAGACAACTTAAAAAGATAGCTTTGTCCGCCAGTGCCAGATACTCGATCATTCGTGATCTGCAACAGCAGCTCCTGTGGATTAATGGGATTGGCCATCACTCTACCGGGAAAAACAGAAGTCGGTTGTTCTTCCGCCGGAATCTCTGACAGGAGAGACGCTTCATTTAGTAAAACGTGAACTGTGTTATTTGGCAGTACGGCCGTTACCAATTCCAACCCTGCTTCCCCATTCCGCCAATAACCAAACGTTTTGTTGTCCAGCCAAAACGGATAGCCACCCTGCCCAACTGACTCAAGCGCCGGGTTTAACGTGGCACCTACAAAAATTTCTGCCTGCAATTCAGCCTGCACAATGACTCCGGAACCGTCCCGTGGAAATGCCAAAGCCAATAAATGCTGCTTGTCTGGTGACAAGGCAGGCCAGCCCGGCAGCGGCTGCGCCGGGCAGTCAGCAGTGGGGCAATCTGTGGCCATTAAAAAGATGGCATCGAGACCTCGATCCTCATAAAGCACACGCATAAAATAATCACCATCTTTGTCGGTAAACCAATAATTGAGGTAATTGTAATTATTTGGCTGCTCCGTAACGTGCATCTCCTCAAGCAATATCTCCTCATCTGGCGTTATGAGTGAAACGGCCGTTTCGGACGTTTGCGTTGTGTATTGATACTCTGATACCAGGAATCGTTTGCCGTCTACTGAGTGGATATTGATACTACTATCGGGCTTTGAAAAACGAAGATGTTCGCGCCATTCGCCCAGGGCTAAATCATACTGAAAAACGCTGGTATCCTGATCAAACTCGCCATCATGACAGATCAAGGTGATGGTTCCGTTAGGCAGCGGTATAGGCGGTTCGGTTTGCTGGGCAGCGGCCGTTTGCTGGTAAATGTATTCCAAAAAGTGTGTGGCAAAAAGATTTGCATCATAATCAACAGGTAACACGTCTGCCAGCCAATCCTGGTAGCTGCTTCTTTCCATCAGGCGCATCATTTGTGTGGGAGACACGGCCGTTTCCTGCAGATTCAAATATTCAATGAGCGCGTAAACTTGCTGCCAGATGGGATCGGGGTCTTCCACCACCCACACCTGGAGAAATTGGGGCGGGGCCGCTTCCCAGCGGCGCGTCCAATGTTGGGCCCCGTCTCCATCAAATCCGGCCGTTAGCATATCGCTGTACATTTCCTCCGTTAAAGGCCACGGTTGCAAATCAAGCTGCACCAGTTGGTAATCACGCAAGGCACGGAAGAAAAGCTCGTGCCGGCAGCAGTCGTACTCAATTTGGTGGGCGAGGACGGCCGTTGCTAACTGCACTGCATAAGCCCGGTACAACACCTCATAGCCGGCGTCGTCCGTGGGCAAACCAATCAGGGTGGGCGTGGGCAGCTCCAGGCGCAGCCCCGCTCTAAGCACGTTTTCAATTTCATTCATCGCCAGCAGTGATTCAGGATTGATGTCTAGCCGCAAATGGAGGCGCAGATCGCCGGCGCAGTTTAAGTCCGCCAGGTCGGCACACATTTGGTCCACCAATTGATCCAGATGAATGGCCAGGCGAGTGGCCACCTCCCGGTCGCGTTCGGGATAGGCCACGGTGAGGTAGTCACCTCCCTGCGTAAACCAGTCGCCCCAAAAATCATTGAGGGGCGGTGAATAGAGCCAGCGTCGTTCGCCTAAACGGTAAACGGCCGTATGCTGTAAAGTCACCGTTTCTGTTACACCCGACGGCACTTGTACGGCATACTCTTGTGGGTAAAGCAGTTCGGCCGCGTCTAGAGTAGGCTCAACCGAAATGGAAACCTCTTCAAGCGTGAGCTCACCAGGCATCGCCTCATGATGCCAGCCCAGCATCGGCCGGTCCAGCAGCAAGCCTTCATTCAGCAATGTTTTTTGCAATTCACCCCACGCCGGATCGCGCCCGGAAAGGTTTGATCTAAACAGGTCCTCATCTTGGTCAACGGCCGTTCGCAGCACAAAATTGTGGGTGTTCAACAGTTCAGTCTCAACCGCGACGGTAGCGGCGGCCACGCGCTGGTTGATCTGCCACTGCACCACGCCCCAAACGGCGGCAATCCCTACCAACACCATCAGCAAAAAACGCCAGCGGCGTCGCAGGAATGATTGGGGAACGGCCGTTTCCTTCCGCTTCGCCGGCTCCTGCCAACCATCATCTTCATCTGTGCGCCACTCAAATGACATCTAGCTGCTCCAGCCTTTGGGTTGAGTAATCAGTATTCAGTTGTAAGTATTCAGTTCTTCATCCTTAGCTACTGCTTACTTTTAGACTGGTTACTGAATACTGCTACACTGATTACTGTTACACTGATTACCGATCACTGACTCACTAATTACCGTACACCGATCATCGCTCACGGTTCCATCCTATCGACCCAGCCGGCATTTGTACAGTTCAGATCATCAAAATTGAGCAAATGTTCATCCCGCCCATGCCACAAGCGAATGTAGCCCAGCTCCGGCATGGCCAGCCATTCACCATCGGGGGACCAGCTGGCATAGAAATGGCGCGGATACACCGTTTCCCCTGCTAACCGCTTGATGGCAAGGCGCTGCGTGAAGGCGTCTAGTTCCAGCATTACCAGTTGGGTGCTCATGTCTTCTGCGTCGGTTAGCGAGATGAGGAGGAGACGGCCGTCTGGCGACCAGCGCACACCAATCTCCTCCGTAAGATCCACAAGAGGCAGCGGTACCAGCAAACTGATCTCTTGAACAGCATGGTCGTACAGTAACAAATAGTCTGAGGTGACATCAGATAGCCGTTCGTCAGCCAAAATGACGTACTCGTTCGGGTTTGTGGGCAGCGGCTGGGCAAACTGAATCCGCAGCGAGGACGGACTGCCCGAAGCAGGCATATCCAGCAGCAGCGACAGCAGTGTCGCATTATCCACAACACTTTCCGGTCGTTCCAGGCTGCCGTCGGACAGCACCAACTGCTGCAGACCATTTTGTAATTGGGTGAGGTAACCAAACTGTTCTTCGTCTCGCCAAAAAACTGAGGAGCCAAAACCGGGTGAATTGATCGCCTCGGCAGTCGGCACGTCGCGCAGCAGCATCAGGCCGTTGCTCAGCCCTTCGCTCCACCAGGGATTGGTCACGGTAAGCGTGATGAGCCGCTCTGAACTGGGTGACCAGACAGGATACCCTCCCAGCGGAATCGCTTCACATCTGTTCCCATCCTGGCACGCTTCAAGGTCAGTCAGTGCGTAAAAAGTGTCGGTGGCAAATTGAGGCATGACGGTCCAGAGGAGGTAACGGCCGTTTGGGTCCGTAACTGTTGGAATCGCCAGAGGTGGACGAGACAAGATGCCCACGACGTCGTTCCAGACAACGTTAATCCGCTGGTCATGGCGCAGCAGGTACGTTTCTGGCTGCCCATCATTGGCCTGGCCAGACACCGCCAAGCCGGAGCCATCGGGGAAGGTGGTGAAGAACACGTTGCTGCCAGGCATATTCTGTAAATGGTGCGGCCGTTCCTGCTCAAATTCATACAGGTAAAGCGCCTGCTCATTGCGGCTTGTGTCCTGGCAAAGTATGAGCAAATCGGCATCGGGCCAAACGATGCCCGCGGCTCCCGGCTCATCCTGCCAGGCAGCAACGTACATCTCAAGAGCGTTGTTAAGGGTCGCTTCCGTCCAAGGCGGGCCTGCCAACTCCGTCAACCACTGGCTAAAAAGCACTGTTTGTTTCCCCAACGAAGCCATGATGCCAGAAATTGACACGTGCAATTCGTCCACCAAAAAAGCCACAACAACGTAGGGAGCAGGGTTTTGGGCAAAATCTGTCGGGGTTTCTGGGAAAGGTGCGTTCCAATATTGCCCCCCGATGCCTAATGGAAATTGGGGCTGGAGAGAGATTGCTTCTTCGGCTGTCGAATCGGCCGTAAACAAAGAGGAGTTCGCTGCCAAAGGCCAGTCAGCTACCCCCAACTCATACAGCTGACGCGTAACAGCTGCCCGGTAAAATGGCACATTCTGGCAGCACTCCCAGCCGGTTAAATCATTTATCGCCAGCGTCAGCATTTGCCGGGCATAGCCGCGAAAAATGGCCCGGTAACCCACTTCGTCCTGGGGCAGTCCCACCAGCGTTGGGGTGGGCAGCTCAATCGCCTGCTCGCCAGCCCAAATGGCACCGGGTGCTTCCCGCTCCTGCGTCAGCGCGTCCAGGAAGGTGGCTTGCGTCAAACTGTCTGGCTCCGGCGAAAAGACGAGGCGGACGCGGACATCTGGCGGGCAACTGTAGCCAGAAGTGCTGCAAAGCTGCACCAGCTTCGCCTCTAAATCTGCCGCCAGCCGGTGCACAATCTGTTCGTCCCGTGCCGGATAGCGCACGCTGAGCAGCTGCCCCTCCAGGCGACGCCGCACGCCCCAAAATTCCCGTTCCGGCGGCGCGTACAGCCAGCGGTCTTCACCCAGACGATACACATCGCGCCGTTCCAGCTCGACTGTTTCGGTGAGGCCATTGCCAATATCCAGGCTGTATTTTTGCACGGTGGTCAGTTCGGCAGCGGTGAGATCAGGTGAGAGCGTTTGGCTAATGACGGCCGTTTCCGCCACGCCCGGCTGCCACGCCAGGTTAAAACCAGGCCGGTCAAACAAAAGCCCACTGGCAATATTGTTCTGCTGCGCCAATGACCATTCCGGATCACGGCCAGAGAGCAGGCTGTTGAAAAGATTTTCGTCCTGGTTTTGCGCCGCCTGCTGCAACACGGCGTAGCTGGCAATGAGGTCATCGGCCACGTCTTCGGTGGCAACTTCAACCCGCTGGTTAAGCTGGCGGTACAGGAGGAAAACAGCCGTGCCAACCAAAACCACCCCTACCAGCACCCACCACAGCCAGCGCCGCCGCCCCGGCTGAGGCGGTTCGGGAAGTGCAACTTCTTCATCCCAGTTGTATTCTTCTTCTGTCTGCCACTCAAAGGACATAATTCAAAGAGTTGTCATTCCGCGAAGGCGGGAATCCACAAAATCTTAGACCTGTGGATGCCTGCCTTCACAGGCATGACAGTTGTTGCTCTAGAAGTTTATCAAGGAAAAGATTCATTGTGGACTCGATGAGCTCAAAATCAGGTCAATCAGGCAAATCTGCGTCCCATTATTTTCATTCGCCATACAGGTAGTCGTAAATCACAAAGCCGACGAAGATGCGCTCGATGTAGAGGCGAGTTTCAGGAAAGTTGACCGTTTCCACGAAAAAATCCAGATCGCCGCCGGCCTGATCGTACCAGCGGGCGGCGTTGCCGGGGCCGCCATTATAGGCCGCCAGCGCAGCGTGAACGTGATCATCAAAGGTATTAAGCTGCTGGCTCAAGTAAAACGCACCAAAGTTGAGGCCCACGTACGGCTTGTACAAATCTTCGTTGACAAAATTGGGCCAGTTGAGCAGGTTGGCGACGTACGCACCGGTATCGGGGATCACCTGGCTGAGCCCCTGGGCCGCCGCGCCGGAGCGGGCAAAGCTCTCAAACAGGCTTTCCTGCCGCACCAGGCTAAATTGCAGGCGCGGGTCAAAATCATACCGCTCGGCCAGCGGCAGGATGAGGTCGGCGTAATAAGTGGGGTAAGCCAGCTGTCCGATAAATTCTGGTGCCTCAAAGACCGTCTGGCCGGACAAATTGAGCACGGTCACCGCCGCCAATATGGATGAGCGATATAGGCCAATGTCGCGGAAGTAAAGCGCCAGTTGATAGCTCAGCAAAGCATCATCGGCCACGGCCGTTCGCAGATTCTCAAATTCCCCTTTGGCCGCTTCAAGCAGGCCGGCATCCCACAGCTTTTGGCCCACAACCAGGCGCGAATCGGCCGTGAGGCTGGGGCTCAGTTGGCTGACGGGAGCATCTTCATCCAGCAGCAGCCAGTCACGCAGCCACGCCTCGGCCTCCTGCTGTAGAGCTTCTTGCTCGAAGGGGGTGGACGGGAAGAAACGGCCGTTCCCCACAAACGGTTCTTCATCATTGGCCAGCCCTTCGGCCCGCAGCCAGTAATAATCCAGCCGCCGATTAGCCAGCAGCAGCTGCTGCACATCAGATGCAATTTCATCCAGGTCAGGTGGCGGAGCGACTGTGGCCGCAGCGGTGGCCGTTACCGTTACTGTTGGCGTCAGCGCCACGGTTGGTTCAGCCGTGGCATCCGGCTCCGGCGTGGCAGGGGGAGCTGGCGTGTATTCGGGCAGGGTGCGCTGGAGCCAGACCAGGCCCGCGCCGCCGTATTCAGTTTGGGGATACCGTTCGATCAGCTGATGCCAACGGGAAACGGCCGTTGTCACATCCCCAGTCTCATTGGCCAGCCAGCCCGCTAAAAACAGCCCTTCGGCGGCATCATCAAAGTGGGGGTAGTTGGTACCAAGCAGCGTGAATAGGAAAACGGCCGTTTCCGTATTCCCCAAATCTTCCGCCGCATTGGCGGCGCGCCAGGCGGCCAGCGGCGCATCGGCACCATCAGGATACTGGTCCAGGTAATCGAGGTAGAGTTGCAGGGCAACGGCCGTTTCGCCCAGCCGTGAGCGCAGGTTGGCAACCTCAAACAGGCCGGAGGCCGGTTCAAGCGCAGCATATTGCTGCAGTGCGGCCAGCGCCTCAGCCGTGTTGCCCAACGCCTCGTAGCTCCAGGCAATGTAAAGGTGGGCGTCGGCAGGAGAATCATCGGGGCGCAGGGCGATGGTCCGCTGGAAGGCGGCAATGGCCGGCTGGTAGGAGTCGGCATAAAAGTTAACCAGACCGCGCTGGTACTCATCCACTACCACCCCAGCTTCGACCAACTGCACCAGCCCCAAATAGCTTTCATAGGCGCGGGGAAATTGGGTGATACCGATGCGGAAACGGCCGTACGCCCCTTCGGTATCTTCAGCCGCCAGCAGGGCCATGCCGGCCAGGTAGTTCATCTGCCCTTTGGTAAATTCGGTACGGGCCAGATCGCGGATGGCGTCATATTGGGTGATGGCTTCGGTGAGACGGCCGTTTTCCAGATAAAGCTGGGCCAGAGCCTGCCGGTTGGCGATCTCTTTGAGCCGTTGCGCTGGAGCTTCAATTGCCGCTTCATACGCTGCCACCACAGAGGCTACCTCGCCGTTTGCCCGGTAGATTTCGGCCAGTATCGGCTCCACGTAGGCAGCCATTTCCGGATTTTGTCCCAGATAAAATTGATAGGCGGCAATGGCCGAAGCGGAATCACCAACGACGGCATGTAACTGACCCAGACGCAAATGCACATCGGTAGGGGTAGAGTCGGGGAACTGCACCAGGAGGTCATCAAAAGCGGCGATGGCTTCGGCAAAACGGCCGTCGCCCTGGTACGCCACGCCCAACTGGTACAGAATAAACATCTGCTGCGAAGCGGTGTAATTTTCCTGAATTTGTTGGGCGGCGGTCAGATTGACAATCGCTGCGCCATAATCACCGTTGTGAAGCTGGGTCTCGGCCAGGGTCAGGCGCATTTGCGGGGCAGGCGAAGGCGTCGGCGACGGCAATGGCGTGACGGTGGGCAAAGGTGTGACGGTGGGGAGGGAAACGGCCGTGCCCACCTCCCCATCGTTGCCTTCCTTTTCAGGCGTGGGCGGTTGCAGCGTTGGCAAGCCGGAAGCTAAGGTTGGCGTCGGCTGAAGCGATAACTCAGCGGTCGGTTGGGGCAGCTCGCCGGTTGAAGGCAGTGATTCAGAACAGGCCATCAGCCAGGCAAAACAAACCATTAGCAGACCGGCAGACCGTAAATAACGCGCTTTTTGCATGAGCAGAGAGTATTCAGACAGTGCGAAAAGTAAAGTAGGGAGCGGTTAAAAGTGAGAACTTTCTCACTTTTAACCGCATTTTAAGCACTGTTCCCTTTTTCTTCCCTCTCTTCCATCACCTCTTCGACTGCGTCTTCGATTGCCTCTTCGTCTAACACTGTGCGGGTCATCAGGTCCCAGCCCAGGTAGAGCAGGGAAAATTGCAGGAAACCGAGCCAGGCAAAGATGAGTTGCAGGGCCAGCTTCACGTTGCTCGCCTGGGCCTGAACGGTGCTTTGCGTGGTGCCGATGGTGCCGTTGATGTTTTGCACAATGCCGATGTAATCACCTAACAGCGGATCGACTTCGGCGACACGGCCGTTTATCACCGCCAGATCATCAGAAACGGCATAAATATTTGCCGCCACCATTCCCAGGTTTTCGTTGGCCGCGGTCAGGCTGGGTTCCAATTCGCGCAGCCGGTCGGGGAAGCCATCCAGGCTGGTGCCCAAACCGGAAACCGTTTCATCAAAGGGCACTGCCGGCGCATAGTTGACGCCCAGATCATAGTTCAGCTCAAAGCCGAGAATCTCCTCTTCGATTTTGAATTCATTCAGGGTGATGAGCGTATCATCAATGACGCCGGCCACCTCGGCCACGGCCGGGATCGCTTCCTGTACCGATTCAATGCTCTCTGGCGCATCTTCACCGGTAATCTGGGCGACTTCTTCCAATAGCGGCTGCGTGTCGGCAAGGGTTTTGGCCAGAGAATCGGCCGTTTCCTGCACCGTCACCAGACTCACGTTAACATCGCCAATGGTGCCTCGCGCCAGCGCCAGCGTATCTTCCACGGTGGCTAAGCTGCCGCCGGTGAGTCCCAATGTATCGTCCAGTACTTTTACCACGGCGTCCACAGCACGTCCGCTGTAAACAATGCCGCCAATGCTCAGCAGCACCCCCAGCAAACCAATGATCAACAAAACCAACCCGGCAATCTTGCGCAACATTTTTTCTAACTCCTCTTGTTGAGGAGTAGGCATCCTCAGATGCTGGTCGCATCTGAGGATGCTCCCTCCTCGGTTGAATAATAACTTCCTTGTTAATCGGTGGAATCTACACTGCGCATATGTGGTTCCCGCCGCCCCGTCACCAATTCCCAGCCTAAATAGAGGGGGGCAATCTGGGTAATAGCCAGCCAGACCATCACCAGGGTAATGCCGTTTTTGATGCTCTGCACGTCGTCGTTGATTTGGGCGCGAAGCTGGCGGGTGTTGTCGTTGGTGGCGGTGATAAGCCGGATGTATTCGTCCAAAATGGGGTCCAGTTCGTTGATATGGCCGTTCACCGTGTTCAAATCATCGGCCAAATTACGAATATCCAGGCTCACCGTTTGCAAATTTTCGTTGGTGACGTTGATGTAAACTTGCAAGGTGCGCAAACTTTCCGGCAGCCCTTCCAGCCCCTCACCCAGCTCCCGCACCGATTGGTCAAACGGCACCTCCGGCTCGTAATCGACGCCTAAATCGTATTGCAGGGGAAAGCCTAGTATCTCCTCATCTATGCGAAAATTATTCAGCGTCACCAGGGTGCTGTCAATGACACCGGCCACCTGCTCCAAGCTAGGGAACGCCTCTTCAATGGTTTCCAGGCTGTCCGGCACCTGCTCGGAGGCGACGCTGGAAATCTGGCTGAGCAACGGCCGTGTGTCGTTCACCGTCTGGGCCAAATTATCGGCGGTGGTTTCGGCCGTCTCCATGACGGCGTTCACATCGGTGATGCTGGTTTTGGCCAACGTCAGCGTCTCTGAAACGGTATCTAAACTTTGCGACGTAAGCTGCAAGGTTTGATCAAAATTGGCGGCTACCCTGTCTACCAGCCGGTGCCCAAGTCGGGCACCAAAGACGGCCAAAATGATGCCACCAATGGCAATCAGCAACATGAGCAAGCCAAGAAATCGGCGAACCATACTTTTCTCCCAGGAGTTTGTAGGTCAAGTTTGCAATCCTGACCAACGAGCGAGCCTCAAGGCTGGTAGACCGTGCCCACCAGCCCATCGTATTTTAATGCAGCCAGGCTATTTGTCACAGAATCGCGATCAATGATGCCGGTAGCATCTTCACCGGCAACCATTGCCTGAAACAGAAGCTGCATAGCGTCGTAGGTGGCGGCGGCGTACGGACCGGCGGTCTCGTCAAAGGGGGTGACAGCGTTGTAGGCAGTGTGGAACTCGGTGGGGAGCAGGGCCGGGTCTTGTGGCGTAAACGGTGAATTGCCCAACGGCAAAAGCGGCAGATCGGCGGCGGCATAGATAGGTTGGGCAACGGCCGTTGTCTCCGCCAACCCATGCCCAATGACGGCGACCACATCAGGGTCAACTGTCAGGGAAACGGCCGTATCCTCAGCCAGCGCCACATCCCCCCGATCATCTAAAGCCACCAGCGCCACCCGGTAGCCGCCAATACCCCCCGCCTCATTGATCTCCCGCACCGCCAGCCGCGCCGCATAAATCGCATCATACCCCAGCTCCCGCTGCGCCCCCTCAAACGGCGCCACCAGGCCAATTTTAACCACGGGTTGAACACTGGCGCAGGCAGTCAAGAAGACTGTAATCAGTAATCCGTAAACGGTATTCGGTAACAAGAAAAACGGAATACGGATTACCGATAACCGTTTACCGCCATCAGCGGCAGCGCTGCACATTGGCCAAATGCTCCTCATATGTCACGCTAAAGGCATGGCTGCCGGGAACGGCCGCATCACAGTCAGCCACAAAAAAGATGAATTCCGTCTCGGCAGGGAAGGCGACCGCTTCCAAAGAAGAGAGGCTGGGGTTGGCAATGGGGCCAGGCGGCAAGCCGGCGTAACGATAAGTGTTATAAGGGGAGTCCAGCTCCAGATCGACCAAAAAGAGGGGCGACTTCCACCAGTTGTCGCTGTCGGCCTGGTAACCCAGCGGATACTGTACCGTAGGATCGGCCTCCAGCTTGATGCCCTGCGCCAGCCGGTTGTAAAAGACGCCGGCGATAATCGGCCGTTCGGTGGCTACCACCGCTTCCCGCTCCACAATCGCCGCCAGCGTCACCGCCTCATGCACGGTTAACCCCTGGTTCTGGAATCCCTGCCGCATGGCGGGGGTCACGCGACGATCAAACGTTCTGAGCATTAAGTCCACCAAATAAACCGCATCGGCCTCTGGCGGCACGCGGTACGTGTCGGGGAACAGGTAGCCCTCCAGCGAGGCGGTTGGGGGCAAATCGGCTAAAAAGGCGTACGGCGTCAGGTCAAACGCCGTCTGCCGCCGGGCAATCGCCAAGAATTGGGCAGCGTCGATGTTGGCGGCCGGATTTTCGGCCAGGTAGTCGGCCATCTGCTCCAGGCGCCATCCTTCCACAAAGCGCAAATCGACCTCCTGCGCAATGGCTTTGGTCAGCGCCGCTGCCATATCTGGAATGGTTTGCTGCGGATCGAGGATAAATTCACCCGCTTCCAGTTGGGCATCCAGACCGTGGTAGCGCAAGTAGTTGAGAAACAGCTCTGTGTCATTTAACAATCCCGCCGCGGCTAAATTAGCGGCAATGGTGTCGGCCGATTCACCCGTGGCGATGGTGAACGGCGCTGGCGTGAAACCATTACCGGCCGGCTCTTCCAGGGCAGAGGCATTGGCAGCCAGGTAAGCTTGCAAGTAAATGTCGCGCACCTGAAGGGAACGGCCGTTCCCCGCCACAAATTCACCGCCGCGCCATTGAACGTAAAATGTGAAAGCGGCCGTCAGGCAGGCGGTGAGCACTACCAGCAGCAAGCCCGCCCGCAGCAAACAGCTCATCGAACGCCGTTGATTGCTTTTAGGCGGTTCCTCGTATGGGTCCTTGCGGCGCTGCGGCCGTCTTTTTTGTGTGTCGATAAGCATACTCCAACAATAAAATAATGGGACGCTGATTTACCTGATTTTCCTGATCATGGGAATCAGGAAAATCAGCGTTCTATTTTTAATGATGTGCATCCAGATAGCTTTGCAAAATAAAGGCGGCGGCGACGGCATCTACCTGCTGGCGGGCTTTTTTACCGCGCTTGCCGCGCCGGCGCAGGCTTTCTTCGGCCTGGACGGTGGTGAAGCTCTCGTCCCAAAACTGGACGGGGACGTCGCACTGCCGGCTGAACTCAGCCATGTAGTCACGAATCCAGACGGCCGTCTCACTATCTTCACCCTCAGCCGTGGTGGGCAAACCTACCACCAGCAGCGTCACCTTCTGCTCGGCCAGAATTTGCCGGTAGCGGGCAAAATCTTCCTCGCGCGATTTGCGCTTCACCACACCGTACGATTGGGCAATGGTGCGCGTGAGATCGCTGATGGCCACGCCGATGCGCTTACTGCCCAGATCCAGCGCCATCACCCGGCCGGGAAAACGGCCGCTCATCCGCTCAGTTCTCCCAAAGCGTGCAGCGCATAAAAAAGCGCACTTTGCTGCACCGAATCGACGATTTCCCCGGCAAACAACATCTGCTTCACCTGGGCGATGGGCAGCTTAAGCAGCTCCATCTGTTCATGCTCGTCCCAGTTGGGAACGGCCGTTGCCACCACACCCGTTGCCAAAAAATAATAAGCATGGCAGTCAAAACGAGCCGGATCAGGCGCGCCGCTGCCGATTGGCTGCATGGCAGCGCACGAGTGGCCAGTCTCCTCCAGCAGCTCTCGTTGCGCCGATGCTAATGCTGATTCCCCGGCATCAATCAATCCGCCGGGCGTTTCCAGCAGCGTTTTACCCAGGCCATGCCGGTAGATGCGCAGCAGCAAAACCTCACCCTCAGGCGTGACCGGCACCACATTCACATAGCTGCGGCTCTCAACAATGAAATAGGGATCGATGAGACGGCCGTTGCCCATCTCACACGTATCGGCCCGCACCGCAATCCATTCGTTTTGCAGCAAATACTCTGTATTAAGGACTTTCCAATCTAAATGAGTCATATTTTTATTTGCCACAGAGAGCACAGAGGTTTTTGAGAATATACTCTTATCTCTCTGTGGCCTTCTTCTGATTGTCTGGATTACGGCCGTTTTGACTTGCCGTTTTGCCTACGGTTTCTGCATGAAGTCTGCCAGTAGGCGAGTTTGCCAGTTTGCGAGTGCGAAATCTACTCGCCACTCGCAAACTCACTACGGCTCAATCTCCGTCTGAATCCGTGTCGCCAGGTACGGCACACGATCAAACCAGACGGGCCAGATGTTCAGCGTGGGCGCGGCGCGGAGGGGGAGTTGTTGGTAAAGGTAGGCGGCGGCCGTTTCGGGTGGCTGGCCGGTGACGGCCGTAATCGGACCATCCAGCGCCAAATTTGCGGCCACTACCCCCTCGCCAATCATGGAAAACGTCACCCGCCCTGACTCGTCTACCGCCACGACGCTGCCGCTGCTGAAGCGAATGCTGTCCGGCACCAGCGTAAACTCGGCGGGTACCGCCTGTCCCAGTGAATCGAAGGCCAGTCCTGAAGCGACGGTGGTATCGACGGCCGTGCCTTGCAGTTCAGCACGCATCACCAGGGTGAGTTCGGCCGTTTGTTCGCCCACATCGTGGGAAAACGTCTCATCCAAAATATTGACGACCCGTACCGCATCCTTGGAGATAAACTCCCGCTCTGTCAAATCTGCTTCCATGTTGGCCAGGGCCACCGCCTGCAAAAATTGCAGCGCCTGCGCCCGTAGCCGTTCCTGATCTTCGGCGGAGACAGCGGCCGTTTGGCGCAGCGCCCCACCCGCCATCGGCTCTAGATTGCGCACCTCCACCTGTAAATCCAGCGAACCCTGCACCCGATTCACCAAATTGGCGGCCACGTTGCCTTGCGGCCCCGGCTCCTCAGCGATGACCTCTACTTCGGCCGTGCTGCCCACCGCCTCGGCCAGCGACACCTCTTCCAGCGTCTGAAAAGTCACGTTGCTGCCGTCGGAGGTACTCACGCGCGTTCCGGCAGGAATGATCACCCCCTGTGCCAGTTGATTGACAAACAGCACCGTGCCTCGCGCCGGCGCATCGGGCAGTTCAACCGCACCGGTGGTGGCTACGCTGGTTTGCCACGATTCGGTTGTCGTCAGCAAACGTGCCGGAACGGTATTCAAACTGTAATTTACCGACTCCACGGCCGGATCAGCAATGACGGCCCGCTCCACCCGAATCGTTTCCGTTTCCGGCTGCAAAATGACGGTGGCGCCGGGCACAGCGTAGGTAAAGGCCACGTACAAAATGGCCAGGGTGAGGCAAAAGATGAAGATAGCCGCATAGCGCACCAGCCACAGCCGTAAAGTTGATTTGGGTTGCAGGCGACGATGCGCTTCCTGGCGGTCGGCGGGATCGAGGGAGGGATACGGCCGTGCGCCCACAAACTCTTCCCAGCTGCCATCTCCCACCGTGGGCAGCCCCACCTGCTCATTCCGTTTACGGCCGCGCCACCAGCCTCGCCTGCTGTTCTCGGCAAGCTGCACCGAAGGAAAAACGGGTAGCCCCAGCGCCCGCGCCTGGCGGGTGATGGGCACGTCGGGCGTCACCAGCCCCACCTCCAGCCGCTGCCGGTCGGCAAAGCGGCGCAGGCGCACCAAATCCAGCCCTTCGCGCAGGACGCCGCCGTCCTGCGGCAGCACCAGCAGGGCCTGCTGCGCCTCGGCCCACGTCAGCCGGTCGCAAATCGAGATGATGTCGTCTGAATCGTCTAGGTGGATTACACGCATCTAACGATATTACACCTGCTCCTCCAAAGCTGCTTCAATCAATTTCGGCACCAGCGCCAGCGCCTCGGGCAGTTTGGCCGCATCCTTGCCGCCGGCCTGGGCCATGTCGGGGCGGCCGCCGCCGCCGCCGCCCACCACTTTGGCCACGTCGCGCACAATGTCGCCGGCCTTGATGCCACGCGGGATTAAATCTTTGGTGACGGCGGCAATGATTATCGGTTTGCCGTTGTTGACCGTGGCGAGTACGGCCGTTCCCGACCCCACATTATCGCGAAACCGATCGGCCATCTGGCGCAGGCCATCAACCTCCACGCCCTCAACCTGGGCGGTGAGCAGCTTCACCCCCGCTACGTCCTGCGTCTGGGCCATGATCGATTCAAATTGAAGACCCGCCAACCGCTGCTGCATCTGCTCAACCCGCTTTTGCGCCGCTTTCTGCTCTGCCTGCAATGTTTCGACACGGGACTCCAGCTTGGAAACCGGCACGTTAAGCTGCGCCGCCAGCCGATCCAGCAGGTTGAGCCGCTCCATGATCAGCTCCCGGGCGCCGCGCCCGGTCACCGCCTCCACGCGGCGCACCCCGGCGGAAACCGCGCCTTCGCTGGTGAAGCGGAACAGGCCAATGTCGTTCGTCTCGGAGACGTGTAGGCCGCCACACAGTTCAAAGCTGTACGGTTTCTCACCCTCGTGGCCAATCTGCACAGTGCGCACAATGTCGCCATATTTTTCGCCAAAGAGGGCCATTGCCCCGGACTGAATCGCTTCTTTTTGACCCATGTACTCAACTTCCACGGGATAGTTAGCCAGAATCGCATCGTTGATCCGCTCTTCAATTTCGGACAAGGTGGTATCATCAACGCTGCCATCGTGGGTGAAGTCAAAGCGCAGCCGGTCCGGCGCCACAAGCGAGCCCGCCTGGGTAACGTGTGTGCCCAGCCGGTCGCGCAGCTCCTGGTGCAAGATGTGGGTGGCGGTGTGGTTGCGGCGAATGTCGCTGCGGCGCACGTCATCGACTTGCAGGCGTACGGGTTGAGCCAGGGTAAATTCGCCCTGCGCCACTTCACCGACATGCAAAATGAGGCCGTTGAGCGGCTTGCGCGTATCCTCGACGCGAAAGATGGATGTGCCATCCAGCCCCGCAATTTGGCCGGTATCGCTAACCTCACCACCAGCTTCAACGTAAAAGTTGGAAACGGCCGTCACCATCTCCACCTTATCCCCCGCCTGCACTGCATTCACCAGCTCACCATCACGAATCAGCCCCACAATCTCAGACTCCGTTTCGGCACCCATGTATGGATCGTATTCGACGCCGTCTTCTAATTGGCCGGTGGATTGGAGGTTGGTCAGGAGACGGCCGTACACCCCGGTCTCCGCACTGTATTCGCCAAAGGTACCTTTGCCGCTGGCAATCGCGTGCGCTTCGCGTGCCTCGTTATACCCTTTTTCATCCACGGTGAAGCCGCGTTCCTGTACCACATCGCGGGTAATCTCCAGCGGCAGGCCATGCGTCGCGTACAAATCAAACGCCACCTCGCCAGAGATTTCACTTTCCCCTTTTTCGTTAAGCTCTGCCATCACCTGCTGAAGCTGGCTCAGGCCAGATTCCAGGGTGCGGGCAAACTTATTTTCTTCCTGGGTTAACGTGCGCAAGACATGCTCTTCGCGCAGTTTAAGTTCAGGATAAATTTCACTCATCTGCTGAATGTATACTTTGGCGACCCCCTCTAAAAATGGTCCGGTAAAGCCAATGTTATAACCAAAACGCACGGCACGCCGGATGATCATGCGCAGGACGTAACCCGCGCCGGTGCTGCCGGGGCGCACGCCATCGGCAATTAAGAAGGTGGCGGCACGTCCGTGATCGGCAATCACTCGATAGCCAACGTACTTTTTGTCTCGGTCGTCATCACTGTCACCCAAAATCTCTTGCAGCCAATCCATGACGGATGAAAACAGATCGTTGTCATAGTTAACAGGCGTTTGTTGAACCACGCTAACGATGCGTTCCAACCCCATGCCCGTGTCAACACCCGGCTTGGGCAGTGGCGTGCGCGTGCCATCGGCTGCCTGATCAAACTGCATAAACACCAGATTCCAGATCTCCAGCCACCGATCACAATCGTTGTCGAGTAAAACGCTACAGTTGGGCAGTCCACAACTGCAATTCTCTGGACCCCAATCGTAATGAATCTCACTGGTTGGGCCGCACGGCCCAACATCACCCATGGACCAAAAATTGGTTTTGTCACCCATGCGCAGAATGCGTTCGGCGGGCACGCCAATGTCGTTGGCCCAAATGTTGTAGGCATCATCATCGCCGGTGTGTACTGTAAAATAGAGTTTCTCTACCGGAATCTGGCAAACGTCGGTGATAAATTCATAAGCATAGCGGATGGCCCCTTCTTTGAAGTAATCACCAAAAGAAAAGTTGCCCAACATTTCAAAAAAGGTATGGTGGCGTGGCGACGGGCCGACATTTTCCAGATCGTTGTGTTTGCCCTGAACTCTCATGCATTTTTGGGCAGTGGTGGCGCGATTGTACGGCCGTTTCTCCCGCCCTAGAAACACATCGACAAACTGGTTCATCCCGGCGTTGGTGAACAGCAGCGTCGGATTGTCATATTGCGGCAGCGGTGCACTGGCAACCACTTCGTGCTGCTGCTCGTTGAAATAATCTAAAAATGCTTTGCGAATCTCGTTACTGGTTGTGGGTCTCATGTCTTCTCCATTTTCCATTTATTGGCACTGTGCGCGCACAGTGCCAATAAATGGAATTTTACCGTAGCAACAAAAAACCGCCAGACTGCGAAATGGTCAGTCTGGCGGCTAGGGTGCTGCGCTTAAATTGTGGTGAAAACTCAGGCAGCAGCAATTGCCAGACTGTGTGTCTGGGCGGCGGCTGCGGCGGCGCTCATTGGCTGGTGAGTGTTCACAAGGGTCATCATGGGGCAAATGGTAACAAATCACTCTTGGGGTGTCAACGGCAAAATGGTGGGTTCGCCACCGCTAACGATGATGACGCTTTCGTTTTCTTCATACCAGCCGGCCAGTTGGGCGTCGTCGATTTGCTGGATGAGTTCGGCCGTTTCAAAGCCATCGCCAAACTGGTAAATTGCCACGCTGGGGCCAAACATGCCGTCAGACTCGGCAATGAGCCGGTTGGTGGTGGCCGAGTAGAGCATGGCAAACGGCCGTGGTCCTTGCAGCGCCGTGCCATCCATCGCGGTGGGCACAATCGTCTCGCTGCCGTCGGTGGCCACGACGGTGAATGGCACATCGGCATAAAGCAAATAGCCGGAGTCGCCCAGCCAAAGCGGCGCATCGCCAATCCAGCCGCTTCCCTCGTAAACGCCGCCGGCAATGGGCGGATTGCCGGAATCTTCCGTGCTGCTGGTAACAAACAGTTCCCCATCGCGCAGGTAAGCAATCTGGCTTCCATCAGGTGACCAAGAAAAATGGGGGTCAACTTGATCGATCAGGGGGAAGCTGCTGCGCGGCAGGGAAAAGATGAAGAGAGCAAACCCCTGTCCTTGGTGCACAGCCACGGCCACTTGCAGCGGAACTGTACCACCGCTAGCCGGAGAAATGGCGGCACGGCCTATGTTCCACTCGGCCCACTGTTCATCCGTTTCTGTGGCAAAGTCATATACGTGTAGGTTGGTGACGGACTGCTGGTTGGCGGTTCCACCCCAGAATTCGCTGCCATAGGCCAGCCAGCCGGCTTCGTAATCAAAGAAGATTTCAACCTCAACCGGCAGCGGCTGCGACACAATCGCACCGTCTTCCAGCATGAGGACCGGTTGGCCGTAGCTGCCGGTGGCGTAAGGCAGCCAAACCAGGCCGGGAACGTCTGGCGGCGCTGGTGTGGCTGTTGCTGTGGGCGGGACGGCCGTTGCGGTGGGTGGCATCGGTGTGATGGTGGGTTCAGGGGAAACGGCCGTATCGGTCGGCGCAACTTCGGCTTCAGCAACGGTATCTGCGGTAGGAGGTTGGGTGGGAACGGCCGTTGCAGCCGGCGCCGCTTCGCTGCCGCAACCAAGCAGCAGTCCCACCAAAATTAACCAGTACACTTTTTTCAAATGCAATTATCCTTTTCTCTCTGCGCCAATGAGTACAACGAATTCTTTTCTTTCTCTGACAGGTTTCATTCGTTTGTTACTAAAATTCGCTGTGCTCTCCTCAGCGTTTAAGCTAAAAAAGCAGCTTCAGGAAGGTTTCCTTTTCCAACGGGCCGAAATACGGTTCCAGATCGGTTTCAGACAGCGCTTCGGCCACGGCATCGGCATCATAACGTAAACCGGTGAGCCGCATTTCTAGCTCGGCCACATCGCGCTGACCGCTGAAATCACCGTAGATTTTGATCGCCTGAATGCGCCCTTTGTCCACGTCGATGCGGGCGTCTATCTTGCCCACCGGCAACTTTTCTGTTTTTTGGATATTGAAGGCGGGGGAACGGCCGTAATTCCAATCCCACGTCATGTACCGCTGCATGGCAATCTCTCGAATCTGCTCCCAATCTGAATCTGTCAGGGCGTAAGTAGGAACGTCATCACCGCCAAAGATTCCGGTCAGCAACGTTTGCCGGAATTGGGCAATGTCCATCTCTTCAGACAAATGTTCCCGGACATTGGTCACAAATGAGCGAACCGACTGCACCGCTTTGGACTCAATCTTTGCCTGTTTGGGGTTGATCGCTCGCAGCATATTCTCTAAATTGGAATCAAACAAAATGGTGCCGTGGCTAAACATACGTTCCGCCGCAGCATACTGAGCATTGCCAGACACTTTTTTGCCGGCCACAAAAATATCGCTTTTGCCTTGCAGCGCGGCGTCTGCGCCTAAATCCTGCAGCACCTGGACCACAGGTCGGGTGAACTTCTCAAAGTTATGCAAATCCTGACGACCGTGCGTAATAAAACTGAAGTTCAGATTGCCCAAGTCATGGTAAACAGCCCCGCCACCGGAAAGCCGGCGCACGACGTGGATATTGTTCTCACGTACAAAATCCGGGTCGATTTCCTCAACGCTGTTTTGATTCCGTCCCAAAATCACTGAGGGCGTGTTGATGTAAAAAAGCAGCAGCGGCTCCACTAGCTGCAAATTTCTCAGCAAATGTTCTTCAATGGCCAGATTCATTCTAGGATCGGTGGTTTCTTCATTATCGACAAATAACATAAGCACCTCTTGAACGTTGGCGGTTTTTTAAATGCCAACGTGTCTCATTTTATGCTATTTCAAAATTCAAGGCTAAGAGCCATCGTTGGGATGTATTCCCTATTGTTGTAGCCACGATGCTTTTTGTAAGCTTACCCCTGTGAAGTAACCAGGAAGAATTCGGAGGAAATATTCCTTCGAAGCATACTTTATAGAACTTACGCTGCTGCTCCGACCATCTCGCGCACGATTCCCGATCACAGCAAAAATGCGTAGGCATTCTATTTTTTGTGGAAAGAATGGCTAAATTATTAATTGTGGATGACGATCCATTTATAACAGAATCTCTGAAAGTGGGATTGGGCAGTCGTGGGCATGAGGTTTTTGCCGGACATAATGGGAAGGAAGGGGTTGAGCTTGTTGATGAGCTGACGCCTGACCTGGTGATAATTGATATGACCATGCCGATTATGGATGGGTTGGAAGCCACGGAGCAAATTCGCCAGCAGTCAGATGTGCCCATCATCATGCTAACGGCCGAAACAGATGAAGAAGATGTGATCAATGCCCTACAAACAGGCGTCGATGAGTTTTTGGGCAAACCATTTCGGCTGAATGAATTGGCGGCACGGATTGAGGCCATTATGCGGCGTCGCCAATGGGACCAAACCAAGACGGAAGCAGAAATTGCCCAGCTCAAACAGAACCTTATGGCCACGATGACCCATGAGCTGCGCACCCCTATCGCCACCATTCTCAACACGCTGGAGATTGTGTTTGCTTCTGCTGAACAAAGCGATTTTCAATCGCAGCTGCGCTTTTTGGAACGGGTGCAGCACAACACCCACACGCTCAACCGGCTGGTAGAGGATTTGCTTCTCCTGGCGCAGATTGATGAGGGATTGGAAATTTTGCGACGGCCGTTTCCCCTCCACGCCGAAATTGAACGCCTCATTGCCAAAAAGCAAACAGAAATCAGCGAGCGCGGTCTTACTATCCAGAATGAAATCGGGCCCACCTGGGAAATCAATGGCGACACCCATAAACTGCGCCACCTCTTTTATCATCTGCTGGACAACGCCCTCAAATTTAGCCATCCAAACCAAATCATTCGTATCTGGGCCAAAACAAACGGAGGCGGTGAGACGCTGCTGGGCGTCGCCGACCAGGGCATTGGCATCCATCCCGACAGCCACTCAAAAATTTTCGAACGCTTTGTCCAGCTACAGCGCGGCGACAATCGCAGCTACAATGGGTTAGGCATCGGTCTGACCATTGCCCAAGCGTTAGCTGAAGCGCATAACGGCCGTATTACCGTCCACAGCGAGCCTAACAAGGGCAGCCAGTTTATCCTCACCCTCCCTGCCGCCGAAGCTGACTGGCTGGTGTAGCCAATTACCCAATTACTGATAGGCTGTTTAGCTGTCTTCTTCAGAAACGGCCGTGATGGTTGCTTCCGGCGTTGGCGACAGTTCCGGCGTCGGCGTGGGTGTTTTGTATGGCTCCGTTACCAACTCCACTGTGGTAAGTTCGCCTTCAACCACCTGTACCGGCTGCCTGTACTCTACCCCCTGTAGCTTTACATACAGCGTGTATTCGCCGGGTTTCACATCGGCAAAGACAAAGTTTTCTGCCAGCAGTTCATCGGGATTGATCAAGTTTTGTGGATCGCCCTGGTAGCTCCACGTGTTGATAAATTCTGGCCCGTCCTCACTGGCATCCACCAGCGTCACGATCACACCTTGCCACGGCCGTCCCTGCGGGTCGATAAGTCGTCCGGCCACTACGCCGCGCGTCGGGCCGGGATCAATCCACAGCATGGGGTTGCGCGTTGAGCTAAAATCGTTCGAACCTACGCGCACCTCCAGGTGCAAATGAGGTACCGTTGCCGCCCCGCCAACGCCCACTTCGGCGATGGGTTCCCCCTGTGCCACCTGTTGCCCGACCTCCACACTCAAGCCAAGCACGTGACCGTACAGAACGTAAATTGGCTGCCCTTGCCAAGTCTGGTCCAGCTCTAGCACTACCAGATGACCATACCAGTCACAGCGCCAGCCGTACAGTTCGGATACATCTGCCTGGGCCACCACCACCGTGCCATCGGCCACGGCCAAAACGGGCATTCCCAGCTCGCCGGCGACGTCGATACCGTTGTGCAGCAGGTAACGGCCGCCGCCATCCGAGCCATAAGGAAACGTTTTGTTGATGATGGTCCGGCCGCCGCCGGGAACCGGCTTCACAAAGTCAAAATGGGCCACAGGTTCGCCCTGCGGCTGTGGCCAGGCATCGGCTGCTAAAAAGTAGCTGGTGTAGGCGGGTCTAATTGGTGATTCTTCCGGGCAGCGGCGGTTGATGGGAACAGCCTGTCCTGAGCCTGCCGAAGGAGCCGTTGGCGTTTGTGTTTCAGTGGGGGTCATGGTGGGCGTATTGGTCTGAGTTGACTGAGGTGTCACCGTCGGTGGTGCAGTAGCAGTGGCTGATGGCGTCCACGTAACTGTGGGTGTGGGAAAGGGCGTGGTGCTGGGTGCCAGTGTGGGCAGCGGCACAGTTGCCCTGGTCGCAACGGCAACTGCCGGGGCTACCTCAGCCACCGATCCGGCATCGGCCGTTTGTTGGCAGCCACTCCCGAGTAAAATCAGCAGCAAGCTGATGAGTAGATAAAAGAGGGTTGAACGCTTCATATTGCTCCAATGTTTGTTTGCTGGCGCAATTGTCGCTGAGGGGGAAACGGCCGTCAAATGAGACAATCCTCATCCGTAAACAACTAACTTTTGTATGTTGTATCTCTTCCAACGATTTGCTACAATGCCCCCATAACTAAATACGCCATCATCTCCGGGAGGAGTAGCTGGTAACGAGACTGACAGAAAAGATGGGGTGCGCAAGCAAGCTTGCGCGTTGAAAGCCCCCACAGCAAACGCCCAGCGAAAGTCGCCCGGATGGATTACCGAAGAAATGGACGGTAATCAGTGATCGGTGAACAGTAATCGGTAAAAACCGATTACTGTTCACCGATTACCGTTTACCGAACAAAGTAGACCGGTACGGGTAAGCCCGTTACAGCGCAACTCTGATGTTGGTCGGGGTAAAGTGTGCAAAACTAATCGTTTTGCGAAAAGAGGTGGTACCGCGGAATCAAGCCCATTTCGTCCTCAACGGATGATTTGGGCTTTTTAGATTCTGGCCACAGAGTACACAGAGGAAAAATCTGTGGCAAAAAATGGAGGTTACTCATGTCTCTACCAAAACGGTACAATCCCAAAACGGCCGAACCTGCCCTACAATCCCAGTGGCGGGCAGACGGCACCTATCATTTTAATCCCCATTCAGACGCCCCCGTGTTCAGCATCGACACGCCGCCGCCGTCAGTATCGGGGCATCTGCATTTGGGGCACGTATACTCCTACAGCCAGACCGACTTCATTGCCCGCTTTTTTAGGATGAACGGCCGTAACCTGTTCTATCCCATGGGCTTCGATGACAACGGCCTGCCCACCGAGCGGCTGGTGGAGCGGCTGGAAAACGTTCACGCCACCGATATTGGCCGGCAGGCGTTTATCGACCTTTGCCTGAGGGTGAGCGAGGAAACGGAAGGCCAATACCGCGAGCTGTGGCAGCGGTTGGGTCTGTCGGTTGATTGGCGCTACACCTACCGCACCATCGACGACAACTCGCGGCGGTTGGCCCAGTGGTCATTCCTCGATTTGCATAAGAAAGGGCTGGCCTACCGTCAAAAAGCGCCGGCCATCTGGTGTCCCGAATGCCAGACGGCCATCGCCCAGGCGGAGCTGAACGATCTGGAGCGGGAAAGCACCTTTTACACCCTGGCCTTCAGGCTGGAAGATGGCACCATGCTGCCCATCGCCACCACGCGGCCAGAACTGCTGCCCGCCTGCGTGGCCGTGTTTGTGCCTCCGGATGACGGCCGTTTCACCCCCTACCTCGGCCAAAAAATCACCACGCCCTACACGCACCAACAGGTACCGCTGCTGGCCGATCCCGCCGCCGAGCCGGAAAAAGGGACCGGCGCCGTGATGTGCTGCACCTTTGGCGACAACGCCGACGTGACCTGGTGGCGCACGCATGATTTGCCGTTGATTGAAGCGATTGGCGCAGACGGCCGTCTCACCCACGCCGCCGGTGCTGATCTGGCCGGGCACACCACCACCGAAGCCCGCCAAATCATCATCAGTAAGCTGCGCCAGGCGGGCGAGCTGCTAGGCGAAGAGAAAATCAGCCAGCACGTACGCACCCACGAGCGCTGCGACACGCCGGTGGAATACCGCGTGGTGTCGCAGTGGTTCATCCGCCTGCTGGAATTCAAGAATGAGCTGCTGGCGCAGGGTGAGAAAATCAACTGGCAGCCGGCCCATATGAAGCTGCGCTACCGGCAGTGGGTGGAAAACCTGGCCTGGGATTGGTGCATCTCGCGGCAGCGCTTCTTCGGTGTGCCTTTCCCTGTATGGACCTGCGCCAATTGCGGCGAAACCATCCTGGCCGGCGAGTCTGATTTGCCGGTGGACCCGTTGGCAGACAAGCCCGCTCATCCCTGCCCCACCTGCCAATCCAACGAGTTCATCCCCGAAGCAGACGTGATGGACACCTGGGCCACGTCGTCGCTGACGCCGCAAATTGTGGCTCAGTGGGCTTTCTCCGAAAGCTTGGGCACCCAGGCGCTGTACAAACAAACCTATCCGTTTTCGCTGCGACCGCAGGCGCACGAAATTATTCGCACCTGGGCCTTTTACACCATCGCCAAATCGTGGCTGCACTTTGGTACGCTTCCCTTCGAATCGGTAGCCATTTCCGGCTGGGGATTGTCGCCCGCGGGCGACGGCAAAATTAGCAAGAGCAAAAAGAGCAGCGTGACCGGTCCAATGGAAATGATCGAGAAATATTCGGCCGACGCGGTGCGCTACTGGGCCGCCAGCACCGGCCTGGGCAAAGATGCCATCATCAGTGAGGAAAAGATCCAGGCTGGAGCAAAATTGGTGAACAAGCTGTGGAACGTGGCCCGGTTTTGCAGCCGCTTCTTGCAGAATTGGCAGCCGGAGTCAGTGAACGGTGAGCGGTTATCGGTAATCGTTACGTTGGCAGATCGGTGGTTGTTGGCGAACTTGCAGGAGCTAATCGAGCGGACGACGCGGCTGTATGAGCAGTACGATTACGCCACGACAAAAAGTGAAATTGAGCAGTTCTTCTGGCAAATTTTGGCCGACAACTATCTGGAGATGGCCAAGCTGCGGCTGTATGAGGGCGGTCCGGCCAGCGAGGGTGCCCGGTACGCCCTGCACCACGCCCTGCTGACCACGCTCAAACTGCTGGCACCTATTCTGCCATTTGTGACGGAGCGTATCTATCAGGGCCTGTTTGCCAAAGCCGAGGTATCGGCAGATGGCAGCGCGGCTTCGATTCACACCTCGGCCTGGCCGACTGGTAATGAGGCGTGGCGGGATGAACTGGCGATTCTTCATGGCAACCAACTGGTTGAAATTGCCACGGTCGTACGCCGCTACAAAAGCGAACAAAACCTGTCGCTCGGGGCCGAACTGGCCAGACTGCATCTGCAAACCGCCGATGCCGAACTCGCCGTCCACCTCCGGGAAGCAATTACCGATCTTACCAGCATCACGCGGGCCAAAGAAATTGTGTTGAATGGGGAAATGGAAGATGGTGGGTTGGGGAACGGCCGTTGGCAGCTAAGCATCCAGGCCGAAGAGAAGTAGTTTCAACAGTTTAGGACTGGCAGTCCTGCAAGCAATCTACCAAACCTTGCTAACATTGAGGACTGCCAGTCCTTACACATTACGTATTTACAGATTCGGAATCACATCTACCCACAGACCGAAGATGCCAATGGCCACCAGCAGCACGCCGGAAATCCGCGTCAGCAGCTTGTAATTTTGCCCCAGCCAACGGGTAAATTTGCGCTGGAACGGCAGGGCGATAAACGGCAGCAGAACTAGCGGCCAGCCGAAACCGATGCCAAAAAACAAGAAGTAGCTCAGGCTGCTGGACAAATTGGCCACGCTGCCCGCCCCCAGCAAAAAGGCGCTTACAATCAGCGGGCCGGTGCAGGGCAGCGTCATCGGGCCGAGCATGAGGCCGTAAACGTATGCCCCGGCGTACGGATTGCTGAGCACCGGCGTTTGAGACACAGCCAGCCGGTTAAATGGATTGCGCCCCGTTAGCATCAGCAGCCCCAACAAAATGACCACGGCGTAGATGATGGGTAGAATGACGGGAAGAATGCTGCCAAAGCTTTGCTGCAGCAGGTACAAAATCAGCCCAACCAGCAGCATCATGCTCAAAACACCTCCCAAAACCAGCAGTCCCAGCCACTTGGTGGCTATCTGGGCGCGTTCGTTTTGGGCATTGCCGGCCAGGTAGGCAATCAGGCCAGGGTAGAGCGGTAAAATACAAACGTTTGTGAGGATGGCGCTGTTTCCCAGCACAAACGCTTCAAGTAATTGACTCATTTTGGGAACCTTTCGCGGATTGCTAACCTTGGGAGGCCGCTTCAATGCGTTGTAAAAGCTCTTGAGGGCCTTCGAAACCAGTTTCTAGATCGGTTGTGGTGCCATCCGGACGAATTAAGAAGCTGGGGGTTGATGGCGGATTGGTGACGGTTTGACCAAACGTATCGGCCAGGGAAACGAGCATTTCTGGCGTAACGACGGCAAACGTCCAGTGGAAACCAGTTTCATCGGTGTAGCTGGCTAGATTTTCGTTGGCGAGTGACGTTTCCACGCTGAGGCCAACAAAAACCACATCTTCATTGTCGGCCAGCTGGGTGCGGGCTTCGGCTACGTTGCCCAATTGGCGGCGGCAGTTGGTACACCAGGTGGCCATCGGCTCCACAAAAACAGTTTTGCCTGCAAAATCGGCCAGGGTAAAAGTCTCTCCTGTGCGCACGTCAGTCAGTTCGGTGGTCATCCAGAGCGGCAAATCACTCATTGCCACCGCTTCGTCCATCATTTTATCGTCCATGGCTTCGGCTTCATCCATGGTTTTTTCCATCTCAGCCATGTCTTCTTCATGGTCGCTCATGCCCATCTCTTCGTCCATGGAATCAACTTCCGTCATTTCTTCAGCCATGGATTCATCCATCATTTCGTCGGATGTGGATGTTTCAGAACTGCCTGGTTCAACGGCCGTTTCCGCTGCGGATCCCCCACACGCGACCAGCAACAAAGCAAGCAAAAGTAAAAAGTAGCCTTTAAGATTTTTCATTGATCGTTTCTCCTCAATTTTGTTTGTAATGAATGGGCAGCACAGACATGGCTACCAAACAAGGTGGAAGATAGCCGGCAACAATTACGGCCGTCTTCACAAACGATTACAGATTGCTTACGGAGAAACGTAGGGGACCTTACAAAGTAGAGAGGCTACTCATCCCGTTCTAAAATGAGCCAGGTGAAGGCAAAGTTGTGCCGCTCGTCGGCGGGATGGTGCTGGCGAAACGTTTCGCGCCAGGCAGACTCATCAATTTCGGGGAAATAGGCATCCCCTTCCAATTCAGCTTGCACCAGTGTGAGGTAAAGTTTGTGAGTTTGGGGCAGCAGTTGAGCATACAAATTGGCACCGCCCCCAATGATAGTTTCCTCAGCCTCCCCCGCCACGGCCAGCGCGTCTTCAACCGAATGCACCACCGTTGCCCCCGGTGCTGCGTAGCTGCGGTCCCGCGTCAGGACGATGTTTTGCCGCCCCTTGAGCGGCCGATATTTGGTGGGAATCGACTCATACGTTTTGCGCCCCATGATCACCGGCTTGCCCATCGTCTGCTGCACAAACCACTGCATATCGTCCGGCAAGCGCCACGGCAGCCTGTTGCCCGCCCCGATCAGACGATTTCTGTCCATAGCCACCACCATAGACAAAGTCCGATTTTTATTTGATTGATGAGTTGATTCACTAATTGGAAGTGACTCTTTCATTCCAAAACACCACCATCAGGTGGTTGAGGTTGAAAGTCATCCATTACCTGCATTCTCCATATGTCATTCCGAGTGTAACGAGGAATCTTTCGTCGCTGCTAGTTGTAAGATTCCTCACTGCGTTCGGAATGACAATCTCAACATTCATTAGACAGCAATAGGAGCTTTGATGGTGGGGTGGGATTGGTAGTTGACCAATTCAAAATCTTCGTAGCGGAAGGCGAATAGGTCGGTGAGCTCTGGATTGAGGCGCATTTGGGGCAGCGGAAAGGGATCGCGGGAAAGCTGCAAGTCGGCCTGCTCTAAATGGTTAAGGTAAAGGTGAGCGTCGCCTAACGTGTGGACAAAATCGCCCGGCTGGTAGCCCAGCACCTGAGCCATCATCATGGTGAGTAGGGCGTAAGAAGCGATATTGAAGGGTACGCCCAGAAAAATGTCGGCGCTGCGCTGGTAGAGTTGGCAGGAGAGCTTGCCCTCAGCGACGTAAAACTGGAAGAGGCAGTGGCAGGGCGGCAGGGCCATCTGGTCAACCTCCGCCACGTTCCAGGCGGAGACGATGTGGCGGCGGGAGTCAGGATTGTGCTTGAGGCTGTGCAGCACCTGGGAAATTTGGTCGATGGTACGGCCGTTTCCCCCATTCCACGAGCGCCATTGCGAACCATACACCGGCCCCAGCTCGCCATTTTCGTCGGCCCACTCATCCCAAATCGTCACCTTGTTTTCGTGCAAATAGCGGATGTTGGTCTCGCCGCGTAAAAACCAGAGCAGCTCGTGGATAATCGAGCGAAAGTGGAGCTTTTTGGTGGTGACAGCCGGAAAACCATCGGCCAGATTAAAGCGCATCTGGTAACCAAACACGCTGATCGTACCCACCCCGGTGCGGTCTTCCTTGCGCACGCCGTTGTCCAAGACATGCTGCATCAAATCCAGATATTGTCTCATCATGCCCCTCTTTTTTAACGCAGAGACGCGGAGACGCAGAGGGGTTTGATAATCTGCGTAATCTGCGTAATCTGCGTAATCTGCGGATAAATTCTTCTGAGGCGGGAGTATAGCACAGGGGGAACGGCCGTCCCGTAAAATTACAGTAACCTTCTTTCACCGATAGATCATTTTCCTGACCAAAAAAGAGGCTCCCGAATGGGAGCCCCTTTTCTTTCTGCGCTGTTACCTTTTACGATTACCCTCAGGGAATCAAGGTTGAGTCGTAGAGGGCGCCGTCGTCGATGGCAGCGCCATTGGCCCCCTGGCTCTTGGGCACGGTGACCAGCAGCTCGCCGGAACAGGAATTGCCGTGTACGTCGTAGGCGGTGAAGAAGATGTGGTAGACACGGCCGTTGCCATTGCCGGCGCGCTCGGCGCGCACCTGGGCGGTGTCGGTACCAACACCCATGCCGTCCGGCGCGGTGTTGCCGCTGCCAGGGGCATCGACCGCTTCATCCTGGAAGATGCTGTTGACAACGATGGCGATGGCTTCTCCTTCCGGATCGGTAACGCCCAAAACGGAGATGTCGACGAAGCTGTGATTCACCGGCCACAGATTTGTGGCGCTGGGATAGGCATCGCCGCAGAATGGCGAGCCGTTCAGGTCGAGTCCGACGATGACCGGGTCATGATCGGAGGCGCGGTAGGCGTTGGGCTCGTACAGGGCATCCTGTGCATCTTGCTTGAAGGTCGTGTCGTAGTCCAGGATATCAGGCTCGTCGGCGTTGATATGCCAGACGGTGGTGCCGGTGACCTGGCTGGTCAGGCTGCCGTTGGACAGTGCGTAATCCAGGTAGCCTAACTGGCCATCGAAGACAAACGAGTAGGCGAGTTCTCCCTCACTGGCGAAGATAAGGTCGGTGTAGTCGTCGCCGGTGCCCACGGTGTCGTCGGACCCGGCGAGGATGGCGTCGATGGGATCTTCTTTGTCATAGCTGTTGAGATCGCCGATGATGAGGACGTCCTGGTCGCCGGTGCCGGTGGGGTCGGTGGCTAACCAGTCGACCATGGCTTCAGCAGCCAGGAGACGGGTGATGTTGCAGTTGCCTGCCCCATCACCGAGGTTTGGATCCCCCACGTCGTCGCAGGGTGAGCCTTTGGACTTCAGGTGGTTGACGACAACGGTGAAGATGCCGTTCGTGCTGTGTTCCAGGAAGCTTTGGGCCAGAGCGGGCCGGTTCTTGTCATCATTGAAGCGCGGATCGACTGAGGAGTCGAGAATGGCGCTGGCGCCGACGGGGGAGACGGTGGCCGGCTTGTAGATGAGTCCGACGGCGATTTCATCGGTGCCGATGACGGGGACGCCAGGGTCGATAAAAGCGTAGGTGCCGGGGGCTGTCGCCGCGTTCAAGCCATTGACCAGGTCGGCGATGGCGCTGAAGGGATCATAGCCGTCGTTTTCGATTTCCATCAGGCCGATTACGTCGGCATCCATGGCGACGATGGCAGCCATGATTTTATCGCGCTGCCGGTTGAACTCTTCGAGATCATCGGCGCCACGGGAAGTGGGGAACCCACCGCCCATGCCGTCGCCGTTGAAGTAGTTCAAGACGTTGAAGCTGGCGACCGTGAGGCTGCCACCAACGGGGTCGGGAGCGGCCGGGCGCGGATTGAGAGAAGTGTAGTCGGCGCCTTGCGTGGGCTGAATGCGGTAGAGGCCGAAGCGATAATCTATGACGCCGGTCACGTTGTCCAGGCTGTCACCACCGCGGAAGCGGTTATTGAGATCAAAGACCATGCCGTTGGGGTGTATGGCTGGATCGGGGTTCTGGGAAGAACGGCCGTCATCCAGGGTGATGCGATTGGCGTCATTGGCGGCGTCCAGGGCGGCCTGGCCCGGGCTGCCTGGATCGAAGATGGCGGTTGGCTGATACTGTCGATCGGTGGTGAGCACAATCTCACCAAACCTATCGAAATTGAAGAATTCGCTGATGTACAGCGTCTGATCCAATTCGATCAGCATACCCTCATATGGCTCCAGATCGTTGGGAATGGTGACCGGGGTGGGGTCTACCGTGCCCGAGCCGCATACCAGGACGGCATCGACATTAGTGATTTCGGTCATGTCGAAGAATTCGTCGACGGTACCTGAAACGCGCACTTTGTCGCCGACGGAGACGTCGATGGCGCCGGGGGCGAAGACGAAGATGCCGTCGGAAGTGGCGGGATCGCCGTCACCAACCGGGTCCTGGAGGTGGAAGCCGCCGAGGTCGGTGTGGTCGCCGTCATTTTCCTGGAAGTCGCCGACGACGATGCCCTCAATGATTACGGCCGTGCCGTCCAGCGGGCTGCTGGCGCCGCTGCCCTGAATGGTGTAGATGGGCGTTAGGCCGCTGGAATCACAGGTCAATGGGGGTTCGACAACGTCACAAGTATTGGCTTCGCCTGGGGTGCCCAGGTCGCCATCACCAAACGGGGTGGTAGACTGGCACCAGTTGGTGCCGTCATTATTGTCGAGGGCCGGATCGACCAGGGACATGGAAGCGCCGGTAGGGTCGGGGAAGACAGGTCCGCCGTCGTATTCGACGCGGTCGATTTCATTTAGCGTGCTGTCGAGTAAAACAACTTCATCAGCACTATTGGACAGGAACCAGGAGCCGCCGTAATCATAGGCGACATTGACGCCGCCGTTGGTAGCAACGTTGTCATTGTTACCCAGCACCAAATAGCCACCAGCCGGCACCAGCAATGGGCCGCCGTTGGCGATGGTGTGGGAATCAAAGTCGTTGTCGGCGATGGTCCAGCCGTTGATATCGACATCAGAACTGCCGGGATTGTACAGTTCCAACCATTCTCCGGATGAATCGGAAACGGCCGAGGGGTTTTGCATGATTTCGTTGATGACGAGCTCAACCGTCGGGCCAACACAATCATTGGCGGCACCGGGGGTGCCGAGATCGCCAGCACCATAGGGGGTGGCGGCTTCACACCAGTTGGCGGCGACATTGTTGTCCAGGGCGGGATCGATCAGGGCCATGGAAGCGCCGTTGGGATCGGGGAAGTTGGGACCGCCGTCGTATTCGACGCGGTCAATTTCATTGGCGGCATTGTCACTGAGGACTACCTCGTCGGCGCCGTTGGCCAGGGCGATACCGCTAAATTGGTAGCTGACATTGACGCCGCCATTGGTGGCGAAGTCGGTGTTGTTGCCCAGGACCAGATAGCCGCCGGCGGGAACCAGCAGGGGGCCGCCGTTGGCGATGGTGTGGGAATCGAAGTCGTTGTCGGCGATGGTCCAGCCGTTGATATCGACGTCAGAGCTGCCGGGATTGTACAGCTCCAACCATTCGCCGGATGAATCGGAAACGGCCGAGGGATTTTGCATGATTTCGTTAATAACGATTTCAGCGACGGTTTGGGGGCAGTCGTTGGCAGTGCCGGGGGTGCCGAGGTCGCCGGCGCCGTAGGGAGTGACGGCTTCGCACCAGTTGGCGCCAATGTTGTTGTCCAGGGCGGGGTTAATCAGGGCCATGGAAGCGCCGTTAGGATCGGGGAAGCTAGGGCCGCCGTCGTATTCGACGCGGTCGATTTCGGTGCCGAGCTCGTCGGTCAGGATGATTTCATCGTCGCCATTGGCGATGAACCAGGAGCCGCCGTAGCCGTAATCGACGGTGACGCCACCGTTGGTGGCGGTGTCGGTGTTGTTGCCTAAGACAAGAAAGCCGCCGGCAGGAATGAGCAGGGGGGCTCCGTTATTAATGACGTGGGAGTCGGAACCGTTATCTGAGATGGTCCAACCCTCAATATTGATGTCTGCGCCGGTGGGATTATGGAGTTCAAACCATTCGCCGGCGCTGTCGGCGACGGCGGAAGGA
Source organism: uncultured Anaerolineaceae bacterium (assembly GCA_937967805.1). Next base: position 40,312 of record CALBTC010000092.1, read on the forward strand.
TTCTGCATGATTTCGTTGATAACGACATCCCCTGGCGACGCGGCCGCCAATGTGAGGCTGCTGCTGCCAATGAGTAAGATGACAGCCAGCAGGAGAGCAAGCAAAGCCCATCTGATGTGTCTTTTGTGCATAGAAGTATCCTCCTCTTCAATTTGGTTGGGACAACCGTCCCGATGATAGATTTAATAGAATTGGCGTGTGGTGCAAAAAAGGAGCTGAACGGACACAGTTTTTTGCACAGTCTATTGTGGAAAAAGCTTCCTCGCCAAGTTTAATTGAATGGCTTAGGGCTTACAGGGATTCTTACAATCTCGCTTAAGGGTAGTCAGATGAGATTATCACCAACCCATAAAAGAGGAGGTCTGGCGTAAGCGGTAGAATAACCCCATGATGAAAGAAAAAAATCACACCAGACCTCCCTTAGAAAGTTTAGCATGTGTCAATCCAGACTGCGACTTGTACGGTCAAAAAGGTGGCCAGAATTTGAAAGTCAGAAAAGTCTATGGTCGGGACAATATCCGGTACTTGTTCGTGAGGTTCTCCTCACGCCGGTTTATCCGCCGGGTGGTTGGAGATAATCTCACTGGACTACCCCAAAACAATACGCGAAAAGGCAAAAAAGTATCAGGAAATAAAGATGGAACTGACACAACTTGGTGAGAATAGGCTTGGCAAATGCAAATTTTACAGAACGTCGGTATACTGTAGAAACCTTAAATATTGGGGTAAATTATTGGTAATTGACGGATAGCAGCACGTAAAAATTAGCTGCTATTTAGGTGAGGAGATATTAAATGCCTCCAAGACTTCAAGAAATTGTTGAAGATTTTAACCTGTGCGTAGGCCGGGAGAAGCTGGAGTATCTGCTAGAGTTTGCCAACAAGCTGCCGCCAGTTCCCGATCATATAGACACAAGTGAGGCAAACAAAGACGAGGTACATGAATGCATGTCCCCCGTCTTCATTTATCCGGAATGGCAAGGTGGTAAAGTTTTTTACCATTTTGACATCCCCGAAGAAGCGCCTACGGTGCGCGGTTACGCCTCCGTGCTGCAAGAGGGCATTGGGTGGACAACGCCCGAAGAAATCCAAAAAATCCCCTTAGAATTTTACTTGGGGATGGGTTTGCAGCAGGTGCTCACCGGCCAGCGATTGAATGGCATAACGGCCGTTCTGGCCCACATGAAACAGCTAGCCGCGACCGGTAATCCGTAAGCGGTAAACGGTAATCGGTAAAAGCGTTTTTCACCGATCACCGACCACGGATAACCGATTACCGACCTTGCGGCTGCCGAATCGAAATTGCTCCGGAGCCGCCGTCTACGAAGAGCAGGATACTGTTTGCACTGTTTGAATTGTAGTTGGGAGTTTCCCAGATGCCATCATCGTCGTCGCCGGAGATTTGTTCAAAGCGATCATCTAGCGAGACGCGCCCTGAACCCCTGTCTAACTCCACGCGCGCTTCCATATTGGGCGGCAGGAACAAATCGATAGCCCCGGAGCCACCATCCAGTTCAATTTCATGACGGCCGTCTCGCGGCAACACGGCCACCAGCTTCCCAGAGCCACCATCCAGGCGAATGTCATAATCCCCACCTGGCATCTGCAAATTGACCGCTCCAGAGCCGTAATCAACGTACAGATCGCTCAATCGCAGACTGCCCAATTCCAAATCCGTCTGGCCCGAACCGACATCAACTGTTAAATCTAACAAAACCGTACGGCTTAAGCCAATTTCCCAGGGTGGCTGCTGCTCGTTTGTTATCCAACTGCCCCACCAAAAGCTGCTGCGATTTTCGCTCAGCGAGATGTTGGCCTCCGATCCCTCAACATCCTCCCGCAGGTCGAGATCTCCCGCTACACTGAGGGTGCCTTCCAACACGTTCTGGCTGCTATCCAGCCCGGTCACATCTGCACCCATACTACCTAGATCCAGGGAGACGACGGCCGTTTCCACCCCGTCCCCGCTCACAGCCACCGTCTCCTGCCGGTACTCCACCGTGTTCTGCAAATTAAAGCGGGACAAAAACGGCAGCTCCACGCCAAACAGCAAAACCGCGCCAAAGATGGCTATGGCTGTTAACCCCACCAATCCACTAAGCACTGTGCCAAACGGCCGTCTCACCTGCTGCACGATAATATTGATGCCTAAAAAGATAAGCAGTAAGGGCCATAACTGAAGCGCCACGCCCCAATTTAAGTCAGACACAATGCCCATGTTACGCAGCAAAAAGTAAACGCCTAAACCAATCAGAAAAATCGGGCCGAAAAGAGAACGGCCGCTTTTGCGTTGTCGAACTTCATGTAAATCATCCATTGTTAGGACCTCCAAAGTGCCAGAATTAACAACTGCTCCCCAGCTACGGACCTATTACGCAGCAAGGAAACGGCCGTTGCACCGTTTTGACAACTCCCCCCTTTTCCAATAAAATCACCGCCGTTCCCAAGAACCTAA
>CALBTC010000093.1 GCA_937967805.1 uncultured Anaerolineaceae bacterium
GTGATGAAGCACATCGACTGCTCATGCCCTTTGCCGCAAACCAGCACAAAATCTTCCGGGCGGGCCAGCCCCAGGGCAAAATAGATCGCCTGCCCCCGGTCACGGATGCGCCAAAAGGTTTCGCCTTCCACGCCGCCTGCCGCCAGACAGCCCGCGGCCATCGCCGCCAAAATGTCATCCAACGATTCGGTGCGCGGGTCTTCGGCGGTGAGCACGGTGTAGTCGGCCAGTTGGGTGGAAATTTCGGCCATCATGCGCCGCTTTTCCGGGTCGCGCTTGCCGGCGCTGCCAAACACGGTGATGATACGGCCGTCCCGCCCCATCTGGTCCAAAATCCCCCGCGCCGCCTGAATCGCCTTCTCCAACCCGTCTGGCGTGTGGGCAAAATCTATGTGAACGATAAATTCCTGCCCGCGTTGAATCTGGTGCATACGGCCGTGAATCTGCCCCACGGCTTGCAATCCCGCTTTGATGGTTTCCGGGGGGATGTTGAGCGCCAGGCCGGCCCCGGCCGCCGCCAACATATTGGCCACATTAAAAATGCCCAGCAGCGGCGAACGCACCGCCAGCTTTTCTCCGGCCAGGTGCAGCGTAAAACTGGACCCGGCCGGATCGGTCACCAAATCGGTGACGTGCAGGTCGGCGGTGGAGTTGTGCAGGCTGTAGCTAATCTGGCGCGGCGCGGGGATGACGGCCAGGCGCTGGTAGGAGCTGTCGTCAAGGTTGAGAACGGCCGTTTTCATCACATCATCCGGTTTATGCGGCGTTGGATCATTCGTTGCCACGCTGTGGAACAGGCGTTCTTTGGATTGGGTGTATGCTTCAAAGCTGCCGTGATAATCCAGGTGCTCGTGGGTGATGTTGGTGATGACGGCGATGTCGAACTCAACGGCCGTTACGCGGTGCTGTTCTAAGCCAATCGACGTTGATTCCAGAACGCAGTGGGTTAGCCCCGCATCCACCATCTGGCGCAGGTAGCGCTGCACCACCGGCGCTTCCGGCGTGCTCACGTGCAGCTCCAGCGGCTCCTGGTAATCGCCAATAATCGCCTTGAGCGTGCTGAGCATTCCCATACGGATGCCCGCCGCCGACAGAATGCCGCGAATCAGATCCACGGTGCTGGTTTTGCCGTTGGTGCCCGTCACGCCAATCATGATGAGCTGGCGGCTGGGGAAGCCATACCACGCCGCCGAAAGCCAGGCCAGCGTTTCGGCCGTGTCCGGCACCTGCCAGTAGATTACGTTTTCCGGCAGCGTCAGCCCCAGCTCCTTGGCCGGTTTTTCCGCCAGGATAAAAGTGGCTCCGAGCTCAAGCGCTTTGCCAATCCAGGGATGCCCATCGCTGCCGGTGCGCACTCGGGCCACAAAGCTGCTGCCGGGCGTCACTTCGCCGGTTTTTTCGGTGAACATCTGGATTGCCACGTCTGGCCCATCATAAGGCGGTGGCTGCATGTGGTTGGTGTTGGTGACGGCCGTTTGCCAGTCGGCCAAAAGTTGTTTGATGCTGCGTGTAGGTGATTGGAGATTGGAGATTAAAGATTGACTTTTCACTTTTTACTAATCACTTTTCACTGGATTTACCGAAAGCTGAGCCCCTTGCGTCATGAGTCCCGCCAATCGCCCCCCCGCAATGCCCATGACGCGGCTGTCGGCGAAGTAAGGAAAATCGAAGGTAACGGGATCGCCGGCGGCCAGGCCGGGCAGGGGCATGAGGCGGGCAGTGAGCGGCTTGTTGAGGCGGCTGGCCAGCATGGCGACATCGAGCAGAACGGCCGTCAGCGCCCCCTCATTCACATCTCCCGGCAAAGGAATGGTATCCAGCCCCACGCCGCACACCGCACTGTAGCTGAGCAAATCTTGCACAGTCAACACGCCCTCGGCGGCGCGGTTGGCCAGAACCGAATCCTCAAGGACGGGCAGCATTAAGCCGGAAAAGCCGCAGCCGGGGAAGTTGGCCCGGGCAATCGCCTCGGTGACAAAGCCGGCGGCAAACAGGCTGCCGGCGCTGCCCAAATAAGGCAGCCCCAACGCTTCCAGCGCCCCGCCTAAACTCTTGTCATCTGTGGGGAAGGGAGCCAGAGAAAAGTCGATGCCGCTGAAAAGAATGTGGTGCTCATCGGCTAATTTTTGCGCGGCGAGGCTGAGGCGGAAAGCGGCCGTTTCGATGGCGCTCACCAAATTTTGCCGCGCCTCATCCAGAGAAGCGGCCGCCTGCACGGCTTGCAGTGCCAGGTCAGCCGACTCTACGGCGATGGCAAAGTGGGCCGGGCCGCCCTCATGGTAGGCCACCGGGAAAAATGGCGAGCCCGGCGCACAGTTGGCCAGCGCGGCCAGGTATAAATTACCAAACCCATTGGGCTGAATCTGGCTGACCGTTTTGATGAGCTGCGCCGCCTGTTGGCAGCGGGCGGTGTCGATCTGGCCCTGCGTATCGGCGATCTCGACGGAAGCAAAGAGTACCTCGGTGGCCGCCAAAAGTGCCGGAATCTGGTTGATCCAGCGAGCATCGTGGTGCAGTTGCACCGGCCCCAAACTGATGTAATTGGCGCCGGCTTCCTGCCATTGTTGGGCCGTTTGCCGGGCATACTGTTGAATTTGCGCCTCGCCGTGTATGTCGTCCGGCCACCATTCCGGGAAGGCGGGTGTGGCCAGCCGGGTGGATTGCAGGGGGTAGGGGAAGGCGGCTTGAACGGCCGTAAAAAAATCAGCCATTTTGCCCGCCGGAAAATCGGGATCACCAAACAAAGTTACCGAGCGAATGTCCATATTTCTATTGTAGCCTAATTTGACAGATATCATTAATCACCGCTAGAATCACCCACCTGCTGTCATGCCTGCTTTCGCGGGCATGACAAGTGAAGGAAATTTCTGCAACAGTGTCATAAACACGGATAAATTTTATGGATACGTCTGCTGAATCAGACAAGCAACAACCGATAGAAGCTCAGTCCGCAGCGCCTGCTCCTGTGGCTGAGGGGGTGCAGGCGGCTAAAAAAAGCGGTGGTGGTTCCAAAAAACCGCTTAAGCGCCTGCATGGGAAACAAACGAAAAAGCGTCGGGCCTCGCGTGCCGCTCGTCAAACTCAGCTAACCTTGCCGCAGGTAACAGAGCGCTTTGCTGCGTGTGGGCGCTGTAGCTATTTTTGGGCAGGGTACCGGGTCATTTTTGGCCAAGAGGCGTTGGCAACGGCCGTTGCCCAAAGCGAATCTGGCTGGTTAGAGCTGGAATGGAATATGCAGATGCCTGAACTGGTTCATAAATCTTACGGGGTTCGTCTGGACATTTCTCACCTTCATTATGAAGGCTCCTGCCAGGAGTGCCGCCGCACCTTTGCCTACGAGGCAGCCGAAAATGAAGACGAAACAGACGAATTTCGCATCGAGATTTCCCCGCGAATGGCCAAATAGAATCTACCCGCTTCTTTGCCTGGCGGCCTCGAAAAGGATGATGCTGGCGGCCATCGCAGCGTTGAGCGACTCGGTAGCGGCGTGCATAGGGATGGTGATGCGGCCGGTGGCAATGCGTTGGGCTTCCGTGCCGGCTCCGGCTGCTTCGCTGCCAATGATGAGGGCGGAGGGCTGCTGCCAGTTGACGGCCGTATACGCCATCTCCGCCTCAACCGCAGCCAGCCACACCTGCATTCCCCGCACCGTCTCGGCGATCTCCGGCCAGGTCTGGCTGTGTACCGGGAGGCGCAGGTGGGCCCCCATACTGCCCCGCACCACCTTCGGATTATATAAATCGACACAACCCGGCCCCAGCAGCACGCCATCGGCCCCGGCCGCCCCGGCTGTGCGCAGCATCGTACCCAGGTTCCCCGGGGTGTTGATCTCATCTAAAATGAGCAGGAGCGAAGGAGCAGCCGGCAGCGGGCGCGGCTTCATTGGCAGCACCGCCAAAACCCCGGACGGCGTTGTGGTGTCGCTCATGGCCTGCATCACTTCTTCGCTCACCAACAGGGGAGCGGATTGTCCCAGCTCGGTTAGTTGTTGTAAAATTTGGGCGTGAACGGCCGTTTCCAACCACCGTTCTGTTACAAAAAGCATCTCAGCGGGGCGGGCCATGGTCACCAACTCTGTGAGCCAGCGGGTCCCTTCCACCACGTATTGCTTTTCAAGTTCACGAAAACGGCGATCCGTTTGTAACCGGCGCACAGTTTTTACTTTGGTGTTGCTCAAGCTGGTAATCATGATTCCATTGTATCTTTTTTGGTAGAACAGGGTTAACTAAACTAGCAAGCAATGGAGGCAGAATATGATAAATGAGTTAAAAGGTTTGTACAAAATTAGCCGCCCGCTTACGACCCTGACCGGTGGGTTGGCGGTATTGTTGGGTGGGTACGTGGCGGGGACCGGCGCCTGGGGCAAAATTACTTTAGCCATCTTGGCCACCTGGTTTATTACCGCAGCGGCCAATGCCTGGAATGATTACCAGGATATTGAAATCGACAAAATCAACCAACCGAAACGGCCGTTGCCCTCTGGCACAGTTTCGCCCCGCTCAGTTCTCATTTTTGCAGTAGTAATGACGGCCCTTTCAATTTTGCTGGCCGCCTTCATCAATCTCACCGCCTTTGTCATTGCGCTGGCTTCGGCAGCCATGCTTTACCTCTACTCCTGGCGGCTTAAAAGCACCGTGCTGATGGGCAACGCCATTGTGGCCACCATCTCGGCCATGAGCGCCATTTTTGGCGGTATTGCTGCCGGTAACCCACGGCCAACGCTCTGGCTGGCGATTATCATTGCCTCGGCGATTATGGGGCGCGAAGTATTGAAAACCCTGGCAGATTATGAGGGTGATTTGCGGCAGCGCTGCCGCACGGTGGCCACCGTTTGGGGCCGCCGGGCAGCCCGCATTGTATTCTACATTTTGGCTGCCGCCACGCTGGTGGTGATGATGCTGCCCTACATGCTGGACGTGTATGAGCCTGTGTACGCCCTGATTGTGGCGTTGGGTGTTTATCCCGTGCTGTTCTACGTGCTCATTCGGGTTACCAGGGACCGCACCGGCCCCCAGCTTGAAAAGCTGAGCCAGCTGATGAAATATGATTTCATGGTCTGGTTTTTAGCGGTATTGCTTGGGGCGGCGGCCTGAAAACAGCACGACAATTAAGCAACCTCTTTTTGTTTTTCTGCGTCTTCCAATTCCTGTTCCTGCTCCTCACAGACAGGCGGCAGCACATCCGGATCAAAGGGTGGCTCCTCATCGGCATGACGGCCGTACAGCAGCCAAAGCTGGCTGTTAAACGGCTCTTCTCCCTCGGGCAAAGTGTTGATGACGGGCTCGTAACGGCCGTCTGACTTAAGCTCATGGGCTTTGGCCGTGTCGTGCATGTATACCGACAAAATAGAGATGATTTGCTGTCGTTCCGCTTCATCCTCAATGGGGAACAGCACCTCAACCCGCCGGTTGATGTTACGCGGCATCGGATCGGCGCTGCCGACGTAGATGTCCGGGTTGCCCTGGTTGTGGAAATAGTAAATGCGGCTGTGCTCTAAAAAACGGCCGACAATACTTTTTACCCGAATCGTTTCACTGACGCCCTTTATTCCCGGCCGCAAGCAGCAAAAACCGCGAATGATCAGGTCAATCGGCACGCCGGCCTGCGACGCCCGGTACAGCGCCCGGATGACGCCGGGGTCTACCAATGAGTTGGCTTTGATGATGATGCGCCCGTGACGGCCGTATGCCGTCTCCTGTTCAATCAGCCGCAGTAAATTTTCGCGTAAGTTCACCGGGGCCACCCAAAATTTTCGATAGTTCACCTGCTTTGAGTAGCCGGTGAGATAGTTGAACACCTCAGAGGCATCGGCTCCCATCTCTTCATCGCTGGTGATCATGCCCAGGTCTGTATACAGGCGGGCCGTGATGGTGTTGTAATTGCCCGTGGCCATATGCACATAACGCCGAATGCCGTCCCGCTCGCGGCGCACCACCAGGCACAGCTTGCAGTGTGTTTTCAGGCCGATGACACCGTACGCTACGTGCACCCCCGCCTTTTCCAGGGCGCGAGCCCACTCAATATTCGATTCTTCGTCAAACCGGGCCTTGAGCTCTACCAACACGGCGACTTGTTTGCCGTTTTCGCGCGCTCTCATCAGCGCGTGGACAATGGGCGGATTTGGCCCCAGCCGGTAAAGCGACTGCTTGATGGCCAGCACGTTAGGGTCCTCGGCTGCTGCTTCTACAAAATCAACGACGGGCAAGAAGCTGTCATAGGGCGTATGCAGCAGTATGTTGCTCCGTTGCAGCACATTAAAGATAGAATCCCCTGAACGCAAAACAGAGGGCACCACCGGCTGGAACCCCTCATCTTTCAGCTCAGGACGCTCCAGCTTGTGCAACTCCCACAGGCTGCTTAGCCCCAGCGGCCCGTTCGTGGCATACACATCTGTTGTGCTCACCTTGAGATTGCTTATCAAAATATTGCGAATTGTTTCGGGCGTATTTTCATCAATTTCCAGGCGCACCACCCGGCCAAAATGGCGCTGGCGCAAGTTTTCTTCCATCGTCAGGAGCAAATCGTCCGCTTCCTCTTCCTGGATTTCCATGTCGGTGTTGCGCGTGACGCGGAAGGGGTAGGCGGCGCGCACGTCCATGCCGGGGAAGAGCCGGTCCAGGTTGGCGGCAATCACCTGCTCCAGCCAGATGAACTTTTGCGTGGCCGGCGGCAGCAGCTCATCCGGGTCCAGCGGGTTGAGTGGTACCAGCCGGGGCAAGGTGGCCGGCACTTTGACCCTGGCAAAATGAATCTCATCCAGTTCAGGGTCGCGCACTTCCACCGCCAGATTGAGGCTGAGGTTGGAGATGTGGGGGAAGGGGTGGGTGGGGTCAAAAACCAGCGGAGTAAGCACCGGGAAAATTTCGCGCTCAAAATAGGCAGCCAGCTTTTTTTGCTGGCGCGATTTTAACTGGCTGTAGTTTAGGGTGTGAATCCCTTCATCGGCCAGAGCCGGCTGCAGCGTTTTGAGCCAGCTGTTGGTGGCCTGAGCAAAAAGCTGGGTGCCAACGCGGTGAATGGCCACAAGCTGTTCGCGCGGCGTCAGGCCATCGGCGGGGCGGTCGGTAATGCCCAGCAGTACCTGCTGCTTTAAGCCGGAGACGCGCACCATAAAAAATTCATCCATATTGCCGTGGAAAATGGCCAAAAATTTGACGCGCTCCAGCAGCGGATGTTCGGGATTATCGCATTCTTCCAGGACGCGCCGGTTAAATTCGATATTGCTGAGTTCCCGGTTAATATAAAGGCTTGGATTTCTGAGATCGATTTCGGACATAAGATCGCTTTTTGATTACATTTCTGATTTCAGGGACGATGATGCATGGCAAGATTATATCTGCTTGTTTTGTTCTGGCTAACGGCGTGTGGCAGCGCAACGGTGACGCCACTGCCACACGCCATTCCCCCCAGCACCTTCCCGGCACCACCCACGCCGCAACTGCTGCCCTCGCCCACGGGTCATTTGCCGCCCACGCCGGCATTGGGCGAAGCTGTTGTCCCCACTGCGTCTGCTCTGCCACTGCCGACGGAAACGGCGACGTTTACGGCCGTTCCCCCCTTCACCATTGCCGCCGAAGTGGGCGTGCCGCTCGATCTGGTTACCCTGGCCCACGCTTTGCCCGCCCAATTTGCCTGGGTGGATGATGCCGGCACGGCGGACGTGGTTTTGACGCTGGCGGCAGGCGAACCGCTGGCGGAGTGGGTGTACGTAGTGGCGGCTCCCTTTGCCACCATTGAGGATGAAATGACGCTGGCAGCGCTGCAAGCAGGCTGGCAAAATGGGGATGCTTTGTTTGCCTCAGCGGAGTTGGCCGGATGGGATACAGTTGTTTTGGGTGAGCCTGCTCCTAGCGTACTCTTTTTATCTGACGTGGCGGAAATGAGCCAGCAGGCCTGGGCGGAACGGCCGTCGCTCGTCATTCTCCCCTTCCACCAACTGCGGCCCGATCTCAAGCTGCTGCGGCTGGATGGTGCGTCGCCGCTGACCAGCGACTTTGACCCGGCGGCTTATCCGTTGACGGTGAAAGTGAATGTTGTGGGTGAAGAAACGGCCGTTGCCGAATTCCTGGCCGCTTGGGATGGTCCAACCACCAACTGGGACGCCGGCAAGCTGACTCGCTTGGCTATGTCCGGCGTCACGGCGCTGACGCGGGCGACCGCGTTTCAAATGGAAATTGGCGGCATTCTCGCGCCGGGGCAGGCGGTGGGGCCGGTGCTGCAAACGGCCGACATCGCCCACGTGAGCAATGAGGTCTCCTTCACGCCCGACTGCCCCTATCCCAATCCGATTGGCGGCACGACGTTTTGCTCCCATGAAAGCTACTTTGAACTGCTCACCTGGCTGGGAATCGACGTGGTGGAGCTCACCGGCAACCACATCAACGACTGGGGCACCGATGCTCTGCTGCACTCGCTCGATTTGTACAAAGAGGTCGGAATGGCGGTTTTTGGCGGTGGGGCCGATCTTGAGGCAGCGCAGCAGCCCGCCCTTTTTGAACACAACGGCAACCGCATTGCTTTTGTGGGCTGTAACCCGGTAGGCCCGGCCTTTGCCTGGGCCGGAGCCGACAAGCCGGGTTCGCGCCCCTGCGACGCCGGCTTTGCCGCGCAGATTGCCGAACTGGCCGCCGGCGGCTATCTGGTGATTGCCACGCTGCAATACAATGAGTTTTACCATTACGCGGCGACGGCGCAGCAGAAGGCAGATTTTGCTGAATTGGTGGCGGCGGGGGCGACGGCCGTTTCCGGCAGCCAGGCGCATCATGCTCAGGGATTTGCTTTTGTCGATGGCGCGTTCATTCATTACGGGCTGGGCAATCTCTTTTTTGACCAGATGGACCAATTAGGCACGCGCCAGGCATTTGTGGATACGTATGTTTTTTACGACGGCCGTTTGCTCAACGTTGAATTGTGGACCGGGCTGATTGAAAATTACTGCTGCCCCCGGGAGATGACGGCTGAAGAGAGGCGGGCTGTGTTAACGGCCGTTTTCCAGGCCAGCGATTGGTAAATCCTCACAGCGAAAATCAAAATTGTCTAAGGGGCGCTCGTCTAATGAAGGTAAAGTCGTTGGTCAATTTTGTAAAATTGACCTACTTGTAGGAGAAGATGGAACTCATGACAAATCGCAATTCCTTGTTGATCATTCTTTTGTTGATTTTTCTAAATACCTTGATAGCCTGTGGTGGCCCTGAACCTGCACCCAGCGATGATATTCTGGCTCCACTGCCCACAAATTCGGACGGTAGCCGTGTAGAGAGTAGCGGCGAGGCAAACAACGCCAGCAGCGCCGGCAGTGCAGCCGTGGGGAACAGTGTAGACCTACCTACATTGCTTGAACGGCTGTCTGAAGACCCCAACCTCATTTTTTTTGCTAATGGTGTAGACAACGTTGGCCTGGCTGATGAGCTGCAAAGCGGCGGACCCTATACTGTTTTTGCCCCCTCCAATATTGCTTTTACCCGGTCGGAACTTGTCGTAAGCCAGATGGATCCGGCTATATTAGGTTCGCTTTTGGACACGCATGTGGTAGAAGGTACTTACCTGCGGACAGACCTGACGGCAGCAGGTTCGGTTACGGCGCTGGATGGTTACGAGCTACCCATAGCGGAACTGGAAGGAAGTCTGATCGTAGATTATGCGCTGGTGGCCAGCGAACCGCTTCAGGCCAGTAATGGCGTGCTTTACGTGATCGACACATTGCTGCTGGCACCGGAAACAGGGCCAGAAAAAAGTATATGGGGCGTGTTGCAGGCGGACGGCCGTTTCACTACCTTTATCTCTATCCTGGAAGGCACCCCATTTATGACAGACCTTCGTTTTAGAGATTATTATGACGCCATCCTGGCCCCAACCGATGAAGCATTTGCCAACATGCCCGCCAATGTCCGTAACTACCTGGAAAAGAATCCCCAGGATTATGAGTTTGTCGCATTTTTCCATTTGCTTGCTCCAGACGGCTGGCCGCGAGGGACCGATCTTACGGTGGCCGACATGGTTGAGTTGGAAGTGGTGCAGACGCGAGTAGGCGTTTCTGGGTCTGGGTTTGGCTTTGGCTATGAAGAGCTGCTCGTGAGCCAGACCGAATCGGGCATTACGATTGGCGGCGCCCAAATCATTGAAGGAGATATTGACGCTACCAATGGCATTGTTCATGCCATTGACACCGTTTTGATTCCTCAGGTAGTTTTGGAGCACATCGAGTAGCCGCTTACCACGTTTTGACGTGATGAAAAACGGTTGTAGCCCTTTTACACCATCTGGCAGGCGGCATTAATTTTTGTATCCCGAGGCAGGATGGTGGTCCAATTTTGTTCTGGAAAAGGGCTGTGCCACAATTCGCCATTTGACATAATTGCAAAGAGATTGTTGTCTACGGAGATAAATCGCTCGACCATGTTGCGATTTTGCCGCTCGGTGAGCTGTTGCCAGGTCTGCCCGCCATCGGTGCTGTGTTCGATACGGCCGTTCTGCCCCGATGAATTATCCGCCGGACCCAAAATCATCTCTTCACTGTTTTCCGGATTAATCCAGACGGCCCTGGCATAGCAGTTCAGGTAAGCCCCTTGCCAGCTAACGCCACCGTTTTGTGAGCGGTAAAATCCGCCACCCGTTGGCGCGTACAGCAGGTTGTGGCTGCTGGGATGCACTTCAATCGAATGCACGTCGGGGTGAATCAGCCCGTCGCCGGGTTGGCCAAATTGGGGACGGCCGTCACTGCCGTCGGCCAACTGCCAGGAATCACCGCCGTCGTCGGAACAGAGCAGACCGCCCACCTCCACGGCGGCAAAAAGGTGTTGGCCATGAAAAGCAAAACCGCGCACGCAGCCTGCTTCCGGCGAGTAAGGCAGCCACCAATTGAATTGATCGCGTAGTTCAGCTACCTCAGGCCGTTCCTCCCAGCTTTCACCGCCGTCGCCGGAGACAAATAAGGCCGCCGGCTCCGTCCCGGCAAATTCACGATTGGAAATGTCGGGATGGAATGCCAGCCAGCGGACGTGCCGCTCGGTAAGGCCGCTGCTCTGCTCGTACCAGGTGACGCCGCAGTCATCGGAGCGGTAAATGCCGTCGGTGGTCCCGGCCAAAATCACTCCTTCACGGGCGATGATGCTGGTGACGGTACGGCCGTCCAACCCCCGCTTTTCCGTCTGCCATGATCCGTTTGAGTGATGCGCCTGCAGGACGCCGTTTTGGGTTGCTAAAAATAGTTCCATGGGATTCCTCCATTGCAAACAAAAGTTGACAGTTACTGTAAGCAAACCGTGTTTGCCAGTGACTGTCAACATTTTGGGAAGATAGGCTTAACTGAATTAAACCGGATAATGCTGCCGGGCACATCGGCCATTCGGCCAGGATCGGATCAGGTCAAAGGAATAGTAATCTGCCAGAGCGCTACTTTTTCTGAGGCGGGATTTATTAATCACCTGATCCAATAGTTACCTTCTCCAGCTCCCAACTATTCTCGCTTGTGTTGGCAATGGGCAATCGTTCCAGGGAAGGCCAATCATACATGCCGATTCGCAATGAATATTGCCCGTCGGGTAACCCTTGCGGCAGTAGTACGGGGTATGCGTCACGCCAAAACTCTCCTTCTTGCCAGGTTGAGGTTGGGGACGTTGGCCCACCTGCCGGACGGTCCAGCTGGGTGATCAACTGTCCTGATGCATCGAGCAAATGGACAAACAGCGTGTGATCGGCCGTTGGTGTTCTTTCTACCTGCCAAAAAAGCGTGAGGTTTATGGTTTCCCCTGGCTGAAATTTCTCGGCCGAGAGCCGGTAACCGCGCAGGCGCAGTTCCTCATTAAACAACACATCCGCGTTGTCTGGCAGTTCGGCCGCCGTAATTTGGGTAGCCCCGCCCACTGTTTGTAGTTCTGCAACGGTAACTGCTGCCTGCTCCGGCAAATTGGCAGCCTGCACATTCAGGAGGATTTTCCCCGGCAGCTCCACGTCAGGGAGGTATAAACTGGTTTGGGAGAGAAAAATTTTATCCGTTGGCCAGCTATCTGGGGGTAAGCTGGGGATTGGCCAGCCTTCACTACTGGACAAAATGTCTCCGTCTGGTTGAGCCAAACTGTACCGCACAAACGGATCGCTGATGGGCGTTTCAGCGGCTGCCCGCCAATAAAGGGTAATGTCTATGCCTGTTCCGGGCAGCAGTGGCTCGTTGGCAGAGAGTTCATATCCCTCAAGTAGGACGCCCGGACTGATTTCTTTGCTGACAGCCTGAGCCGTGTCCGGCAGGGTATTAATCATTGAGGGGGGCTCGTACTTGGGCAGAAGATGGACGGTGGGCAGCCACAGGGCATAGCCAAATAAGAAGAGCGATAGCGCCGGCGCAGCCCATTTCAACAGGTTTTGACCTACCAGCCCCATAACGCCAACAGAAAGCAGTATGCCAATCGAAAAAGCTGCGGGGAAGAGATAACGGCCGTGCCCGGCGCCAAGGTGGATAGTAGAAAAACGCAAATAGACGCTTAACAGACCCCCAAGCAAAATGAGGCCAACTATAAAAACAGGCACGTTTTGGCGTAGGAATTTGCGTTCACGAAACCAAAGTATGAGCCAGCCCAACAGGATAACGGCCGTACCCAACCAAAAGTACCGGCCAATTTCCGGGAAGGTAATGTGCATAAACCCAAAACCACCCCAAAAATTGCGGCTTGCTTGCTGGAAGAATTCCAGAAATCCGGCGTGGATTGATGGTTCGGGCCGTAAGTTAAAGCCAAAAACATGGCTGAAAGCGTTCCATCCCAGGAAATCGCCGTACAAGATCATGTTGCGCACAAACCACCACCCGGCAACCAGGGCAGCCATGCCGCCGGCAATCAGACCATCGCGCCAGAAGCGTGCCCAACTTCGCTGACGCATGGCCTGCATAATGATGACCGTGGCTACGCCCAACCCCAAGACAATGCCACTCACCTTGGTGAGAATGGCGCAGCCTACCAGCAGCCCGGCCACTATTGGCAAACGGGCCGACGCATTCTGTTTGTGCAAATAATGCATCATCCACCAGGCGCCCAGGGCAAACCACATCGCTTGGAAAATGTCATGGTGAATGGTGGCGCTCATGAAAACAAATGAGGGATTAAAGGCGATGAAGGTTGTTGCCAGAAAGGGCAGCCAGCTAATTTTGGGGAACGCCAGGTGAACCGCCCTAAAAAGGGCCAGCAATGTCACGAGGCCATAGAATATGCCGGCCACACGCACGACAAAAAAGGTTCGCACAACTCCGGTACCTGGCAGCGCATCCTGCCCGGCATGGATCATGACATTCCATCCATTACGGCCGTCATTCTCGACCCAGGTAAAGTGCGGGTTCGGCCGAAATACCTGGGCAAAATTGCTGGTATCTTGCCCGGTTATCAACAGCGCATTGAGCATGTAATACAAAGGTGGATGGTGCCCCATCGACACGGCAATTGGATCGCCCGGTTGGGTGGGTTGAACCGGCAGCCTTTGCTGCTCCTTCACATAGCGCACGTAAGCAAAGTGCGCCGCTTCGTCAACACCTTCTCCAGGCGGAATCCAAAATAAGTAAGAAACCGCCAGCCCTAAAAAAGTGATGAAAATGATTAACAGTTGTGTGCGATGTAGCGTGAAACTCTTGAGCATGTGACGTGAAAGCGGTCAGTTAAGAAATTGGTGGGCCACGCTTAACCTACCAACGGCTGGCTAAGCCGGCTAATCTCCTCGTTTTTTAAGTGTGCATAAAGGCTCTGGAGCATGGTGACAACGGCCGTAATCATCATCGCCAGCGCCATGCTGGGGCGCACGGGGGTTTGGTCGGCGACCTGCTCTGGCAGCAGGGGCAAATGGACAAAACCTGCCGGAATTGCCAGCCGCTGCCGGGCTAAAAAGTGAAGGAGTTCATACGTTACCTGGTTACACAAAAAGGCGCCGGCGCTTAATGAAAGCTCAGCCGGGATGCCGGTAGCCGCCACGGCCTGACGCAATGCCCGTACCGGCAGGGTGGTGAAATACGCTGCCGGCCCATTGGCCATAATAGGTTCATCTTGCACCACCAGTCCATCGTTATCGGCAATGCGAAAATCGAGCAGGTTTACGGCAACGCGCTCAATGGAGACGGCCGTACGCCCACCGGCCTCACCTAAACAGACTACAGCATCCGGCCTGGTTTGCCGGAGGTGGGTCAATAAGGTTTGCGGGCCCTTAAAACGGTGTACGGGGAGAACGGCCGTTTCCACCCCAAACTCTGTAAAATGTCTATCCATCAGGGCGCGCACAACCTGCTCCGATGGATTGATGCTGCTCTGGCCAAACGGTTCAAATCCGGTTACTAAAAACTTCATTTGTTACTGCTGTCCTCTACTATGCGTCCCTAACCCGTAGGATGAAATGTATGCCGGTAATATACCACGTTTGCCCGGGGCAGCGGGGTGTTTTGCAAAATGAGATCGGCTGCTTTCTCGGCCAGCATCATCACCGGGGCGTAAATGTTGCCATTGGTGATGCTGGGCATGGCCGAGGCATCCACAACGCGCACGCCTTCCACGCCATGTACCTTCATAGAGTCCGGGGCGATGACGGACATGTTGTCCGTGCCCATCTTGCAGGTGCAGCAGGGATGATAAGCGGTTTCTCCATCATGGCCTACCCAATTCAAAATCTCCTCGTCGCTTTGCACAGTAGGTCCAGGCGAGATTTCGCCACCGTCAAAGGGGTCAAAGGCCGGCTGCCCCAAAATGTGGCGGGCGCATTGGATGGCCTCTACCCATTCACGCCGGTCTTGGGCTGTGGACAGGTAGTTGAACTGGATGGCGGGATGTTGTGTGGGATCGGCCGTTTTTATTTTCACCGATCCCGTGGCATCGGAATACATCGGTCCCACATGCACCTGGTACCCATGCCCGCTCTTGGGCGCGGTGCCGTCGTAGCGAATGGCAACCGGCAAAAAGTGGAACATCAAGTTAGGATATTCAACCTCGTCATTGCTGCGAATGAAGCCGCCGGCTTCAAAATGATTAGTGGCGGCCGGCCCTTTTTGGGCCAGAAGCCATTGCAAACCTACCCACGGCTTGTTGTACCATTTCAAGGCCGGGTAGACGGAAACGGGCTGCGTACAGGTGTGCTGCACATACACTTCCAGATGATCCTGCAAGTTCTCACCCACCCCCGGCAAATCTTGCACAATTGGAATTCCTAACGCCTCTAATTCGGCGGCATTGCCTACGCCGGATAGTTGCAAAAGCTGTGGCGAATTAAACGCGCCGCCGCATAGAATCACGTCACCGGCCAGCACTTTTTGTCTGCCGCGCTTTCCCTGCCTGATTTCTACACCAATCGCCCGCTTGCCTTCAAACAAAATTTTGGTCACCAGCGTGCGCGTCATGACCGTCAGGTTGGGTCGGTGCATGACAGGATGCAGGTAAGCCCGCGCCGCGCTCCAGCGCCGTCCACTGTGTACGTTGCGGTCGAAGGCAGCAAATCCCTCCTGCTTGTAGCCGTTTACGTCGTCGGTGAGTTCGTAGCCTGCTTGCTGAACGGCCGTAAAAAAAGCCTTAAATAGTGGATTGATTGCCGGGCCCCGTTCCAGCATCAGCGGGCCATCCGTCCCGCGAAAATCGTCGCCGCCGGCCAGGCAGTTTTCCATGCGCTTGAAGTAGGGCAGGCAGTGGGCGTAATCCCACTGGGCCATGCCGGGCGAGCCGCCCCATTTTTCGTAATCCAGCGGGTTGCCCCGCTGGAAGATCATGCCGTTGATGCTGCTGGAGCCACCCAAAAGCTTGCCCCGCCCATGAAAAATGCGCCGGTTGTGCATGAACGGCTCCGGCTCTGACCGATAGCACCAGTCGTAGCGGGGATTGCCGATGGGAATGGTGAGAGCGGCCGGCATGTGGATAAAAATATCCCAGCTTGAGTCAGGGCGACCAGCTTCCAGCACCAGCACTTCACGATCTCGGTCGGCGCTGAGGCGGTTGGCCAGCACGCACCCGGCCGAGCCGCCGCCTACAATGATGGTGTCGAATCGTTGAGATAGTTTATTTATGGTGTTTTTCATGGTGTTTGCTGGAAATCCTTGCAGATGCTAAGACACAACCCAGGCTTTAGCGCTGCTCAAGTTTTGAAAGCCTTTAAACTGCCAGCTGGAGTTTAGCTTGCGGGAGATATCGATATATTTTTCAAGTTTCCCTGTAATCTCTTCATCGACGGCTACATAGGCGACCTTCAGGTTTTTTATCACACGTGCGGCCCCAATGTCATAGGCAGCGATGACCTTAATGTCCCGTTCGCTCCATTCCACGCTGCTTACTTTTGTCGCATCAACAATTTGATACTTTGCTGTGTCACTCCGCTCATCACTGTAAAACGCGTCGTTTGCATCTTCAATTTCTTGCGCCGTGACATCACCATAGAACTCCCACATAATTCCGTGTTTTTCCCAGGTTGTTCGATAAGGCATCTTAATCTCCCTTCTGAAGATAGAAATTTTGTAAAGGCTGTAAGCTTCAACTATGCCAGGGATTATAGCGTGCATCAAGGCCAGCGGGGCACAGATTTTCATTATCGAGCTGGATGAGACGGAGTGAGAACAGGGTTGGTTTACCTGCCCGGTTTGCGAAGAACACGTTTCCCTGGATGACTTTTTCTAGCTTTTTGCGCTGTGCTGCGGTGCCGAGGTGGTCCGCCAATGGCGCAGCACATAAGCCAGCACAGCCACACCGCACAGCAAAAATCCCAGCAGGGCCCAGGTGGTTTGGTGCCAGGGGGCAGCCGATTGGAGCGTGCTGTTGATGCCTAAACTGTAGCTGCCGCTGATGGGATGGCCGTCGGCGCTGGTGACGCGCCACTGTACGGTGTAAACGCCGTCGGGCAGGGGTGGAACGGCCGCACGCAGCACCGTCGCATCATTGGGATCAAGTTCAGGTTGCAGCTCCGCCGCCGTTGCAAAATCTTGCAGCAGCTCAATTTGGCTTTCGGCCCCGATCGGTTCGCTAAAGACCAGACGTATTTCCGTGAGGATGTCTACCGTACTGCCGGGGGCGGGCTCAGCGGAAACCAGTTCGGCATGGGCTAAAACGCGGGGGGCGACAACGGCCGTTCCCCACAAAATCAGCACAGCCAGGCACCATCGCCTCACGGCAGCACCGGTTCCAGTGCCTGCATCAGCTCACGCGGTGATACAGGCCCGGCCAGCGATGCCGTCACCCGTCCCTCATCATCCAGCACAAAAATGTACGGTTCCGTCTCCAGACCCCATTCTGCCATCTCCGGCACGTAAGTTAACGCCTGAAAATCCTCATATACTTCGATGTGAATAAAGTTGGCCGCGTTTCCAACCTGGTCCCGCACGGTGGCTACACTGTTTAGCACCGGGGCGCACCACTGTGACTCGCACAGGCCGGGGGTAATAAAGCCGACGACGGTTGGCTTGTCATTGGCCACCGCCTCGGCCACGGTGAGCTGGTAAAAGGCCGGGTCCGGGTCAAGGCCGGAGCTGAGCTTGTTGATGTCCGGCTCGGTAGCCAGGGTGCGGTTTTGGCTCAGCGGAGCCATCTCGCCCACCGCCACGGCCGAACTTTCGGCTTTGGCCTCGATGGTGAACTGGCTGGTGACGGTACGGCCGTCGGCTAACACTACTTCGGCTGTCACCCCCCAAAAGCCGGGCCTGGGCAGGGTGGGGAACGCAACCCAGTAAGGTACTTCATAATCGCTGTAATTTTCGGCCGGACCTTGCCAGACGGGCTGGGCATTTTCCTCGCCAACCGGCACCACGCTTAGCGAAACGGTTTGCGCATCAGAAACCGGGTCGGGTCCGTCATACAGGCCAAAAACGATGCGCGGCGTGCCAACGGCCGTATCCCCACTCATTCGCGCCACCTGAATCGGCGAGACAAATTCCTGAACCTCCGCCGCCTCATCCCGGCCGCCACATGCCGCTAAAAACAACAATCCCACAAGGAGAAACAATCCCGTTCTTGTCATGCAAGCAACTGTAGCAAAGCCCGATTCAGGCGACAACAAAACTCAGCAAACAATCAAAAAAAGGAGATTCGGCGCAAAATACTTGACAGCCGAAACATATTTGATTACTATTTGACCAATATTGATAAAATGGTCATATGGTCAAAAACGGAGTTCTTATGACAAAATCTGACAACGAGGAACGGCGTGGGCGCATTCTGGATGCAGCCGCCGATTTAATTGTCCATTACGGTTACGACAAAACAACCGTTAGCGACATTGCCCGCGAGGCTGGCATTAGCAAAGGGGCCATCTACCTGCATTTCGACAGCAAAGAGGCGCTTTTTGAGGCCTTGATCCTACGTGAGCTGCAAATCTACACAGAGAATTGGCTGGACGGTCTGGAAGCCGACGACGCGGGCGGCACGATGGCCGGACTATACAAAAACAGTCTGTACGCCATGAACAGCAGTCCCTTCATGTCTGCTCTGTTCCGCCAGGATGCACGCGTGTTGGGCAATTATTTGCGCAAGCCGGGCAATCTCTTCCAGAGCCTGCGCCAGCAGCAAGGTGAATCGGAACGCTACATATTTGTGAAGATGATGCAAGAAGCCGGGGCAATCCGGCAAGATTTGGATGCCAAAGTGATCGCCCACGTGATGGACATTCTGGCTTACGGCTTGGTCGGCATGAAAGATTTACTTCCTCAAGACGACATTCCCCCGCTGGAAGATGTGATTGAGGGCATTGCCGCCATCATGGATCGGGCGCTGACCCCGGCAGACGGCGGCAATTCAGAAGCGGGCAAAGCCATCGTGCGCCAAATTGTGGAACAAGGGCGACTGCGGCTGGAACAGATGCCGCAATCAGGAGTGAAATCAGGATGATTACCGTTCAAAATTTAACATACACCTATCCCGGAGCTAATGCAGAAACGTTGCACGGCCTGAACTTCAATATTGCCGAAGGTGAAATCTTTGGCTTTTTAGGCCCATCCGGCGCAGGAAAATCGACCACGCAAAATATTCTCATCGGCCTGCTAAAGCAGTTTGGCGGCACTGTTCAGGTGATGAACCGGGACATCGGCAGTTGGGGGCACGATTTGTATGAGCACATCGGCGTTTCGTTTGAGCTGCCCAACCATTACCTGAAGCTGACTGCTTTGGAGAATCTGAACCATTTTGGCTCCTTGTACAGCGGCGAGACGCACGATCCGTTGGAGCTGCTGCGCTGGGTGGATCTACAGGACGATGCCGACAAAAAAGTAGCCAACTTCAGCAAAGGGATGAAGGTGCGGCTGAACGTGGCTCGCAGCCTGATTCACAAGCCCAAACTGCTCTTTTTGGATGAGCCAACTTCCGGCCTGGACCCGGTGAATGCCCGCAAGGTCAAAGATCTCATTTTGCGGCTGCGGCAGCAGGGGACCACGGTATTTGTGACCACGCACAACATGAACGTGGCCGACGAGCTGTGCGACCGGGTGGCGTTTATCACCGCCGGCAACATCAGCGTGATCGATGCTCCGGCGGCGCTTAAGCAGCAGTATGGCAAGCGGGATGTGTTGGTGGCTTACCGCAACGGCTCTGAAATGCTTCAGGAGCAGAGCTTTGCGTTAGATGGATTGGGCCATGATCAATTCTTTATCCAGCTTTTGCAGTCGGCCCAGCGCCTGGAAACGATCCACACGCAGGAGACGACGCTGGAAAATATCTTCATCCAAGTAACAGGCCAGGAGCTAAACGTATGACCCGGTTACTTTCCACGATAAAAACGGACGTTGTGGTGCAGGTGCGCACCAATTTGTACACGATTGGCATTGGCGCGGGCGTGCTGGTGGCCATAGCCCTGTCGCAGTTAGCCAGGCCAGATTTGCTGGTTTCGCTGGTTCCCACGCTGATGTTGCTGGTGGTGGGCGGATCAACGCTGCTGTACGTGTCTGCCATGATTATTTTTGAGAAGGATGAAGGGACGCTGTGGGCGATGATTGTGTCGCCGGTACGGCCGTCTGAATATCTCTGGTCCAAAATTATCACGCTGACTGCACTGGCCACGCTAGAAGCGGTGGTGATGATTGGTGGCGCGATGCTCATTATGTACTTCTCAGTTGGGCTGACGCTGCCACACCTTCCCTTGCTGCTGCTGGGGATTGTAGCGATCGGCATTTTGTACACGCTTATCGGCATTGTGTTGGTGGTGCGCTACAACTCAATAACCGACTATTTACTGCCGATGGCGGGCATTGCCGTCATTTTGCAGCTTCCCTTTTTATACTTTTTGGGCTGGGTGGAGCATTGGAGCTTTTTGCTTATTCCCACCAGCGCGCCAACGATGTTGATGGTGGGGGCGTATCGGCCGTTAGCCGGTTGGGAATGGGTGTATGGTGGGGGGTATACGGCCGTTCTCCTCACCGGCCTTTCCCTTTGGGCATACCGTGCATTTCAGAAGCACGTCATTGAAAAGGTAGGGTGATCACATGCTAATGACACAGCTAGTAACCAGGCTGGGACGTAACGATGCCAAACTAATCGGGCGCGACAGCTTTTTGATTTTCATGTTTGTCTTTGCCGCCATCATTGCCCTCGTTTTACGCCTGGGGATGCCGGCGCTGGACAGTTATCTGGCAGAAACGGGCGTGATGCCCGGCGAAACGATTCCCATCAGCCTGTCCGATGTGTACCCGATGCTGGTGGCCTACATGGCCCTCTACACTGGCGCGCTGTTGGTGGGCACCGTCTTTGGCTTTGTGCTGCTGGACGAAAAAGACCAGCACACGCTTAAGGCCATGCTGGTGACGCCGGTGCCGCTGAGCAAATATGTGGCCTACCGGGTGGGGATGTCGGCCGTTTTTGCCTTTGTCATCGTCCTGGGGATGGTACTGATTATCAACCAGGCGCTGCTGCCGCTGTGGCAGATGATTCTTTTTTCTGCCGCTGGTGCCTTGGCGGCACCCATCATCACCCTCTTTTTTGCCGTGCTGGCGGAAAATAAGGTGCAGGGTTTTGCTTACTCCAAATTTGGCGGCATTTCCGGCTGGTTCATCTTGATTGGCTGGTTTATTCCCCAACCATGGCAGTGGATTTGCGGCGTCTTCCCCCCGTTTTGGGTCGCCAAAGCGTATTGGCTGGCGCTGGACGGCAGCAGCTGGTGGTGGGTTGTTTTGCTGGTGGGTATTGTGCTGGAACTGGCCCTAATCGGCTGGTTTCTTCGGCGCTTCAACAAAGTAGCGTATCAATAATACCGATATCTTTCAAAATAAGGTGCAGTGAGCATCCTCGTAGGAGGAGTTTCCAAATCTAGCCAGGGCTTTAGTCACCTACGATTGGCTGCCCTCGGCTTGTTCCATCGCTTTTTGCAGCGGCTCGACGCCAATTTGCTGCACCAGAAAATGGGCAATGGTTGCTTTTTGGTTGGCGGTGTTGACGTTAGGGTCTGGCTTGGCGGCGTTGGTGACGTATTCTAATACCCGCTCGGAATCGGCTACTTTTTGGGTTAGGGTCACCATTTCCTCTAAATCATAATTGTTTACTAGCTGCCAGATGAGCTTGTCGGCACTGGTAGGTTTGCCGGTGGCCATCGCCTCTGGGCTGAGTGCCTGCATCGCCTGAGTCAGCAGCAGTTCAACGTAAGCCTGTCCGCCATTTTCCAAAATCATGAGGGCGATGCTGGATTTGGCGAAGTTTTCCGGTGCTTTAGGGTCTAGCAGCTTTTCCAAATCAGCTTTGCGCTGCGCTTCTTGCTCCTGGGTAAGGGTGGCGCGGGCGGTGATCGTGTACCAGGCGATGTCGTACAGTTCGGCCATAGAGGGATAATATTCGAGCAGGCGGGTAACGGCCGTTCGCCGGTTATTCATCAACTCCAAATCAATCTGGGTCCGGGCCAGGTTTTGGAACTGGTCATATAGCCAGCCCAGGTTGAGCGCCACTTCACCTTCCGTCCCATCGCTGCCAATGCGTTTGGCCAGCACAAACCGGGTGCGGATGATGGCCTGGAAGCCCACGCCCACGCTCAAAATTTGCAAGCTGGGGTTCATCTCTGTCATCGTGACACGCACGACGACCAGGGCGATCATTGCCGCCACCACGTTAACGCCGATTAGAATCCAGGACCAGCGCGTGCGCAGCGCCTCCCGCGGGTAGGTTTGGAAGGTAGACACCAGCTCGGCGATGGCCACAGTCGCACCAAGCAAACCAACCAAAATGTATGGAGAGATACGCGCCATGAATCCGTACACGTTGGTTTGCAGCGGTTCGACCCAGGCAGGTGTTGTCTCGGTAATGGGAAAAACAATAATGGTGATGAGGGCGGCTAAAAGCAGAAGAAAAACGGCGGCGATAACCTTCACGCCGCGCGTAAATTGGGTGCGACGACCAAACATCATCTCTTCAGGTGGGGTGGCAGCCATCGGCGAAATCCGGTTGTGGGGATGGGATAAACTGGAATCAGACGAGGCTGCCGTTTAGGTAAAGGCGCGCCTGGCTGGTTATAGCCACCAACATGCCGTCTGGGCTGTTGGTGTCATCGCGCAGTAAAACAAATCCCGCGCTGGACAATTCACGCAGCACTGATAATGTTTTGCCGGGCAATGTCCACGTTTCTGCGGCGACCTCGCTGGGGCTCATGGCACCGCGCTTGGCTAATGTTTGCAATACTTTGCGTTCTTCTTCTTCTAATTCAAACCGTTTCATCTTATTGCTCCTGTGTAAATCGAACATCCTTGTTCGATGTCCGAACAGGGATGTTCGGACTACAGATTTTCATTCATGGTGCTGAGCTTGCGCTCATGTCGTCACCTCTCGAATAATGCATTCATTATAACATAAACTGTCTATTATCTTCACGTTGCTTTTTTGTTTATTACCATAATTTTTGTACGAAAACAGACGGCCGTTTGCTATACTTACGTCCTATGCAGCTTGTTGATGGTCAGATTCCCGAAGAAAAATTGTGGCGTGCCCTGGTTGTGTTGCCGCCTGAAGAGCCGCTGGGCCGCGCCTGGCAGCTTGCCCTGGCCCTGGCACGGGCCAACAATGGCCAGCTCATCGCCGGCATATACATCCCCGATATGAACCCGGCGGCGCAAAAAGCGGCCCAGGCCAAGGCCGAAACCATTCGGACGCTGGATAAAGATGCGGAAGATGTGTTTGTCCTGATCATGACGGCAGCCAATTTTGATAAGGCGCTGGCTAAATTTGTCACCGAGGCAGCTATCGACCTGCTGGTGGCCCACATCGATGGGCCAATTGCCTTTAATTTGAACCGGCCGACCTGTGCTGTGGCGGCGCTAAGAGGAGATAATACCGATGTTGTTGGCGAAACGGCCGTTGCCACGCCAGATGAATTGACCCACATCATCGTCCCCACCTCTGGCGGTCCCAACACGGCTCATGCCCTTACATTTTTACTGCCGTTGACGCACAAGATGAAGATTACGGCCGTTTACGTTGCCCCCGACTACCTGGAAAATGAACAGGCGCTGGGTCGTGCCCGGCTGCGTCACCTCATGCAGTTTGTCGATTCAAACGACCGGATCGAAACCAAAGTTGTCACCGCCCGGTCTGTGATCGGTGGCATCGTCGATCTGGCCAAAGAAGAATGTGACCTGGTCATCATAGGCGCCAGCCAAGAAAGCTCCGTCGACAAGATTTTGTTTGGCGATATTCCAGGCGCCGTGGTGCGCCAGTCGCGCAAGCCCATCGTGATTGTGCGCCAGCCGCGCAGCCGATTGGGTGGCTGGTGGAACAAAGCGTCGTGGCAACTGCGCAAATATTTGCCCCGCATGGAGATGAAAGATCGGGTGGAGGCATACACCCGTATCCGGCGCAGCGCCCGGCCCGACCTCGATTTCTATATGCTCATCTCGCTGTCTACAATTATCGCCGCCCTGGGACTCATCCTCAGCAGTCCGGCGGTGGTCATTGGCGCCATGCTGGTCGCCCCGCTTATGTCGCCGATGGTGGGCACCGGCTTGGCCGTGGTGCTGGGCGATACGCGATTTATCCGGCTTTCGCTGGGCGCGGTAGGGCGCGGAGTCCTTCTGGCCGTTGCTTTCGGGGCGCTGGCTGGACTTCTGAGTATTGATGATCCGGCCACGCCGGAACTGCTGGCCCGCACTGAGCCGACGCTCATCGATCTGGCCATTGCCCTCTTTTCTGGTCTGGCCGGTGGATATGCCTTGGCCCGGTCTGACGCCGCCGGTGCCCTGCCTGGGGTGGCCATTGCTGCCGCCCTGGTGCCGCCACTGGCTACTGTGGGCATCTCGCTTACGGCCGGTCGTTTTGGCCACGCATTGGGGGCCATGCTGCTTTTTACGGCCAACTTTGTTTCGATCAGTTCGGCTACGGCGCTGATGTTTCTTATTCTGGGTTTTCGGCCCACGACTGCTCAAAAATCGCGGCGGGCGGTGCAGGCGCGCAGCGGTCGCGTAGCTCTTATTTCTTTGGGCGTGGTTGTTGCCCTAATTTTGAGCTTTACTTACCAATTAGCGCAGGAGCAGGCCCGCGTGGCCCGCATCAATGAGGTGGTGCAAGAGAAGCTGGATGAAGTGGCCGGAGCTTCGTTGCATGAGCCGCCGGTATTAATGTTTCAGGGCGAACTGTTGCTGCTGGACGTAACAGCCCGCTCCACGTCCCCTTTGCCGCACCGGGTGGTCGAAGAGCTGCAAACGGCTATTGGGGCCACGCTGCGTGATGATGGCATTCTGGAGCGCGTGGCCTTGACACTGGAGGTGATTGAGGTGACGAAACTGGACCCGGAAATACCGCCGACGCTCACACCTACGCCAACGCCCACCTTAACCTTTACACCTGGTCCTACGCCAACGCCGACCGCAACCATGACGCCTACGCCTACGCCTACGCCGCCGGCAACGGCTACGGCGACGGTTTTGCCCAGCGAAACACCGTCACCCACGCCCACGATAACCCCCACCCAGTCGCCATCGGCCACCCCGACAGCGACGCCGCGAACGGCCGTTGTCACCTACCCCTTTGGCACTAATTTACGCGCCGAACCCAGCCTGACTGCGGAAGTTCTGGCAGTGCTGCCGGTAGATACCGTCGTCATTCTGCTGGATGGGGTAGCGGCATTTGACGGGCTTGTCTGGCAAGAAGTGTTGGTAGACGGGCAGGTTGGCTGGCTGTCGGTGGAGTTTTTGGTGGAGCCTTAGAAATTGGAGCCACAGAGGCTCCAATGATTTGCGAGAAGAAGCTGTTTTGCGGAAGTTGTCTTGTCTCCAGCGACTTTTTCGGATAGCCAAAGTTGTTTTTACGCCAGAATTTTGTATAATTCCGTCCGCCTTCTGGCCCATTATTTTTGCCGTTGGCAGATGGCCCTGTAGCTCAATTGGCAGAGCAACTGACTCTTAATCAGCAGGTTGAAGGTTCGAGTCCTTCCAGGGTCACAAAGGTCTAATCGCCTTAGATTAGAATTTTTGTGACTATTTTTGTTGTAAAGGTTCTAATCGCGAACGGACCGTCTGGTTTTCGAGGCAAGGCGGTCCGTTACTTTTTGTTTATCGCGTTGTCGCGTCGGGATTCAAATTCAATTACATCTGAAAGAGGGATCGAGAAAGGGCTGCGTGGAATTGGCCGGTTCTGTTTGGCATTAGGGAATTCACCGTCGTGTATCCATCTAGTAATAGTTCTTGGGGTTACTCCAAATCGTTTTGCTACTTGTTTCACGGTCAATTTCTCTTCCTCAGCCACAATACCGATCTCCGTTTGGGTCATGTGAGACATTTGAGAAGTCTATTAAAGTTTGGGAGACCTGTCAATAGAACGCACATTCTGGGCATTAATTTAGTACCTTTTTCTAGCTAATTGTCTTACGTAGGAGGGCTCATGAAATTAAAAATCTTCGGTGCCATCATCATTATTCTTGTTCTTTTTTGGTCCTTTGGTGGTGGTTTTAGTTCTTCGGAAAGCTCAAGGGCCACGCCAAAACCAACAACCAGGCCCACAAAAGCCTGGTACGACGGGGGAACCCTTCATCAAAAGACGGTGGCTGATTGGATGGCTGCCACAGATGCTAACCGGTTGGCCACAGCTGGGGACTGGACGGCCGTCTTTACAGAGTTTGATGACCTTGATGAAGCAAGAAGCCTCGCTGAAGACCTGGTTGAATGTGTGGATGGCAGTGTGGATGCTGCACCGGAAACAATGAAAGCAAGTGACCTTGCAGCAGCCTGTGCTGTTTTGATGGGTTGGGAGCCAAAGGAATAAACCTTTTAAGGCCCAGCGCCGCAGGCAAGAGGGCGGGGCGGCCGTGGCCGCCCCCTCAGTACTAATTTCGCGTAGCCAGTAGTAACCTTTATTTTAATGCAGCGCCGCCTACGGCGGCCAACCCCAAAAAGCAACCAATCCTCGTACCGCGTTATGTCAATTTAACAACTAAGAAGAAGAAAAAAGCACCCGGCAGGGTAGGCCGAAAAAATGAGAAAAATCGCTTTCAGCGTATTTGTTTCTTCTTTTTGTGTGATCGGTTGTTTTTTCGTTTGTGTTCTTCTTTTGTGTTTCTTTTTGTGCGGGGTATCTCAGATGACCACCTTGGTCATTTCAGATAACCACTGTGGTCCACTCAGATGACCACCCTGGTCATTTCAGATAACCACGTGGTCATCTCAGATGACCACCTTGGTCATTTCAGATGACCATGTGGATAACTCCACCATTTTCTGGCTCTTATGCCCTATCAAATCAACTGTAAAACTTTCCTAAACTGAGGTCATGAACATGCAAGCCCACATCGACCCCCCCATTACCGAAGCCTTCGATCAATTCGTCACCTGGCTGCGCTTCCGCGGCGTTCGCCCCGCCACCGTCGCCGCCCATTCGCAAAAGCTCCAGCAGTTCTTCAAACAAATGGAAGTCCAGAAATTGAGCGACGTCACGGCCGTTCTCGTCGGCCGCTGGCTAGAAATGATGCGTGGCCAAACTGTTCTCTATGAAGAACATCCCACCCGTGATCCGCTTCCGCGCAAACTTTCGCCGGTCACCATTCGGGAACGGCTCAAAACCGTCCGCTACTTCATTCGCGTTTGCCTCAAATTGGGTCTATTGGCTGCCGATCCCCTCGCTTCCCTCCCGGCCCCTAAATTTGAAAAGGTCCGCGTCAAAGAACGGACCATGCGGAAGGAAACGGTTAACTCTCTGCTAGAGGTGGCCACACACCCCCGCGATCTGGCCCTCATCGCATTCATGGCCGATACAGGTGTCAGGGTGGGGGAAGTGCCCGGCTTGCTCGTCTCCCAGCTGGACCTGGAGAACCGCACGGCCGTTATCGACGGCAAAACAAAAGTGCGCCAGGTTACCTTCTCCAGACAGTGCGCCTTTCTCCTGGCCCAATGGCTAGAAAGCCACATCGTCCCGCAGAAGAAGCGAACCCACGTTTTTGTCAGCCTGGGCAATCGCAGCCGGGGCAAGCCGCTAACCGAAAACGCAATTCGCCTGCTGTTTCGCAAATTGGGAAAAGAATGCGGAGCAGCGGGTCCCCTAAACCCCCACGCAATGCGCCACCTGGTTGGCCAGCTGTGGACCGACCTGGCCAATCCCCGCCTGGCCCAAGAAAAGCTGGGCCATGCCGATCTCAAAACAACCCTCAGCTTTTACTATCATCCAGATTTTTCCGAAGTTGTAGAGAAAACAGAAACGCTCTCCCTCTTGAATTCATGACGTATACAGCGGCCGGCGGCGCCAACACCGTCACGAATTCGTGACACTATCCGCCGGCGCGCCCGGACCGGTCGTCACGAAAGAAAAATCGTGATCCATTTGCCTGGATATCGTGCCGGTCCAGGAAAGCGTTGTCACGAAATTAGCCATGTTTTTTATGGCAGATGGTTGGCCAATTAATCCACGCAAGGAACGTTCATGAAAATCGTGACGACGCTCACGGACGGCCGTGGCAGATTGTGGTGCAGGCCGTCACGAAAATTTCATCTATTTAGTGATTAGATTAAGTCAGCCAACCATCAATTACCAATACTTATTGATGCGATTTTGTGACCAGATTGTGGGAAAGTCAAAGAGGAAAGTAATCACTTTATAGGCCAATATTCGTGACGCCGGTGGCCACCTGGTCGGCCGGAATCGTCACGAAACAAAAAGCCCGGCCATGCGGCCGGGCTGGGGATGTGTGATTAAAATAGTTCTTCATGGAGCTCGTGGCTGGATTTTCGTGGAGAAAAAAGACCGGCCCCATGCGGCCGGTTTGCCGTTTGCCTTGTAAAGCGGTCTCACCTCCATGAGTTTCAACCAACAACTTGCTCATGAGCGCCTGGCATGGCAGGCAAATGATAAAAGTGGACACGGCCACAACTGGACAGTCCCGTGTACAGTCGGTGAACCTGGCCGGGTCCACGTTCAGGGAGATTGGTTCACAAAACGGATTATAAACTGTTTTTCTCACTTATTCGTGACGGATTCGGTGCCAGGCCCCGCTGCACCCGTCATTAGTGACGAGCGCCGCCGGGCTGCTCCGGATTCTGGTCACGATGGCAGAGAGTTCATAAAGCACCTGGCCAGCACCTTATCAAACATTCCCCCATAGCGGTTGTAGCCAATGGTGAAGAATAACTTGAGCAGGTTTCTGTCTTCACCAGGTCTTAGCTTAGGCTTGCCGTCGATGGTGTGATTGTGGCCGTTTGTCACTTGTGGCAGGGTCATTACATCGACGATCAGCTGAGCGAGTTCGTCGCCGGTGAGGGTGCTTACATTCACTGCCTGGCGTTGTTTGGGCAGGATTGTTTGTACAATCCCCAGCTTGTCACCCTCGTGTTTAAGCCGTAGCCTGTTCATGTTGTTGCTTAACTACTTTGGCCACGTCCACAGCCGCCTGGCTGGGCAGGTAGATCATGACGATCTTCATGATTAAGTCGGCTGCTTCCTGAAAAATAACAGGGTCAACATCAGGGAAAACGATGGGCATGATTTGAAGCAAGGCGCCTAGAATGGCACCGATTACCGTGATGGTTGCCTTCTTGCTGTTAAAGATGAGACGGTTGTTCATAATGTTTTTTGCTCCTTTGCTGTGATGATTTTTTCCAGCCGTTGCAGCTGGGTTTTGAGTTCCCGAATCTCAGAGTTAAAAAGCTCATTCTGCGCTTTCACACTCTGGTATTTGGCATAGAGTTGGTAATAAAGTTCCTGCCACTTATCGGCTCTGTGTTCACTGTCCTTTAGCTGCCGCTTTAATTCCTCGATATCTTGGCGCAGCTCATCGTAATACCGGTCGGCCACGGTCTGATCTCTTGTCTCCTGGCGCTCGGCGCGTTGGTGCCGCTGCTGGCGCTGTGTCTGTAGAAAGTTGATCAATGTAGACAGAACGGTCGATGAAAGAACAGCGATTAAGATTTCTTCCATGTGTGCCTGCTTTGGATCAGTCGGCGCTTTCGGCTGCGGACTCTGGTTCCACTTTTGCTGCTTCTGGATTCAACAGGTAATCAAGGCTGGTGATGGCTCCCTGGTAGAAAGCTACCTTTTGTAGCAGTTCTTTAAGAGTGGCTTCAAGCCCTTCGCGCTGTGCAAGAATCTTCTCACGGTCGATTGGTTCATTGTTGGTTTTTGTTTTTTGGTTCATTGGTAAAGTTTTATTTTTTGACATTAGATTTCTCCTGGGCTAGATGTAATAGCCCCAAATTTCGATCCATACTCGGACTGTAGTAGCCGCGTTTAGAATGGTTAAATAAACATCTCCATTGCTGTCACAATTCACAATGCCTGATACGTATTGTTGATTTACTCCGTTCATGGCTCTGCAACTTAGTTGATTGTCGCTTGGTGATGAACTCGGACCTAACCAAACTTCATCACTTGTTGTTCCCGAATTTGATGAAATAACTAGGGTTACGTTGACTGCTTTGATGCCTGCAGGTAAACCAAAACTAGCAGATAGATCGATGGTTTGGTCATTGGTGGGACCAAAGTTATCCCCGTTGAAATTCGTGCTTGTGGCTTTGGAGATTGGGCGGTAGCCATAAACGGTGTACTTGGTGCTTCCTACGTAATAATTGAGGTTCCCGGAATAAGAAACATCTCCCGGAGCGTCGCTACTCCAACCTGTGTTAGACCTCAGTCTTTCGGCTCGGAAAAGTGAGCTGGATTCCATTGTTTCTTCTGCCGATCCGTTTCCGGCATAAAGGGTCAGGGATACCTTTTGGCTTCCATTGGGGCTGATTGCCTCAATGATGTATTGCGATCTGTCCACCAGGGCGCTGGTATAAAGCCAATGCCGAGCAAAGGTGGTTGCGCCACTTTTGAACTTAAGCGACTTGATCCCTTCATAAGTTTGGGCTGTGTGATTGGGTAGGGTGATGCCATCAGCGTCTAAAACAACTGCGCCTGCACCTGCA
The DNA here is from genome assembly GCA_937967805.1 of uncultured Anaerolineaceae bacterium. The sequence continues at coordinate 30,275 of CALBTC010000093.1, forward strand.
TATAGTTTCCCATCGGTTCCTGCATACCATTGAAGCGTGCCGCTGTTGTAGCCAGCAATACGGCCTATGCTGCTGTCACGCCAGATTTTTAAGCCGGTGGTGGGTGTGCCGAAGCTGCCGGTTCCTTGCCAGATGCCGCCGCTGGCTCCGAGGGTCATTACTCCGGCAAAGTAGGATGCGCCTGCATTGTCGATAACGATGACGTCGGCATTGCTGCTGTTGCGGATGCGCAGGGTGGTGCCGTCCCAGCGTAGGGCGGTGCCGGTTGGATTTCCCAGCCTGAGTTTGTAGCTGGCTCCATCCAGACCAACCCATAAACCATTTCCGCCTGAATCCATACCGGTGGGCAAAGTATTGCCAATGGCCAAAGATGGTACGCTGGGATTAAGCCTTAGCGTCTCTGTGCCTCCGGATTCATACAGGCTTAACCTCAAGCCGTGGGCGGCAAAGTTGGTGTCAGAAAGCAGTAAGTAAATGTTGCTGGCCTGTCCGGCCCACAAGCCCCACTCGTCGCCCACTCCGGCGATACCATCAAGCTGGCCCATGCGAACGTGAACAGAGTGATTTCCGCCTACGCTTGGGTCAGTCACCCATGTGCCAATCTCCGCATAGGGACTCCCCAACGGATCGAGGGTGGTTACATGCCAGTAACCATCCCCGCTTTGGCCATAGTCCAGGGCTGTAGCCCCTTCTGTGATGATCTGGCCTATGCTGCCACTGACGTACGTCCATGTCCAGCTTTGTTCCCCGCCGCCTAAGTCGGTGTAGCTGCTGACCGTGCCCCACGCATCCCCCACCACCAGGCCCCCACCGCTGCGGTCAATGTAACGCAGCCGTACGTAGTCGCCATCGGCAAAGACCTGGGTATTCTCGAAGCCGGGCAGGTCGTAAACAAACAGCGTGCCGCTTACGGCCGGGATGGTGAACGGCCGTGACACAATCGCCACGGATTTACTGATAATCTGACTTCCAGCCAGCGCCAGGTTGATGTCGGCAATGAAAGCCTCCACCGTCAGCGAATCGGCCGTTATATTGCGAAAATCAGCGTCCCCATCATGCTGGATGCCCCAGCCGGTAGTGCCGCTAACCCAGTTGTGCGCCTGGATATGGGTGTCTTCCAGCAGCACATCGCCGCCGCTGGCCAGAATGGTCAGGTCGCCGGTGTGCAGCAGGCTGCCGGTTAACTGAATGTTACCTTCAATATCTAGCGGCTGAACCGGGTCTTTGCCGACCCCTAGCCGCTCCAGCCGTAGATACCCGTTGGGTGTGGACTTCAACAGGATTTCATTTGCCCCTGGGTTGCTGCTGGCCACTATGGAATGGCTGATCGTCCCGGCCACGTGGTCGATGAGATCCAAAGAATCTACGCTGATCGGCAATGGGGTGGGTGCGCCAATGAGTAAGGCTGCTCCAGGTGCCTGGATGGTAGGCGTGCCGGTCACCAGTTCAAGCGTAACGGCTTGGGCCTCGACGTTGACGCCGGGTGAGCCAAGATCAATAGTAGGCGATTGGGGAACAAGCTCCAGCGTGACTGTGTTTGCCAGGATGTTCACCCCGCCAACGTCAAACGTAGGTGACTGCGGTGCGAGCTCCAGCGTGACCGGATTAACATTGACGTTGACGGGAACATCAAATGTCGCGGCCTGGGGCGCGAGTTCAAGCGTTACTGCGTTGGCGTTGATGTTTACGCCGCTTGCGGTGTGAACAACTGTGACGCGAACAGAATCAATAAAAGCATCCCAATTGGAGCCACTCTCGTTTTGGGCAACAATCACCAGGTAGGTGCTGGCATTCTTGAGGTCGGCCCCGGTAATGGTCAATCCCCAGGCATCGCTGGTTGTGTCACCATAGCCTTGCCATGTTTCGGTGTTGCTCCAGTTGGCAACCAGGGCTTTGTTGTTTCCGTCTAGACTGCCCGCGATCATCCACTGGATTAAGTTGTCACCAATGCGGTTGCTGCTTTCCCCAAAGCGTAAAATCTCGACGAAAATGGCGTCTATCGTGTCACTGTCACCGATTGCGGAGAAATCAAAGGCAACACGCAGGTAGTTCGATATTTCCGATCCATCCAAGTCGGCCGTTGTGTAATTGTTGTTGTCGGCTGTTAAGTCGCCGATGGTCCACGCCTGTGTACCTATGCCGGTTTGGTTGTTCCCGGAACTGGCGTAGATGGGCCCTGTGGTGGTCATGGGTTGCCCCTTTCTAGGCTGTTGCTTTTCTCAGATACAAAATGCCGCCGGCCGGTATCGTGATGGTGTAGCTGCTGCCGTTGGCGTTTGTGGCTTCGATGGCGAAGAGCAGCGGGCTGGTTGTTGTCACGCCGGTCCATTTCACAACGACGGCATAGTTAATGGTTCCTGCGGCAATCGAGGCCCAGGTGGGATTCTCAAAATCCCAGGCACTTCTGTCGTTGGTGTCGTCTTCGGTCCAGGTAGGGGTGGTGATGGTGTACCCCCCGGCTGTGTAACCGGTGAGAGCGATTTCGTTGGCCACGATGTCAGACAAGAAATGCTGAGTGTCGATGTTGAGCGTCAATCCGGCCATCAGATAGACACGAAAGGTGTCGCTGGCCAGATTCAGATTGTTGCCAAATGTGTAAATCCCTCGGTTAAAAACGGTGATGTCTCCAACTGCCATGATGGTTGCTCCTTAAGCAAAATTGCTAGATAGGTTCAATAAACATCTGCCCGTTGTCCAGGAAGATGTTGTATTGCTGTAAAGTTGTTCGGTCGGTTAAGACCAGGCTGTCCAGGTCGGCTCTCACCAGCACGATCCGCCCGCCTACGTCTGTTTTAAGCAGATAAACTTGTGGCCCTGGGTCGCTGCTGGCGTCAATGGCGTGATACTCGCTGCCGCTCACGTTGGTGTTTATGGTTAGGGCGCTTAAAGTGCCTGGTGTATGGTGTGCGTCAGGATCGGCTGCGTGTGCTGAGATGTCTACGCCGTCGATGGTTACAAGTGGGTCAACCAGCAAATTGCCGGTCAAAACTGGCCCGCTGCCGCTGGACCATAGGTAACTTGATTCTCCTGTTGGTGGGCCACTGCCCCCGCCGCTTCCGGCATTGGTGTGTCGAACAGTTTCTTCCAGGTCTTTTAATTTCTCTGCCATGATGTTTAGGCCGGTGGATATTCGTTTTGGGGTATCGCCAACCAGTAGGGTGGTGTATCTTTTGCCGTCTTCCCCCAGCCGGTGGCGGATGCCTAATACAATCAAATCGTCGTCAAGATCAATGATTTCCGTTGTAACCAGGTTGCCACTTGAGTTGACGGGGCTGCTGCGGTTGTAGGTGACGTGAATCAATTGGCCGGGAATCAAATCGGCATGAATGATCAGATCTGGTATTTCATAGTAGGTGATGATTGGCTGCGCCCGGTGCGATAGCCAGGTGATCCCCGCGTACAGGAGGGCAATGGCGTTTGTCTCTACGGCCGTTTGGTCGGTTGGGTCGCTGGGCTGGTAAGCTGGGAAACCTTTGGTTGTCCAGATGACGGGATTGCCGTCTTCTTCCATGTCTCGGTTGCGAATCCAGGAATCTGAGTAGTTCACATCCCATTTGATTGGTACGCTGACCAACCCTTGGGCCTCGGCAATTGTGCGCCGGTCCACGCCCATGCCTGCGCCAAAGATGTAGGCGCGGGAAAAAACCTCCTGCGGCTCTTTGGTTACGCGGATTGGCTTACTAATGATTGCCGTCGTCGCGTTGGCCTGGTAGCTGGCTGGGTTGTTGGTTTCCAGCAGTGTCAGGCCGCTGTTGTTTGTGAATTCATACCAAATGTGCAGCGTGAAATCTGGATTGTCTATTAGGGCAAATGACATGTGGGCATTCATTTGCTGCAGGAGGGTGGCCAGGGCAACATAGGCTGTTTCGCCGCTGCCTACAAGCACGGCGCCATTGGGGGCGATGCCGTGTTCTGTGACTACCCAGCCTTTATCTGTGTAGCTGAGTGCGTCTGCCACCGGTGTTGTTGATGGTCCTCCGGCATTGTCGCTGATCACGTTGAAGCCGATATTGCCCCATTTGATGTTGCCAATCAGGTCTGGTCCGGCAATGGTGTAGACCACATGCCGGCCTACAACTTCCGGTTTCACTTCTCGGATGATGAAGCAGCAAATCTCATGTCTCAGGCCAGATACAGAGGAAACGGCTGACACTCGGGCAATACGGTATTCCTGGCACAAACTCAGGCTGGGTGTATCGGAACCATGAATCTTAAAGGAGCCGCGGCCTTCCTCGTCGAGGTTGTTAGTTCCCTCAGCGCCTCCGGCCACAATGCGGGTAATGGTGCCGACCAATGGCCCAATGGTTATGGAGCTGCCGTATCCGTAAATTTCCGCTTGGTGTCCTGTCCAGCTGCTCACGGCCTAGCTCCAGTCGTCGAAGGGAATAAGGTTGAGAGTTACCAGAAAAGAAAAGTCATTCTTTTTGTGGACCAGGTTGATTGACTTCAAGCTGGCATTGCACGTTTCGGACGTGCCCCCGCTGTCCAGGTCGGCCGTGGCCGTGCCGTTGCTGCCGATCAAGGCCTTGATCGCCGCTTCCTCCGCCTCGGCTGCTGCCTTTGTGCTGAAGCGCATGAAGAACGTGGCGCTAAATGGCTCAGGGGTGGCCACTGAACCGGTGCCATAATCGGGATCGAAAAGTGCGCCGTTGGCCATTTTCACCACCTGCACGTCGCCGGTTGTGGTGATTGGCAGTTTGGAAACAGACCAGCGGTTGGTGCCGTCGTGAAACGTCTTGCCGTTGAATGCACGTAGGTATCTCAATTGGTTAGCCCTCCCCGCTGCAGCGCACGTAAAAGGTTGTCCTCGATATCTCGGTTGGGTGCCTCGTATAGATTGATGGTGATCTGGACCGGGGCGCGGCCTTCGGCCGGGTTGCTGGTGCTGCCCAATGCTGGCTGGCCGTCGTTAAAGCCTGGCGGCAGTCCCTGACCGGCAAACAACCGGGCAGAATCAGCCGCGCCGATCACCTGGCCCGGTTGATCAAAGACTACAAATTCACTGATACCGGGGATGAACTTGCCGCCTGGCGCATCGCCGACAAGTAAGAGTTCGCCGGCACGGAAATGACCCCCTTCATGTAATGCTGTTGCATCGCCTTGAGAAGTCGTTTTGGTCACTGTTTCGTTGACGGTGACATTGTGCGTTGTGAATTTTGCCGAATATTCACCCTGAGCAGCTAAGAAAGCCTCTTTCGTTTGGCGTGCTTGTTCCTCAGCATTTATGAAGTCATCGAAGTTGATATTGGCTTCAAAATCATTAGCCAGGGCTTGCTCATAGTCTTGTAATGCGGTAATCGCATCACGGGTTGAGATTTCCCCATTGACAAGTTTTTCACTTAGTCGGTCTACGGCCTGGCTCATGGCTGCTTCGGTGAGCATGGCCTGAATTTGTTCTTCGCTGTATTCGCCGGTGGCAATGGCCAGCAGGTGCAGCTGCTCAGCATTGACGCCTTGCTGGGCGGCATTGATGAAAAGCTCGTTGGTCCAGTTGGCGGTGGCCTCGCCGCCGTGGGCAATTCTCAGCGCGTATTCGTTGAATTCTTGGCGGCTTTGTAGTAGGGCCTCGCGTTCTGCAGCAGCAGCGGCGGCGATTCGGTTGGCGCGATCTTCGGCCGTGGCTGTAATCTCCGTGTTGGCGGCGATCATTTCTTCTTTGGCATCGAGAACGGCCTGTGTAAAGCCTGTGCCAATGTCTTCATCGCCGTAAGTGGCAAGGCTGTTGGAAAGATCGAGGGCGGCTTCACTGGCCTCCCGTAGTGTGGCTACAGTTGGCGGGACGATCTCTTTGGTCTGTACCAGGCCGCTGTTGAAGTTCATCAGCTTGGCGTCAACGCTAGCCAATGATTCACCCATTTCTTTGGCGGCTTCAATCTGTTTGATTTCCTGGTTGATCAGTTCCTCAAGTTCGGCACCTGTGCCGTCAAAACCGTCTTCCAATAGCCGGAGAGCGATCTCCGTTCTGTAAGCCATAGTTTCGGCTTCGACCATCGAACCGCGCCAAAGCATAGAGCCTGTTGTGATCGCGCTAATTGTGTGGTTTAGCTCCAGGCCGGAAAGCCCCATTTCTTTTAATGCGTCTCTAGTGGCTAGAATTTGGGTTCTGCGCTTGGCGTCTTCGGTGACGTATTCGGCTATCCCTTGCTTGGATTGCTCTATGAAGCTGGCTTCCTGGGAGTAGGCTTCACCCATAGAGATTTTCATCTCATCCCATGCGGCCGCCGCCTGCAGCGCGCCAAATTCGGCACTCTGGCCCATTTCTAATGATGCCTGGCTCATGTCCCCTAGGGTTTCGTTTGCTTCGTTGGAAAAGTGGACTAAATCGTCCAGGTGCTTGCCCGTGAGTTCCAGTACACCTCTGGCAGCCTGAGTGTCACGGAAGAAGGGACTGCCCCCGCCCAGAATGTCGCCCAGCGCCTGGCCGGTGTCGGCTGCATGGCTTTGCAGGAGCTCCATTGCACCGGCCAGGTTGCCCCCTTCGGCAATAAACTGGCGGAAGCTCTTACCGGCTGCCTCTTGGAATGTGCTGGCCAATGTGGTGCCGCTGGTAGACAGCTGCGTCAGCATGATACTCAGCAGCTCAAACGCTTCCTGGGCGCTGTCACCCTGCCGGGTCATCACGACCAGGGCGGCTGAAATATCTTGTAGGCTGACGCCCGCTTCACCGGCGATACTGGTGACGGCATTGAAGCCGTTGGTCAGCTCAGGCATTGTGACCACGCCGTTCTTGATCGTAAAGAACAGTTGGTCATACACCTGATCCAGGTTTTCCACGCCGCCGACCTGGGCATTGAGGATGGCCACGCCTAACTTTAATGTGGTGTCCAGATCGGAGACGCCTGCGCGTGCCGCTTCGCTGGCTGTGGCCACTGCATCGAGAACATTGGACTCCGGAATCCCGGCACTCAAGGCAGCATAGATAGCCGGGAGCATTTCCTCTGGAAGACGGCCCAACTCTATGCCTAGCTCCAGCGCGTCGGCTTTGAGGGCTTCTTTCATCTCTGTGCTTGCGCCGGGTAGGAGCGTGAAGATTTCTCTAGTGCCCCTGTCAAATTCGTAGAAGGCGGCAACACTGTCTTGGGCAAATTGCCAGGCAGCTTGTGCGGCTTCTTCCAAAACGTTGGAAACGATGTTGCCGAACGTCTCGCCCCATGCCTCGCTGGTGACACGAGATTTATCAAGGCTGTCGTCAACCTGATTAACGCTGCGCCCCATTTGGTCTAGCTTGTCATCTACCCGATCAACTGATCGGCGGAGCTCGGTTAATTCCTCATCGAATTTATCTGTGTCTCTGGCGATTTCGCGCATTTCTGCACCCAGCGCCTGGGCTTTGAATTCAGCCGCGGCTGCGCGGGTTTCCCAAATGTGCAGTTGTGTTTGCGATTCAAAAAGGGCTTCGTTCAGGTAGTAGGCGCGGTCGCCTGTGTCTTGTAGCTCGGTGCCAAGCGCATCGACGGCGATCTCTCCCTGGTTCATGCGCCGTTCTGACTTCTCCAGGTTTTCAGTCAGATTTTTGATACTCAGGTTGAGGGTGTGTAGGGTGGTGTCAAGCTCACGAAAGGTCTGCCGAATTTGTTCGGATTGGGCACCATATTGGTGCCATTCGCGACTGCCCTGGCTGGTTTGATTGTTGAGTAGGCCCAAGGCTTTGGCCATTTCAACGGTGTGGAAACGGCCCTGGTTTAAGGTGGTGATAACTTTGCTGTAGCGTGTGAAGTAATCAAAAGCTTCCCGGCCGCCTTCGGCCGTTGCTCTGGTCAGCTTCTCGGTTTTTTCAATCGCACGGTCCTGGGCGCGAAACGCTTCTTCTACGCTGTCTTTGACCTTCTCGGTTTGTTTGCGGTAGTCGTGGGTTTCGCGGTTGGCCCGCTCCATCTCGTCGGCTAATTCACCAAGAATGTCTACCCATTGCCGGCTGCGGGTGCGCGCTTCTTTAAGTTCATCGGTGAAGCGGCCGACACTGCTGGATTGGAAGCGTTTATCTAAACGCTCCAGCATTTCGTCTAGTTCTTTAGCCTGGCGTTCGGTTTTTCGTAGGCCGTCGCCGGTAGCTTTGGCTTCAACCTCGATGCCGATTTTGCGGGTGGTCATGTTGTGGGCCTCGGTGATCCGCTTAGTCGTCGGTGGTTAGCCAGTCGTAGTAATCAACGTCGTCGGCTCCCCACTTCTCGGCCGGTTTGTTGGCAAAGCGCCACGCTTGCCAGACGACAAGCATGGCGGTAATGAAGAAACGGTTGTCCTGCCAACTCTTGTTAGGGAAAGGCCAATGGTTCACCTCTCCGGAAGCAAGATTCAGGCAGTGCCTTGCCTGTTCCCATGCCCAAGGCATAGGCGTGGGCTCCGGGCCATCTACTGCTGGGTTGTACTTTTGGTTGTTGTAGACGGCCCTGGCGAGTTTTTTAAGTTCAACTCATTGCTTAGATAAGGTTCGGTTTCCTCAATGAACCATTCGGCAATTTTGATGGACGGCAGTTTTAACCCGCTGGGTTCGACTTCATACGCTTGTCCATCGAATGATTTGCCTAGCTGGAGCGTGTGCTTTTTGATAAAGCAAAAACGACAATCCCACGTTCTAAAAGCGTGGTGCCGCTCGTCTGTTCCCAGCTCTACCTCGTCTTCAATTTCGTTGAACCGCTCCCACCAGGCGTTCAGGTTGGCAGCGTCAAAAAACTCTGGAATCCAGATACTGCCTGGCCATTGCTCAAAGGGCGATTTGAGCTCAACTAACTTTTGCTTGCTCATGTGATCACCGCGGCTGTTACCCGGCTGGTTTCCAGCACGTAGGTCAGCTTGATCTTCTCGGATGTCGCGCCGCCTACGGGGTCAGGCACGGAAGTCACAAAAGATTCAGTGGCGTCTGTGGTGTACTCGATGTCGCCAACCGCGCCGGTGGCAGACCAAATGTGTTGCAGGCTTAGGGGCGTACTGTTATGGAACAACGGCCGTAGCAGACCGTTGTAAAAGTCGAAATTGACGCTGCCCAGCTGGTCTTGCCCCTTCGTGTACAGAATTGTCCAGTTCAGCACGGCTTCACTGATCCCGTTGTCTTGGGTCAAGATGCTGTAGTCGTCTCCTTGGACCGGCTGTTTGTCAACCGGCCGTTGGGGGGCATTTGGTTGGCTCACCTCCACTGAAATTTCAGAGAAGTCCACTGTTTCGGGTGGTGTTACGATTGCCAGACTTAAGGCTGTGTTGATGGCAGAGGTGATAACTACCTGCGATACCATCCGTCGGGCAGATACGGAATTTGCTGTTTTGGCCATGATGTTAGCTCCATTGATGTCCCGGCCGTGGCCGGCGACTTAGATTTTCGTGACATCCGGAAGGGCACGTGCGCCGGCGTTGGTCACGAATACGTGACGGGTGCAGCGGCTCCAGCTGATCCGTTCGTCACTAATGACGGTGTTTGTTTCGGCCGAAAAAATTCTGTCACGATTAGCTGCTGGGTATGGGCACGATAGCGCCACGAGTCACCAGCATTTCAACTTGTTCCGGCGTTCGGTCGGCCATGGTGAACGTTGTAGGATTGACAGGTTTACCCTTGTCATCAAATTCTTCGGGTGGGTCCACATGTAAATCCCCTGGCGTTTTGTTAGAGACGCCGGTTATGCAGGCGGCCGTGCGCCGGATTCGGACACGGGCGAAGTACAGGCCGTTTGGATCATATTTAGGTTTGTTGCTCATTAGTTGATCTCCACGTTGACGAGCTGCTGGGCAACTCGGTAGGTTTTGCCATTAAAGGGCACACTCGTTCGTTCCGGTGATGGGAGAAAATCTAGGGCTTCCCATACACTGCTGGCGTTGGCCGGTGCCAAGGCCTCAATGGCCAATAGTTCTAAAAGGTCTAAAGCGTCTTCGGCTGCCAGCTCACTGGCTGCGTCGTTGTAACGGGCGGCGATCAGAATTTTGAACTGATACATTGGCAGCTGGTCGCCCTGGTTAAGTGGTTGGGTGTTCAGCTTGTGCGTTGTCACCACAGCATGGATTGGGGTTTCGTCGCGGAACCGTCCCGTTCTGAACTTGTGGATATCAACGGCTTCGATGCCGTTGCCCACCAGGTTGGCCACCAGGATGGCGTGAATTTCCTCGCGGCATTCTTTCACGGTGGCCATTAGAAAATCGCCTCCACGCGGCCATAGAACACATCAACATGCTGGTCAATGGCTGCGTCGGCCCGTTCATCGACGGTCCGGTCGTAAAAAGCCCGGTGCCCACCCATCGCATGAACCTTTGGCCCGTACTTGTGCGGGTCTTCGATGCTGAACGGGTTAACGGCCGCTTCACTGATATGAACCAGTGAGAAGTCGCCCATATCGGTGACAATGTGTGAAGCGGACAAAGAGCCGGTGACAAAAGGCGAGATGTCGCTGGCGTAAAGTGCCAGGTCGATGGCCACATCCGTCTCCAGGTGCTTCACTTCATCAACTAGGCCAATGGTGGCTAGCTGCAAGAGGTCCAGCTGGGCGGCTTTGAGGTCCAGATAGTGGGCAACAATGGCAAAATCAGACATGTGTCACCTTTTCCAGGATGAGAAAATAAAACGTCGGCCGAATGGTCAAGGTGCTTTTCCACGGCAGGGCGCGTTTGATTTTGAACTCCGTGCCGTCGTCGTCCATTGTTAAGGTGTCGTCGTTTTGGTAGCCGGCCTCATTAGTGGTCATTTCATACAGTTCCACGATGGTGGCCAGGTCCGGCAGTTCTCTGGTTTCGCGTCCGGCCGGCCACGGATTAGAACAGGGCAGGTTGGCCACCACGGTTGTGATGCCGCTCTCGCCCGTAGCCGGTGGCCGGGTGACGGTGCAGGTGCGTTTATGCCGGGCGTCTCTGACTAAAAGGCTCATAGCACTTTCCCCGAGGGCAGCATATTCACGCTCCAGCCAGCGCCAGAGGTGTCAGTGTCGCCGCCGTCGTTGTAGCCGTATCTGTCTCTCAGCGTCTTTGCCTGGTTGCTGAACATCTCGGCCTGCATAGATTCCTGATCCTCCGGGCCTAACTTGTAGCGGCCGGCGTGGGCGCTCCATCTCGCTGCGGCTGCTTCAAGAGCTGCCGCCGCTGCCCGGCGCTGGTGCAAACCTTCATCGCTGTAAAACGCCAGAATTTCATCATCCTGGAAGTTGGCACCGTCCGGTAAAATGCCGCTGTTCTCAACGTTGTCGCCGATGAATAAGCGGATTTTGCTGACGATCAGGTCGTCGCCAGTGGCTGCAAGATCGAACGTGAAGGCCATCTGTTGTTACACCTTGCGGAATTGGACCGTCGGCTGTCCTTCGCTCTTGAGGCTCAAGATTTCCGGGTGGGCGGCTGCGTAGCCCTCAAGGGCTTTAATGTCCCAGCTCACGCGGCCTTTGCACCAAACCGCCTGCAGGCGCTCGCCTTTAACGGTTTCGCCATGCTCTAGAACGGCCGTTTTGATCGTGTCACGGATTTCGGCCATTTCTTCATGCACTTTGACCATTGCGGCTTGTACATCTTGAATTTCCGGATCGTCTTGTACCAGTTGCGTGAACAAAGCGTCCAGGGTTGCCTGGCGCTCCTGCACCTCGGCCAGTTGGTCTAACCATTTGGCGACCTTAGACTTAGAAGGCGTTAATAGGCTCATAATTCGGCCTCTACCAGCGTTTTAGCCTCAGCCTGCCACTTGGCTACGTCTTCTTCTTTCACGCCCAGCTGGACGGCCAAAATTTCCGTATTGGCCTCAGCCAGCTGCTGAAAGGAATCAATGCCCAGCGTTTGCAGTTCCTGGGCGCGTTTTGGGCCTACGCCGCGGAGAGCGGTCAGGTCGTTCGTGACGGCCTGGCCATCGCCGGCGCCGTCTTCCGTCACGACTTTGGCACAGCGACCACAGCGGCCGAAGCCAGCGATAGCGCGATCCATGTTTTCAGCAAAAACGTGGCTGCCGGTGGGTTGGCCGCATTTGTAGCAGGTGTTGGGGGCTCTTAGTTTGAATTGTTGTAGATTCGACATAGTTACCTCGTTCATCCTTGAGGGTGGGAACGGCCAGACTGAGCTTGCCGAAGTCGGCCGTTCCCACAACAGGAGGATGCGGAAGATGGTGGGTAAAGTTAGCTGATCGTTGGGGTGGCGTAGCTCCCGCTGGTGTCGTTTTCCACCAGCACAGCCGCTACGCGGTCCGGCCCAACGGAAAAGCCCAGCTTCATCTGGCCAATGGCTCCCTGGATTGGGAATAGGGCAACCTGGGCTACAACCAGCTGCGGCCCTTGGCCAAACATTTCATCCCAGCGGCCAACCAGCGGGTTGCGCGGGTCATTGGAACCATAGGTCTTGTAGACGCCCCAATAACCGGTGGGGATTCGGGCGGTAGACCGGACCAGGACAGTGCCGTACTGGTTGGTGGTGATTGCGCCAATGTAGGCGTCGTCCACGCTGGCCAGCGTTGTCTGGTCGCCGTATT